>NZ_JAVRID010000036.1:0-408 GCF_031846205.1 Alteromonas sp. W364 | reverse complement strand
TGTTAATTGCCCCGGTAGTTTGCAGATTTGTTGAAATAAACTTGAGTATTGGCAACGGTGTTTTTACAGCTCAGCAAGGTGCGCGAGCAACGTTTGATTGTTGAAAATTCATCTCAGATTCATACAAAAGGAGGTTGTTTCTTCAAGGTTGTTTGTCGCCAGTCTGTGAATTTGCATTTCTCGTCAACACTCCGTAGATTTAAGAAAGATAAAAATAAAAGGTGCGAACTGCTAGGTCATAAATACATCACAGCAGTTTCACAGGAACGAGCTCAATGAAACTGCTTTTCGTCGTCGTTTGGTGGTTTTATTGAGGGTAGCTGCGCTAACGCTACGCAACTAGGTTTTAAGGGAGTAAATTATGCGGGCAAGAATTAACAATAGCATGAAACGGACCCTGGCAAGAGC
>NZ_JAVRID010000035.1:0-424 GCF_031846205.1 Alteromonas sp. W364 | reverse complement strand
ATTAAGTGCAAGCACCTAACATTAAGGTTTAAAAAACCTTAATGGATAAACACATCATGCTTATTCATTAAGGTTGTTTCTCCGACACACGTTTCACCAGCAAATGGTAGGCTTGGGCAGACTTGAACTGCCGACCTCACCCTTATCAGGGGTGCGCTCTAACCAGCTGAGCTACAAGCCTAAAATCTTCCCTTTAGCGAGCAGTAAATGGTCAGCAAGGTTTCCTTGCGGTAAAGCCAATTTGCGCGCCCACTTGCTCAGCAAGTGTTTGTAGGTAAAGACTGGTGGAGCTAAGCAGGATCGAACTGCTGACCTCCTGCGTGCAAGGCAGGCGCTCTCCCAGCTGAGCTATAGCCCCATTTTATCGCCTGTGGGCGTTAAAACAGTTTAAGTGGTGTCGTTTCTTCTTCATATAAACAAGACT
>NZ_JAVRID010000034.1:0-437 GCF_031846205.1 Alteromonas sp. W364 | reverse complement strand
TGTTAATTGCCCCGGTAGTTTGCAGATTTGTTGAAATAAGCTTGAGTATTGGCAACGGTGTTTTTACAGCTCAGCAAGGTGCGCGAGCAACGTTTGATTGTTGAAAATTCATCTCAGACTCATACAAAAGGAGGTTGTTTCTTCAAGGTCGTTTTTCGCCATGCTGTGACCTTGAATTATTCGTCAACAACCAGTAGATTCAAACAAGATTAAAAATATACGTTCGAGCCGCAAGGTTATTTTCAGATCGCGGCAGTTTCGCTCGAATGAGCAGCGTGATAAAGCGCTTCGTTGTTGAAAGGTGGTTTTATTAAGGTGGGCTGCGCTAACGCTACGCAACTAGGTTTTAAGGGAGTAAATTATGCGGGCAAGAATTAACAATAGCATGAAACGGACCCTGGCAAGAGCGGCCAGCGCCGCTTATGCAACGTGTTATA
>NZ_JAVRID010000033.1:0-493 GCF_031846205.1 Alteromonas sp. W364 | reverse complement strand
GTGTTTGTTGTGGTTTGGAGGTTTTTATAAACAAGGTATTGATAGGCGTAATTATTGTATCGGTTGCACTAAATATTTATCTTTTTTTAGCTCCCGGAAGCCTTAAACAAGATGGCGGCATCGTTCCCGTATTAGTCAATGAGTCGCAACTGGAATGCCTGAGCCGTAGAGGGGTTGATCCACTCACTCCAGTTTTAACAAAGAAGGTTTTTGGGCCTGAGGCATTTACTGGCATCAGCATAAGTTATTTTGACTTGTCTAATAACCCAAATGGCTTTGAATATGAATTTAGTAATTGCTTTTATGATCGAATAATACCTGCTGTAAACGTGACTGAACTTGATTCCGCATTAGGGTTAGCCAATCATTCAGGTTATGAAAATTATTACTTTTATAAATCAGCCGAAAGTGAAACGGTTACTATTTATGTTAAGCGATAAACATAACAAATCCATCAACCGGATTTGTGGAAGAGCGCCACAAACCGGTTATG
>NZ_JAVRID010000032.1:0-503 GCF_031846205.1 Alteromonas sp. W364 | reverse complement strand
GTGTGCTAGAAAAGCACGCAACAAAAAGCTAAGAGCGCACAACGTAACTAGCCAAGTTTCGGCTTCAACAGGGCCAATCGCTCTTCGTCTTTCTTCGTTAGTATTTTGATTCAAGGGTCGCGAGCGCACTGTTGTTTAGTCATTGCCTCATTAGCATTTACTAAAGCTCTCCCTTTTTCCTTGTTACCTCATCTTCTAATAGAAACTGTGCTCCATGTTCGCGGGCATTTATTCACTGGTCTTCGCTAAACAGCATCTGAGTTCGTCGCGACACATTTGAGCAAGCTCTTTCTTTCAAGAGTCCCTCTCATCTTTATATCAGAAACTTCACCTCGTTTTCGCGAGCGCATCATGTCTGTTCTTCGCCTAAGATAAATCAGTTGTTGTCTTTGCTCAAAACGAGTAATGTTTTACCTAAATGGTTAACGCAAGGTGACAATGGATGTTGTTGATAAAGCGCGTAAAACATCACAAATCTAACAATCGCATAAACGCACTCCCTT
>NZ_JAVRID010000031.1:0-633 GCF_031846205.1 Alteromonas sp. W364 | reverse complement strand
CTAACACCCCGCATAACGGGCAGCATTGCGTGCCGCCGCACGTAATGATGTCCCAGCGACCGTAGGGAGTGAGTTTATGCGATTGTTATGCTGCCTGATGTTTTTGCGGTTTTGATAAAACATTTAATGCCTCCTTGCGTTAACTATTTAAGTAAAAAAATACTCGTTTGGCGCTGATACAGCAACTGATGGTTAGTAGCGTGGACCAAACAACGAATGCTCGCGAACCCGAAAATAACTCATTAAAAACAGATGAGAGTGACTCTTTAAAGAAAGAGCTTGCGCCAGAGTCGTATGTTAAGTGTCAGTCTTTCAACATCTTATACAACATATCTATCCGTTTATTAATTTTGTCACTCTCATAATAAGTATTAGCATTAATGAGTAAAATTAGAAAAATCAGGTATAAGGATGTTGGCTCCCCTCCAAAGTCAGGATCAATCCAAAACATGAGGGAAATAAAAAAGAATGAACTGCCCATCGTAAAAATAAACCGCCAAACAGATGGTCTCAAGTTGTCAAACTCTGCTTTCAATAGCTCTTTTTCCGACATCTCTTTTAAAGTAATTTGCGCTTCCAATTCTTCCTTTGTCATTCCAACTTTCCTTTAATTGACCGACACATAACACCCCG
>NZ_JAVRID010000030.1:0-647 GCF_031846205.1 Alteromonas sp. W364 | reverse complement strand
AGCATTCTAGTGGTGGTAAACGCAAGCTCGGCAGCATTACTAAAACAGGCAATGTTCGGGCACGACGGTTATTGATTGAAGGCGCACAAAGTTATCGCCACCCTGCCAATGTGTCTAAAGAGCACCAGCTTCGCCAAGAAGGATTACCTAAAATAGTCATTGATACTGCGTGGAAAGCGCAGCTTAGATTATGTCAGCGCTATCAGCGACTGATGCAGCAAGGGAAACATCACAACGTGATTAAAGTCGCCATTGCACGAGAAATGGCGGCGTACATGTGGGCTATCGCCAAGCAAATCGTGTTGCCCGCTGTCGATATTCGCAAGCGAATAGCGCGAGTACCGGCATAAAAGAGTTTGAGTTAATGTGTCGGGTCAGGCCGCGGAAGCGGTACAACCTTCGGCAAGTGTTGGATTGGTATTGATGGCTGCGGCTTACAATAACCCCCGCGCATAGAGAGAAGATAGGTACGACGTCGTAAACAGTAAGGTTGGATAGGCTAGGCAACTAGCAACCCACGTATACCAGCATGATAACCGACGAAATTTACTGGCTTCATCTGATGCATTAACTCAATTTATTTGATGAAGAAGCTCTGAAATAAAGAGCGGGATCTGCTCGTTTAACTTGACATGAAGAGTCATACC
>NZ_JAVRID010000003.1:0-427538 GCF_031846205.1 Alteromonas sp. W364 | reverse complement strand
GAATTAAAAAGGGGGTCAGAGTGAATTATTTATCATTTAGCGTTGAGCAGGCCCTCACCAATATAAACACGCTTGTTGGCATCCTGCCCGCTCCCAAACGGCATCCCTGCCGTTTGAAGGTTTATATTGGTGAGCGCCTACTCAAAGCCAGAAAAATAAATTCACTCTGACCCCCTTTTTAATTCACTCTGACCCCTTTTTTACTGACCCCTTTTTTAGGGTGTTTTTGTTGAGTGCCTTCTTACATGTTCAAAGCATTACATACGAATTCACCTTCGTAGTGCTGGCTTTTTTATGTAAATAGGCAGAAGCTTAGTTGAATATAGGTAAAAGGAACTTTGACGATGAAATATAAATTACTTCTTTGCATCACTGTTTTGATGCTATGTGTAGCTGCACGACCAATCCCTAAAGTAATCAGTGAGGGTAGCATTCATACAATTGAAAACTTTGAATCCGAGTTTATCGCACCAAGAAATGTACACGTTTGGTTACCTGATGGTTATACGGTAGAGAAAAAGTACCCTGTTTTGTATATGCATGATGGCCATATGTTGTTTGATCCGACAAACACATGGAACAAACAAGAGTGGGGTGTGGACGAAGTTGTTTCAAAGCTCATCAAAGATGGAAAGGTGCCTCCGTTTATCGTTGTGGGCATAGATAGCTTAGACGACACGCGTTACCAGGAGTATTTCCCAGAAAAGGCACAAGTGTATGCAAAGAATAGCTCAGAAAGCATTCCAGAGGCCTTTCTTGAGATTGATTTTATGGCAGACAATTACCTTCAGTTTTTAGTAAAAGAACTGAAGCCATTTATAAAATCAAAATATTCAGTTAGCACAAAGAGGGAAGATACTGCTTTGATGGGGTCTAGCATGGGCGGACTAATTTCTATGTATGCCTTGAGCGAATATCCCAATGAGTTTGGGAAAGCGGCCTGTATCTCAACTCATTTTCCTGGATGGGTCCCCGAGCAATCCAATGGTATCGGAGGCTCTATCGTGGCCTATATGAGCGACAATTTCCCGGAAGCAGGGAATCACAAAATATATTATGATTTTGGTACTGAAGATTTAGATAGTTTTTACGAGCCTTACCAAGTGCTAGTTGACGAACTAATGAAGACTAAAGGGTACACAAATAGTGACTGGTTAACCTTTAAAGATGAAGGCGCGGGTCATAATGAAGTGTCTTGGAATAAACGTCTTCATATACCCATGACATTTCTATTTCAAGCTAAGCCTAAATCTTAGGCCAAGCTTGCCTCAAGAACCAACAATAAATTAACTCTGCACCCATTTTAGTTTTTGCCTAATGCCTCACGAAGGCGTTGTTGCAAGGACTTGCTTACGGAGTTCGATTTATTGGGCACTGCAACTGAATAGTAAAGCGCATCTCTAATATCACGAATATTAGCAATATGCTCTTTTGTATCATCGGCAGCAATGTGGTCTGATTTTGTAGCGTATTTATGTGACACACTAATGGCGCTTGGCTCAGCAACAATATTCCGTTGATAGCTTATGCCCTTATCTTCAATGGTCAGATCTTTATCTTCAAGCTCCCAACCGATCGAAAAAGGTAGCTTAATATCAATATTGTGTTCCGAGGTGAATCCTTCATATAAAGCCATCGGCATCTTACGCTCCTTAACAGCAGGAAGTTCCACATAAGAGCTTACATTGGTACCGTATAGGGGAAAGACGATGGTCTCTTCAGTACTAATAAATGGATTCGGCATGAGGTAAGTACTACTGAAAGTCAGGCGATTGTCTACATAAGAATCTGACTTAGTGAGATCACTTTCTTCTACCAGCGTTGGGTAGGTTCTTAAATAATAGTTATATAGTTCCGATTGGAACACTTTCATACCGGCACTGGCGATATATTCTCGCATCCTCTCGGCTTCAGCACCCGTATAGACTATGTCAATTTGCACTTTCACATCGCTCGTTTTATCGCTGTAATCAAAACGTTCGTTTAAGGTTACATCTCTAGCATGTTGAGTCGGCGGCGTAACCGGTACTAAACTTGTCTCGTCGTCTTTGATCAACAAGCCATATTGAAAATTATTGATACTCTTGTTGTCCAAATCAGTCAACTGAAATGATTTAGTGCCATCGATCCAGTATTCTTTCCCATCGTAAATAAAGCGCGTAACTACATGGTTAAACTGCCCTGGACTAGGTAAAACATCGAGCAGTTTTTTGCGTTGGTTTGTTGAAATTAAAGCGGCATGAGCCTCAATTCCTGCATCTTGAAGTAAGGCAGCAATCAGAAGTGCCTTATCTTTACAGTCACCAAAGCGTCTATCGAATACTTCAATTGGACTATGTGGTTTATGGCTATTTTGTCCAAGCTCAAGTCCTAAGTAACGGATATCATTTTGGGCAAATTCAATCACCTTATTAATGTAATCTTTTTTATTTTCGCTGCTATCTAACCATTCTTGGTTTTTAGCGTGGATTTGCGGTGACAATTCATCGCTGTATGGAAATAGCTCAGTTGCCCAGTTAACTACTTCTGCCCATGATTGATAAGAGGTGAATTCAATAAATCCATAGGGGTTATGCCAATATGGATAGTTGTCTTCACCCGCTACCTCAGGTACATCTTGGTATGTCCAATCGTAGCGCGTTAATCCCGAATCCATTTGCTTAACCTGAATTTCCCCTGGCGTATTTTCCATTCGGTATTGCATCTTCTGATCTGACAACACTGTTATATAACTATCATTGACAGGCACCTGCCAAGTTGTTGTGTAGCCGGTAAAGGCTTTGTCGCCAAAGATTGTATTAACACCGTCTATGGTAAACGAGTAATCGATTTGATCACCGACCCGCACGTCTGAAAGTAATACTAAGGCAGTCACTTGACCGGTTATTAAGCCCATATTTAATTCGCTTTCAGGTTGGATCAAACGAATATCGGCAGATTGAATAATACTTTGCTCTTGGCCATTCCGCGTGAGCGTGATGTCATGGAAGATTAAATTTTGAAAATCAGGGCTGAAACTAACCTCTAAGCGAGCGCCATCTTGCAAGCCCTGTTCTGAACTAATTGTATGTACTGTGCGTCGGTAACTTTGGCGAACGTCGCCTTGTACGAGAAACTGTGAATCTAATAACTGATAGTTTATGCCAAAGCCTGCATCTACTTCATAACTCCTCTTGGCGCGAACTTCTACCCAAGCTGGTGTTTCATCTATTTCATACTGGAAGCTATTGGATTCGATTACTTGCGCGCTGGCTGAGAATGAAGTTATAACGAAGAAGCCAAGTATATTGGCAAAAAGTAGTTTGTAGGTGTTAATCATTGTTTTTGTGTTCACTTTTGTGGTGTCCCTTGCATTGCGATATCGCTAGCCTGATGCGCTTGCAATACAGTGTAAAAATCCTTTATTCGCTTTCGTAACGAGCTTGATAATAGTGGTCGCGTGCCAGCAAAATTCGTGAGTGATAGCTTCCAAGCGTCAACAACATGAGTATCAAGTTGTTTCGCCAAGAGGTCTAAGTAAAGATTGAATTCTGAATCCGCTAAAAAGGTGCGAACCCAAAGATAGCTGGCATTCTCCAAGCCAATTTTATCAACGGTTCGCATAAAGGCTTGACTGACAATGCTTACATTACCTTCAACGTCCATTCTAAGTAGCGCTTGGCTTGCCACAGATTGTAATTCTGGAATACCTAACTCTGCATAGTAGACAAGGTCATCCTGTACATTAACTTGAGCATCGAACGTACCTAATGCCATGTGTGCCTGCGCACGAAATGCCAGCGCTAAGGGAGTGTCATGTTGTCTGGTGTTAATGGTTTCAAGGAGTTCTTCGTACTCGCCATCGAACAGCATGTTCCGGTAACTATCAATTTGCACAGCATAATGTTGCGAAGATAAAAGTGCTTGTTTCTTAATATCAATGATTGAGGAGATATCATCAAAGTAAGTTAATTCACTGTCGCTCAGAGTGGCTTTGATTGAGGATATAAAGAAGTCTGTTTGATCTGCATAGGTTAATGAATATTGGTTTGTGACAGAGTCGATGCCATGGTGCATGATAAGAATGCGATCTTTTTCGACCACCATTTCTGTATCAAATAGATCAATACCCGCTAAATCCAACAAATACTCCGCTTCATAGACTTCACGGACTTTCAGCGGTGTGTTGTCAGAAAAACCATTCTGACTGCTTCCTATGAGTTCACTGCTAATTGATACAATACTGTCGGCGATTGAGTTTTGAGCGTCAACCATGTCGTATTGATTAGCACAATCCAACAAAACAGATAACATGGGTAGGCTGCTAGGGTGGTAAACCATGGCTTGTTTGATAATTCTTAAATGCCGAGTGCTGCATTTGTTTGCATCTGAGATTGTGTGAACTCGGTCAGATAAGTCGACATACTTCGATGTCGCTCTTGCCACTTTTTGTGATTCATAATTACTAATATCTTTTCGCCATACATCAGGCTGCTGATTTTTCCTTGCTAATGAAGCAGATATTTGAATCAGCATGCTCACTGCTTGAGAATCAATACTTGATGCTGATTGGCGAGCTTCTGTTGGTGATGATGCGTTACTAACGGCAACGGCTTGTTGATTAGAAGGCTGAGTTGACCCGCATGCACCAAGAATAGACAATGTGCCTAATAGAAATAATTGCTTAGTAAGTGAAGAAGCTTTGTCCTTCATGATTTTGCTGTAAGACGTCATCCCTGTACAACTCAATATTTAAACGACTTTTGAAGATACTATATAATGTCAAAGATTAATAGCATGCCATTTCTCGTGTGTATCATCATCTAGTCTACTCGGTACATTAAATACGGCATAAATAGCCTGCCTAAGATAAGTTCTGCTAGCCATGACATCACAACTCAGGCGGCCAGTTCGAGCAATAAACTAACGCTTTTCTGTTCTTATATTTTCATCATTTTAATTATGGTTTGTAAGTGCTTACTGGGGTGGTTTAAGTTTATGTAATTGTTGGAGAATAAAATTCTCATCATACTAGTTAAGAAAATAGTCCAATTCATGATGAGACAATGAATCTGTTCTTTTTTTGGTTTTGCGTAACTTTAAAAAATTCAGCTTTATTCGTCATTTTAGTGCTCTTTGATTTATTATATGTAGCGAATTTCTTAAGACCAACCAGATTGAAATTGAGCTCAAAATCGAGAGAATTCGATCCATCATTATGATCTGAGGGTTTGGCTTTATTCTTATAAAAATTGAGATCAGAAAACGTTAAGAGTGAAAAATTGTCGGTTATGCGAAATTTTTAATTTTCAGTTATGCGTATCTTTTATGAGCGACACAAAACATCTCTAATGAGGGCGTTCAAATTAATCATAAATTATCCGATATTTTTGAAAGTAAAAATGACAAAACGAGAGCAGAGTTAATCACACTTATATTTTTTTAACTTCCATATCAATCCATAGAACCTATTTTGCATTTGCGAGTTGACGTTTAGTTTACCCCTGACATATTTTCGCATTTGTCAGGTTCGGGAGAGTTTTTATCGGTTTTTGCCTTGTTTGAACTGACACCTTTTTAACTGCAGACTGTTTGTGAAATTGCAATGTGAACATATTGTCCGATTTTGCAAACGCAAGGTCACATGGCATCATCAAGAAGTAAAATTTCTTCATCGAGGGCGAAAGTAGCGAATAAAGATGGCTACGAACGGATGAAATTAAAGAGTAAATGTGCGACCTTTACATGAAAAAGGGTGAGTAAAAAATAAGCGGTGAAGCATACACGTTCATCTAAATTGGTGATATAGTCGATAGCCTAAATAGTGAACATGAGTTTTCTTGTCTGTCCTAAGATAAGTAAATAAGCGGCCTTCAGCCGTTCACAAAAAGTCATATAGGAAGCTAAGTGCAAGATTCCCTGCTGCAATATTTTGGTGAAAGCGAAATCACCTTTGATAATTTCGTGATCCAAACCCCTAGTGGCAATGTCACCTTCAAAGGTGAGCCAGTCAAATTAGAACCTCAAGTATTCACTTTTCTATTATTGCTGATCAGACATAAAGAGCACATCGTTTCACGCGAAGAAATTGTTGCTGAGGTGTGGTCTGGCAAGACCGCAAGTGATGATGCAATTCGAGCCTTAGTGAAAAAGCTGCGCATTGCACTGGGTGATAACGCACGTGCACCGAAGTTCCTAAAAACGGTTCCTTTGAAAGGCTACTTGTTCATAATGCCTGTTGAAATCAATTTTCACCAGGGTGATTGGTGGCGATCAAAATATGTTTTCTATGCTTTTGGTGCCGTCCTAGTCATTGCCCTTACTTTACTTATTCAATCTCAATTTGGGTCATTTCAAAGTAAGGATCTAACACCAAAACGCGAAGTCACAAGCTCACTTATTACACAAATTAAAGGTAGTGAAGTAAGTCCTTACTTATCAAAAAATGATCGACTCCTGTTTTCACACCAAGGGAATAATGAGTCATATTTACAGGTTTTTGCCAAAGAGTTGGGGCAAGGGGCGGCTAAACGACTCACGTGGGCGGATGCCGACTTCACCAATGGCATTTTGTCAGCGGATGGCCGCCAGGCGATTGTTACCAGAACCGATGAAAGTGGTGAATCGATCGTATTATTTGATTTGGACGATAAGTTAAACCTAGTTTCTTCGCAAACTTTGGCTTTGGACCCAGCCTTGTTAACTCAAAACATTGCAGCTTTGTCTTATGCTAACAATGGCAAGTCACTCTATTTATATGGTCAGGCCAAAGCTGAAGACGGCAATGCGAGTTACGGCTTGATAAAATATGATTTGGCGACTAAATCATCTCGCATCGTCACCTTGCCAATCTCCGCAGAGGCGAGAGTCGTAGCGGCCAAGGAATCAGCAGACGGACGTATGTTGGGTGTTTTGGCAAATCATACAAATAGCGCTGTAATGGTTATTCTTAACCAAGAAGTGGGCGAAGTAGTCGTTACCAAAACTTTACCAAGCCCGGCGAGTAGCTTTGTATGGTCACCTGAGGGCGAAAGTGTCAGCATCGCCAGCAATTCAAATACGCTTCTCAATTTACATATCCAAAAGCAGCGTCTTTATGAATGGACTGGCCTACCGAAACCAATTAACAAAGTGATCAGTCAATGCGCTGAATACTGTTTTGTTGTGCAAGAGTTAGGGCAGCGAAGTGTGGATGTTATTGAAAGGCCAGCAGTGTTTCAAAGTATTGACTATATGAGCACGGCGCAGTTTGCTAACGCTAGCGTTGATTTCTTTCCAAGTTACTTTAATCAAGGCGAAGGTGTGTATTTCTTATCCTTGAGTGAAGACAAGTTACAGCTCAACCAGTATTTGAATCAAGGCGAATCAAAAGCAGTTTTTAATCTGCCGCAATCAGACTCTATTGAATCGATGGTTTTGAGCCCAGACGAGCAGTCGTTCATTGGTGAGCTAGACCGCAGACTATTTGCATACAGTGTGAAAAACAACACGCTACGTTTCTTGAATGTGCCAGAAGCCAATCCTAGCAATCCCGTTTGGTCTCTTGATAGTCAAAAAGTCTATTATCGAACCGCCGCTACTACTGCAGCGAGCACGAATAGTACTGAGCCTGCACAATGGGTGAACAAGATATATGCTCACGATATGAGTTCGAACAAGAGTGAACTGATTGCCGAAGGCTTGGTGTTTCTTAAACCATTAGATCAGCTAAAGTGGTTAGCCATTAATGAGGCAAATGAGGCCTTTTTCGTAGCGGATAGTTTGTTGTTTGCCGAGCCAGTGTTTAATGCTGCCCAGTTAGAGGAGCAGAATAAGATCACTGAGATTAAGCGCTATAACACCAACAATTTTAGTTTGCTCAATGAGATACTGTATTTTACTGAACAGCAGGATGAGCAGACGATCTTGGTCAGTATCCCTATCAATCAAGAAGCCCCCGCAGAGAATCTACAAAGCTGGACCCTGAGTGGGAGTATGCTATTGCCTCACTTAGACATTCACCCCGATGGTCAAAAAATGTTATTGGTAGAGTCAGCTCTGAATCAGTCTAATTTGATGAAAGTGGATGGCTTGACCCTAGCACCTCTGCAAGTTAGACAAGTGGCTACCGAAACTCCCTAGACTTTAAATCTAGTTGCGCTAGTAGGTGAGTTTGGTCAACAAGCTTACCTGCAATAACGTGCACTACATCGCCATCACCCCTTTCCAGTATGCCTTTCACTTGTAGTATCTTGGCATTCATATAGGCCTGCTTTTGTGCGCGAGCTGATGATTGCCAAACAATCACATTGATATTTCCAGTATGATCTTCAAGCGTGATGAATGTGACACCCGCGGCTGTGCCCGGACTTTGTTTTCCAGTAACCACACCAATAATGCTAATAAATGACTGGTGTGGAATGTCGACTAAGTGATTCGCAGGGGTAAACCTTGGTAATAATGCTGCTTGATGCAATAAGGCCATGGGATGGTGTTCAAGTGATAAACCTGTACTCGCAAAGTCTTCTATTAGGTTATCAAATAGTGATGGCTGTTTAATGTAGCTTGGCTGTGGTATTTCATCTACGCTGTTAGCAAACAAAGGCAGTTCTTGGATCGAGTCCATCAGTTGCCAACGTGCTTGATAGCGATCGTTTGCTATTTGCGCAAACGCATTTGCACTGGCTAGGGCTTGTAAACAAGATGAGGGCAGCCCAAGTTGACGTACTTCCGCAATACTTTGATAACCTGTTTCTGGTCGCTGCTTAATTAAATAGTCAACAGAGTCTTTCTTCAAGCCTTTTACTAAGCGTAATCCCATGCGAATGCTTAGCGATTGGCTTTGTTCATGCTTGGTTTGCAAAGCATGATCGTAGTCTGATGCATTTACGCAAAAATTCAGTGTACTCACACCATGCTGTTTGGCATCTTGAATGATTTGCGAGGGTGAATAGAAGCCCATCGGTAAGCTATTCAGTAAACCGACATAGAATGCTTCGGGATAGTAATGCTTTAACCATGCAGACACATACGCTAAGACTGCAAACGAAGCCGAATGAGATTCAGGAAAACCATACTCACCAAAACCGCAAATTTGTTCAAATAGCCTTAGCGCATAGTCGTGGCTATAACCTCGTTCGGTCATGCCGTCAGTAAGCTTTTGTTTAAATTTATATAAGTCGCCGTTTTTCTTCCAGCTCGCCATTGCTCTGCGCAAACCGTCAGCTTCGCCACCTGAAAAACCCGCAGCAACCATTGCCAATTGTATGACTTGTTCTTGAAAAATAGGCACGCCCATAGTGCGTTTCAGTACCTTTTCGATCTCTGGTGAAGGGTAATCAATTTGCTCTTTTCCATCACGACGAAGTAAATATGGATGCACCATATCACCTTGGATCGGACCCGGACGTACTATCGCAATCTGCACTACTAGGTCGTAATACTCCTTGGGTTTTAGGCGCGGTAACATGCTCATTTGGGCACGGGACTCAATTTGGAAAATACCCACAGTATCGGCTTTTTGGATCTGTGCAAAAACTTGCTGATCATCCGGTAGTGCAGTAATAAAAGGGATGCTATATGTGTGCTGGTAATGCTGTTTAATCAAGTCGAAACTCTTACGAATAGCCGTGAGCATACCTAACGCGAGCACGTCGACTTTCAATAGCTTTAATGTTTCTAAGTCGTCCTTATCCCATTGAATCACCGTCCTTTCTGCCATTGAAGCATTTTCGATGGGTACCATTTCATACAAGGGACCTGCGGAAATAACAAAACCGCCAACGTGCTGAGAAAGGTGGCGAGGAAAGCCAATAAGTTGTTCAACAAGATGAATGAAGTGCTGTCCTTTAGGGGATTCAGGATCAATACCCAACTCAGTCAATTGAGATTGCCAGCTAAGCTCGCGATCTCGACGATTCACATTCTTGATAAAATAGTCTAAGTCGGTATTGTTGATACCAATCACTTTTCCAACTTCTCGTAAGGCGCTTTTAAAACGATAGCAGACCACGGTCGCGGCAATTGCGGTGCGCTCTCGACCATATTTGCGATAAATATACTGGATGATTTCCTCACGCCGTTCGTGCTCAAAGTCAACATCAATGTCGGGCGGCTCATTGCGTTCCTTAGAAATAAAGCGTTCAAATAGCACACTGATTTGGCGTGGATCTACCGCTGTTATTTCTAAGCAGTAACACACAATCGAATTTGCGGCTGAGCCGCGGCCTTGATACAGGATATGCTTGGCTTTGGCGAATTGAACAATGTCGTAAATAGTGAGGAAGAAGTATTCATAAGCCTGTTCATTGATGAGTTTGAGCTCTTTTTCAATCGTGGCGCGGATCTCCTTACTAACTCCAGATGGAAAGCGTTTTGCAATGCCCTGTTCAACTAGTTCGCGTAAGTAAATAGCGGGTGTGGAGCCCGCTGGTAATATTTCAGCAGGATATTGATAGGCTAACTCAGAAAGGTCAAAGTGACACAAATCAGCAATTTTAACACTGGTTTCGAGCCAGGCTGACGGGTATAAATTACTTAGCTTTTGCAGTGGTCTTAGACAAGCTTCCTGATTTGATAAAGCTTCACGCCCCAAGTCTTGGATGAGACAAGCTTCTCTGATGGCGTGTTGGCAATGTTGTAAGGCTTGTCTGCTTGGATCATGCATTAAAGCACATGAGCTCGCGACAAGATCTAAGTCAAAACGCTCTGCAATATCCTCACAATAACTAATGTGCTCGTACTCGTTTGCGGTTAACCAACGTTTTATACCTAGCCATGTACGTCCAAGGTAGTGCTTATTGAGCCATCTTGCCCAATCATGATCTTGTTGGCTGTCACCGCTAGGAAGCCAAATACATAGGCAGTGCTTCACCGATTTTAAGTCCCATTCGCTTAGCTCATAGTGGCCTTTCTCTGCACGGCGGCGAGCGTTGGTGATAATACGGCAGCACTCACTGTAGGCGAGTTTATTGGGGCAAAGTAAAACAATAATGTTGCCATTGAAAACGAACTTACTGCCGACAATCAGTTTAATCGGTAGATGATGTTGTTTAATTTCAGCATAAGCGCGCACGATGCCAGCCATTGAGCATTCATCGGTGATAGCAATAGCTTTGTACTGTAAAAAGTAAGCTTGGCGAACCATTTCCTCTGGGTGAGAAGCACCCTCCAAAAATGAAAAGTTGGTTTGGCAGATGAGTTCAGCAAAGGCCGCGTGTAGCTTGTTTTTAGATGAAGTAACCATGAATAAACCACTCGTCTTTGGGTGTTCTAAATATCCATAATTGCTGTCCCTGTTGGCTTTGCGCCAAAAAGTAATCGCGCTGTATTTCTTGTTTATCCCACCATCCTGACACAATGCGTTCTGGGCCATCTATGATTTGTGCCTTGCCTTGTAAAGGGCGAGGTTCTTTGAGTAAAAACCCCGGCCTGTCTAAGTAGATTTTAGTGGCCTTTATCCGCTTTCTATTGTCCTGTTGTTGATGGTATCGACTATTGCACTCAGGCCGATAATCGTCGCTGTAGTGCAGCAAGCTCACTTGCTCTTCTCCAAGTTTAGCTTGCAAGCGAGAAAGCAAAGTCATTGCCGCAATATGCGTGCTTTTTTGGGTGAAAAAATCGCTATCACACAGGTCGGCTTTTTCAATTTTACGACAGCTTAATGTAATCCCATATACCGCTGAGCTTAAGCTAAGGCTCTCAAATCGCAGGGCAATAATATCTAGCCAGTGAGCGCTTTTGTACAAAGGCTGCGCACTATTAATCACTTGTTCAATAGGCTCATGTTCTCGTTGATGTAAGCAAATCGTCAGACTCAATGCTAATGCGTTACGTACTAACAAATATGATTCAAGTGTTTGCAAACAACGCTCAAGCACAGGAAGAAGTTTATCCACAAGCTCAATGTCGTAAAGAAGCTCTAGGTATTGTTGATAATGCTCGGGTGGTTGGTAAAAACGAAGTTTTGCCGGCGCTTCTCCGCGTAGCTCAGCAATTAGGTGTAGACTCAATTTAGATACCCGAGTAGCAAGCTCTGATAAGGGATGTGATAATAAGTCATCAATTGTTTTTACGCCGACACGTTGTAGCTTTTCAATATCTTTACGATCAATATCACTCATAGAAAGCGTACATTGCTTGAGTTCTTGCGCAATGGAGGTTTTGTTATCACTCATGAATCGGCGACGATGTTTCGCAATGAGTTTTGCTACATTTACAGAATAAGCGCTAGCATAATAAACGTCGAATGAGTGTTGCGCTAAGCTGCGTTTTATCGCTTGCCAGTAGTGCTCTAAACTGCCATATAAACGCAGCATATTTTGTGCACGTAAATACAAACCGTGGGGCTCATCAATAACGATATCAGAGGTTAATAAGTACAATTCATTGGCCAAACTTTCGAGAGTTTGCTTAGCAAGTTCAAGCTTGTATTCACTGACCGCTAACTCAGCACAAAGTAGACTTGCACTCGCTAAACCCATGCCATGCTTAATGCCTAGTTTGGCAGCTGCACGATTTAGCTGAATGACCTGATTGAGTTTGGGATCATATACAATCCGAGCTTGTTGAGAGCGTTGCTGCCCCATTTGTGTATTTGGTTCTTGCAGATGAATACCTTCCGCT
Organism: Alteromonas sp. W364; assembly: GCF_031846205.1. Lineage (NCBI taxonomy): Bacteria > Pseudomonadati > Pseudomonadota > Gammaproteobacteria > Alteromonadales > Alteromonadaceae > Alteromonas > Alteromonas sp. W364. Next base: position 414,956 of record NZ_JAVRID010000003.1, on the reverse strand, counting down.
TCTTGGACATTTAACTGTAAATTCGGGAGGTAGATATATATCCACAATGAAGAGGTATCGAACTGCATAGGGTTTGACTGCTTAAACTATTGATTAGCATGCAGTGCAACAACATTGTGTTGTTGAGCTTTCATTGGTTTTCGCATAGGTGAACCGAGCTTTGCCTTGAAAGGCACTTTCACCGTAAATGGTGGCAAGGGCCAGCCCACTTTTTGTTTATTGATTTTTACCTGAACCATTTGCTTATCTCGCTTCATTGAAAGTGACAAGCTAACCGGCAAATTCTCAATTTGATGCTGACCACTGGTAAAAAAGAAGTTCAAGCATTGGCCCTTTAAAGCCGCGAGCTCTAACTTTTTTGCTTGGCTTTGTTGTAAGGTATTTTGCCATACAAATACAGCGCTACAGGCGCCACTTTTGGCACATTGCTCTGCACTCCAAAGCGCTTCTTGAGAGCTATTCGCCTGAATAATTAATACCCGTTCTAAGTCGATGCCTTCGCTAAGAAGGAACTCGGCATTTAATAAATGAGGCGGAGCAATGAAGGCACATAGGCGCTTGTCTTCGTGCATGTTAAGTAGCGCTGGCACGACTAGACGCATTTCGCCACACCCTAGAATAGAAGCAATGTGCACTAGTCCTGATTGTGGAAATCCACCATTGAGTGCTTCGTCGAGCTTTTGATAACCTGTAGCAACACGCTCCTGTTGTTGATCTAGTTTGGCCGCTGTCCACACAAGTTGTTTTTTCTGTAAATCATGTAGCAGAGATTTCATCTAGCACCTAATCATAATTAGCTTATATGTATATTTATACAGTATAAATGCTTATGTTTTTTGATCAAGGAATTGTTTTACAATGCCGCTATAGGCCAGAACAAAAAGCACAAGTTAATGATTAAATTATGTTTTTATTTTTGATGTCTGTGCATTTTGAATTTGTATTTTATAGGGCTCTTATGTACTGTGGTTTTATACCTTTGCTCTCTATCTTATTGAGTTTAAGGGCTTAACTTAGGAGCGGCGTCACGATGAAAAACAGACTCAAAAAAATATACTATGTATTAATGCTTGGTTTATGCATGAGTGTAAATAGCTATGCGGAATACGATGAAGAGCTCGCAGCCTCGGTGGGAGCGGATGACTACGGCATGAAATCTTATGTCATGGTGCTGTTAGTGACCGGCGATAAAACAGTTGAAGATAAAGCGGAAAGAGACAAAGCATTTGCTGGCCATTTTGCCAATATGAGTCAGTTAGCAGAAGAAAAGAAGCTGGTTGTTGCTGGCCCTTTTGTTGAGGCGAGGCCAAAACGAGGCTTATTCATTTTCAATACCGATAGTTTAGAAACGGCTGAAGCTTGGGTGAAAACCGACCCTGCAGTAAAAGCGGGCATTTTCAATTATGAGCTATACAAAATATACAGCTCAGCGGCTTTGATGTTGGTGAATGAACAACACAAGAAATTGCAAAAAACGGCAATGTAAACAGGCATGCCTATGAACGTAGTTTGATGCTTATTACAAACTACTCTTCATTTCATTCGCCCAAGTAGTCGCTTGATAGTACATCTGAAAAAGATCTTCCATTGGTGAATTAATTCTTTCAGCGAAAGCTTCAATTTTAGCCCAATCTGCAGTCTCAAACGCGACGCACAATTGATATTGTTGAGCGAGTTCATCCTCTTGCTCTTTTTTACACAGTACATTTTTGATGACTTCAGTGAAAGGTAACTTCTCTAAGACCTGTTCAATGGGCATATCGAGCAAAGCATCAGTGCGCGAAAACAAACCTAAAATAAAACTATTTGGTGGATCTTCAGCAATGCCCATTTTAGATGACACTAACTTACAGAATTGTGCTCGGGTTAAGCTTGAAACTAATAAGTCTTCGGGCTTGTTACCTTTCAAATTAGCAAGTGTTAACAAGGCAATAAACTTTTTCAGTTCAACATGACCTAAAAACTTTAGGGCATGAGACAAAGACTCAATTTTGTTGCGTTTGTTTACACTGGGGTTGTTGATAAAGCGCATTAGCTTAAATGTAAGCCCTACATCCTTTTCAAACACTTCAGTGACCTTCTGCACATCTAAGGTCGTTGCTACGCTAATGCGTAAAAGTTCGACGACAGAGGTCATCGAGATATCAATGTTTTTATGCTTTACCACTTCTGGTTTAGATAAAAAATAACCTTGAAAATAGTGAAAACCAGCCTCTTTAAAGCGTTCGAACTCTTCATGAGTTTCGACCCTTTCTGCGACTAATGTTATACCTTGTTTCTTAAAGGCGTCTATTTGGTCAACGACACTTGGATTTGTTAAGTCAACCGCTTCAACTTCCAGTTTGATATACGATATGAAGGGCATGAGTGGCTGCCAATGAGCACTAAAGTCATAGTCATCTAGCGCAATTTTATAACCCATTTCATGGATTTGTTCGCAAGCCTTTACCAATTCAGGGCTGACATCGACCGTTTCAACAATTTCAATAACGACATTTTTGGGGTCTAGCGTAGACGGAAATCGATAAATAATAGTGTCGGTATGGAAGTTGATAAATGCGGCTTTGTTGAAAGTGATGCTTTCTACGCCGATAGACAAGTGACTGGCGGCTAGCATGTTGCTTGTGGCTTCGTCTGGAGAGATATCAGGGAAACAGTTTTTTACACCATCGCGGAATAATAATTCATAGCCAAACACGTTTTTCTTCGTGTCGTAAATCGCTTGTCGTGCTACATATGCAAACATCAATGGCCTATCAAGGTGTAAAAGAAGAAAACTAGTATACACATATCGGTTGTGTTGTTAATACTATGAGGCTTAATTGTGACTGAGGTGCTTATTTAAGCGGCGTTCAGGCTCCTTATTCCTCTTTGAGCAGTATTGCGATTTGCTTCTCTGTTAATCCTGCTTTGTATTTTTCAGGCAAGCGCCAGTCTTCTTCTGTTAACTTTTGTTTTTGTAAGATATTGAACAAGGTTACTTGTAACTCGATGTAGCTGTCTGGTTTTTTTGTGTTTGCTTGCGTCTGATTTTCAGCGTTTACCACTTTCTGAGGCACTTCACTGGCATCTTGCTTGCTACTCGTTTCCTTATTTTCCGTACTGTCTTTCAGGCTGACTTTTTCTTTTTCAACAAGACGCCTTTGGCTTTCTTTTTTCGCACGAGCTTGCATGGCCATGGCGCTTCGAGCTGCAATTTCATCGGCCTGCCTGATACTTTGCATTTGCGTAAATACAGCTTTCGCTTGCGCTGTTAAGCTCAGCTCTATTGGTGCTTCCATTCCAGAGGAAAGGCTATCCATTTCGTTAGCAACCAGCTCCATTGATTTGCTTTCAGAATTTCTCGTTTGCATAGGCGAGGGTGCAAGTAATTCTTCTTGAGTGTCTATCAATGAACTTGGGCTTGTAGGGTTTGATAATACCGCCTGTTCGGGCATATTTTCATGCTGGCCAATATAAATAAATACCAATATAAGCACAGAGGCTGCCACGGAACCGCCGTATTGCCAACGCAGCCAAGAATATGGCTTTTTCTGAGTGCTTGTTTGTTTTGTACCGCCTTGTTGTGTCACTCCTTGCATTATATTGGCCTGCTTTGCTTTTGCCAAAATAGCGTCATCAATAGCAACACTAGGCGAAGACTGACTTTCGCTTACTTGTTGTTCACGCATCGCTTTTTGATACTGTTTGCTTACCCATGCTTCATCTTCATTCATGGGTTTGTCGTTTGGTGGTGTCTGACTCATGTTCCGAAGCTCCTTATGGTTTAAGCCTAATATCGCGCTGGTTTAAGCAAGAACGTAAATTCTTGTATGCTGTTTTTAAGCGACTTTTAGCAGCCTCTAGTCCTACATCAAGAATTTGAGCAATATCATTGAGTGATAAGCCAGATTCTTCTCTGAGTAAAAACGAGTCTAATTGATGCTTTGGCAATTTCTCTAAACAATGTGTGATTGCTTCAGCTTGAATAGCTCGTTCATGCGCTTGTTGAGGAGTGTCATTTTGAACCGAAGTACTATTGGGTGGATCATTTCTATCTTGAGCATCTTGAGACGAATCCTCAATTTCAACTTGATCGTGGTCAGCCATCACAGTACTGACCACTTTTAAATGTCGATGTTGATCGATGACTTTGTTGCGTGCGATGCGGTATAGCCACGTCGTAAACTTAGCACTCTGTTGGTAGTTTGAAGCGCTATCAATGACCGCACTCCACACTTCTTGAAATAGCTCTTCAGCCAAATTCTGTTGTTTTAATTGGCGCAACAAGTAGCGATACACACCGCCCTTGTTACGCTTATATAAAGTCTCGAAGGCTGCAAAATCACCATTTGCATAACGCTTCATCAACAATTCATCTGAGAGTTCGTCCACTCACTTCCTCATTTGGCTAAGTCGTTCACTATCCGCACTAACGACATCTCGGGCACTTAGTTGCTCTGCATTTCGCACTAACTGAATGAACTCACTACGGTAGCCAAACTCATCTTTGCCTTTTGTCTGCAAGGCAGTTTGGGTAATCCACTGATAGTCGATGTTCGCTGCGTATTTACTGTTCTTTAAGCGCTGAGCAAAGCTCGCGACTGCGCTTGCAAACTTAAAATCATTACTTTGCTGGGCGAATGTTTTTATATCCCGCTTTTTCACTATCGTATCAATTAATTGGCTAGTATCAGAATCAGTTGGTTTATATCGTAGCTTAACATATGCTAATTCGTCGGCGGTGTTATCTGATTCAGTCGCTTTTTTCAGACTTGACTCCGAGCTGGTATAGCGGCGTTCATCGTTGAATTTATTTTTGCTATCGCTCAAGGTAATTTCGTACAGCGCCGTCACTTTATGGCCAGCGCCAATATCACCCGCATCCACTTTATCATTATTAAAATCTTCGTTAGCAAGTTGGCGGTTTTCATAACCAATCAGACGATATTCCGCCACATTGTCTGGGTTGAATTCAACCTGAATTTTGACATCTTTCGCGATTATCTGCATGGTCGATTGTAGCTCGTCAACTAGGACTTTGCGTGCTTCGTTAATTGTATCAATATAAGCATAATTACCATTTCCGGCGTCTGCCAACCGCTCCATTAAATGGTCGTTATAGTTACCTTGGCCAAAACCAAGGGTGGTTAGGGCAATGCCTTTTTGCTTCTTCTGTTTGATTAGGTTCAAGAGTGCATCGTGGTTAACAGTGCCAACATTAAAGTCGCCATCAGTTGCCAGGATAACTCTATTCACCCCCCCTTTAATAAAGGCTTTCTCTGCTAATTGATAGGCTTGTTCTATGCCTGCTGCACCGTTGGTTGAACCGCCAGCACTGAGTTTATCCAGTGCTTGTTGAATCGCTAGCTTGTTATTGCCATCAGTTGGCTCGAGCACCACGCCTGATGCGCCGGCGTAGACAACAATAGACACTTTATCTTTACTGTTAAGTTGATTGGTCAACATGGTGAGAGAGCGCTTTAACAGTGGTAACTTGTTTGTTTGGTTCATTGAGCCAGAAACATCAAGTAGAAATACTAAGTTGCTGCCTTTCGATTCACTCAGTTCGGCTTGATAGCCCTTTAGCGCAATTCTGAGAATGTGGCGCTCGCTATCCCATGGCGCTTCAGAAACTGCTGTGTTAACACTAAACGGCGTATCGATTGTCTGAGGAGCCTCATATTGATAGTCGAAATAGTTGATGAACTCTTCAATTCTTACCGCGTCAGCCGGTGGCAAATAGCCCTGATTTAACATGCGTCTCGTGTTCGTATAGCTGCCAGTATCAACGTCGATAGAAAAGGTTGAGACTGGCTCCAATGCACTTATCTTCACCTCGTTAATTTCGGGCGACTCATACTTCTCACCATTGCTTGGTGTTGCCTGCCATTGCACATCTTTATCAAACTCTGGTGGCATTGGGCGAGAAACCATTTTCATGAACGCTTGTTCTTGCTGCGGTGCGGAGCGCATGATCGAAGCGATATCTCGGGTTCTGTTTGCCTCAGCTCTTAATGCCTTTTGTTTTTGTTCATGTGCGCGCGCTGTTTGTTCAGCTTTAGCCGCTTGTTCTTTTTCCTGAATTTGCTGAGTAGACTTGTCTTCAGGTGCTGCACAAGCGCTCAAAAATACGATTGCTGCGCTGGTAGCCGCTACCAGAACGCTTCGTTTAAAGCGCACAGGATAAGGTCTTGTTTGATTAATGCTAGCTAGATTCTTCTGTGTATTTAGCAGTCGGTGTTGTTTAGTCATGATAGTCATCCTTTGGTTAGCTTAATTCACAATCCACCCCTTTATTTGTTTACAGTGAGGTATGGATTTTATGTGCTTCTTATTGCTTACCAACGGATGAGTTTTACAAAAGGGTTTTTTATTTTTCGGTGGGGCGAAGATAAACCTATAGTGTGCTTTTGGGCTTATGGTCCTGCCAAGGCGCTCATTGTAAATGAGGCAGGTGTTTCTCGAAAATGGCTTGTATGGTTTTCTTAGTCAGCGGTTTAACAACATAACCTTTAGCACCATTTTTTAGTGCTTCAGCCACTATTTGCTTTCTCTTGCTACCGGTCAGCATAATAATAGGAGTGTCATAATTTAAATGACCCTCCGTTTTTGTTTGCGACATTATATAAATGCCGTTTGTATCCGGTAAACTGATGTCCATTAAAATTAAATCATATTTTACGCTGCTGAGGCTTGCTAAAGCCCGTCTTCCAGATACGGCAAGCTCGGTTTTTGTGTTTAATGAACTTAGCAGCCTCACGGTTAATTTTTGACTGATCAAATCATCTTCAACTAACAAAATTCGTATTGCCGACTGCTTGGTGTTGGGGTCATCTTGCGCATTGATATCTTGCTGATAAAGGCGATTAAATACTGGCGTGGGTTCATCTGACTTTGCAGTGTCTGTTTCATCTTCAGCGTTTCCTGAGGCGCCAAAAGTGATGGTTTTTTCAAGCAATGAAATGGCCTTTGCTTGCAATTCCAGTAGTTTTGGGCGAATTTCATTTGAACGTATTTGTTTGAGGGTTTCTTGTAGTTTATTCAGATCAAGGTCGACCGCTTGATGTTGTTGGATTTTTTTATCAGCTTGGTTCAAACAAGTCTCAATATCTTCAATTGAGCTTTTGAATGACAATTCAATTTGATTTTTATCTTCTAGTAACCGAGACATAAGAGCAGCGAATTCTTCACTTACATTGTTCGTTAGTCTTTTACTGAGCTGTTCTTCACGCATGGACGGTAGCGATACGCCTAACTCCAACAATAAGTGCTCGATAATGAGGACGATTCTATTCGCTTCATACAGAGGTCTGGCAATCAAATAGTCGTCAATTGCATTGCATCGATGTGCTTCAAAGGCATCAATTTCTGATTTAAGTGGTATGAGAGAAACCACCTTGTGTTCACAAACGGTGTAGTCTTTTACTGCGTCCAATGACCGATAGTAATTGAGCATGCTTTCTTCGAGATTATCACCCGTCATCAAGAAAACAGTGGGCGTGTTTTTGGTCGTGAGATGACGACATAACTCTTTTAAACTGCGACATGCTTCACAGTTTTCGAAGTACTGCTTAATTTTTTCAAACATGACCTTATCATTTTCCATGTCGGTCACATACAGCACTATTTTGTAGTCTTTAATCGTCGATTTCATTGCGGATCCAATTTTTGATGTCAATTAAAGAGTCGTCGAGTTGTTTTTTCACCTGCATAAACAACTGACCTATTTCCTCGGCATTGCCGGTTTTGCACAAGTCTTCTAGTTTTTCGCAACTCAAAAACATGGGATGATTTCCCGCAACTTTCGCGCTGCTTTTCATACTGTGTGCAGTTTTACCAGCTTGAGAAAACTTACCTGAGCTAATCTCGTACTCCAATTGAATAACAGATTGCTCAATGTTGTCCATATACATTTTTAGGAAATCAGCGATCTCCCCAACATCAGATTCGTCCAGTATTTCATGGATGACTGATATATCAAAAACACTCTTTGTGTCCCATGCAAAGTCAAGCTCTTCAAAAGAGGCAGTATCGTCGATTTCAAGGCTAGTTGTGGTCTCTATTGCTTTATCTTCGCCGTTTTCTGGACTTACCAAACCTATCAGTGCGTGCAGCTTTGTCACGGAAATTGGTTTCATGATGATTTTATCGGCACCCGCCTTGTTGCATTCATACTCGCAGTCTTCAGTTTTATCTGCAGTAAGAACAAACATCTTATTGGGTGGTAATCCATAGCTTGATTCATAGGATCTCAGTGTAGAGATGAGCTCTGCACCAGACATGCCTGGCATTTGATAGTCAGTGATAACCACATCAAACTCATGCTTTTGCCAGCACTCAAGAGCTGAGTGTCCATCGTGGGCAAAGTGTGCGTTTAAGCCTAAGGCTTTTGCTTGTTCTTTAATGACAAATAAATTGTTTGGGTTATCTTCCACAAACAGTATCGAGGTGTGTGTATGCTCAAAAAGAGTACTTGTATCGACAGTTTTAGTAGACGAGTTATCTTGGCTCGTTCCACTTTGTAAGCAATGTACGATTTGGGTAAGTAGCAATGGACTTCTATTTACAATGGCGGAACTTGAGCCACCCAAAGAGTAGGGGTTTGATCCCAAATGGAAAAGACTGTTTTGCGGCTCGCCATGGTGGATTTCTTTGTTCGTTATAATTACCTTGTTTGCGCTACTGATATCTTCAATATTTTCAATAAATACGAATTCGCTATCAAAATAAGGCTGATATTTTTGCAGTGAGTCATAGAATTTAGCGTCGTTAGTTAACAGTGTTTTCGAGCAATCCAAGGTTTTTTGTAAACTCTGCTTAAAGGGCTCATCGTCTGTATGAAGTGGCAGCGTGACAGAAAACTGTGTTCCTCTTCCTAACTCACTATCCACTTCAATTTTGCCCTCCATTAAGTCACAAATTTGTTTACAAATACTTAAACCCAAGCCACTTCCACCGAAGGTGCGGTGTATGTCAGTTGATGCTTGTGAGAAGCTTTCGAAGATGGTTTCTTGTTTGTCACCTGCAATGCCGATCCCATTATCTGTAACGCTTAACAAGAATGATGATTCTGAATTTTTTTCTATGCTAATTGAAACGTGACCATGTTCGTTTGGTGAGAACTTAATTGCATTGCTGATCAGGTTGTTGAGAATTTGCGAAATTCGAATGTCATCTACTTCAATATGGGTAGGTAATTCAGGGTCAATAAATAAAGATAAGTGAATCCCCTTGTGTTCGCACAATGCAATCTGATCAAGCGCTATTTGCTCAAACAGAGGGCGCACCTCACACCGAACCTTAGACAAGCTGACTTTTTCAGCATCGAACTTAGTGAAGTCGAGTACGTCGTTCACTAAGCGAAGTAGATGGTCAGCACTGCTTGATAGTCTTGATATGTATTCGTGTTTTGCGAATTGAGGCTCTAATGCACAAAGATCTAAAATCCCGATCATCGCATTCAGCGGTGTTTTCACTTCATGACTCATTGCTGCCATAAAGCTGCTCTTAGCCTTACTTAGGCTGAGGGATTCCGTATAAGCAAGTTCAAGCTGTTCATGTAAAAACATAATCGAAGATTCATCGATAAACATACAAATCCGTTCACCAGCTTCAGATACGGTATCTCGGTATTCAATATATCGACTATCTGTATTCTTAAACGAAAAGTTAATCGCTTGTTTTTGTTTCAATTTTCGTTTGAGTAACCTGCCGAATGCTTTTGCTCGCTTTGGGTTCTCTGACAGCACTTGTTCCGCTATGAGCGTAAACAAATTTCCGATTCTTTGACCTTCTACGGTTGGCCTTTCTAAATAGGAAAATAGTTGGAACAGAGTATCATTGCAAAAATCAATATAGCCAAACTCATCAACTATTAAGACAGCTTCACTCATTCGATGAAGGGCCTTCACCATCGCGTTATAGCGCTTTCCTTGCTCAACTGGCGCTGAACTACTCAAAGACACTAGGTATGTTTGCTTTTGTGTTTCTATCGCCCGAAAAGACGTGTTCGCAATCGGGCTTGCGCCCTCATGGATAGCGTTTTGTAAAGAATCTCTCACAGTATTGATGAGCTCTGAGAGCTTGACATCACCCAGGTTTAAGCCGAGTAGGTGAGTGTTGATGTGGCACAGTTTGTCTGGGCCCAATAGCAGTGCTGGACCAGGTAAGGATTCACAAAAACTGATTGCTTGCTCACTAAAATGATTTGGCAATATTCACTTCTTTGTCAGTGCTCAATATTCTAATATGGGCAACACGTGATATACATTAACTTATACAAGATGATGGGTTTCTGCAACTTCCTGACTTGATTGAACTTGTCACTCTACTATCACTACTTTTCCAGAGAAGGCTTGAACACTGATGGCTTGTTGTGTGACAAAGCGCTCAATATCGTTACCAGACGCACTAACGGAGTCACTTTGCCAAACGGCTACTTTTGTTGATGCCATGAAACCAAATGGCAGTGGCATTTCCTGTGTATTAAAGGAGAAATTCAATGCGATATATGCTCGCGCGCTACCATTTTGTCTCGAATATGCAAATACGCCTTCAGCGTTGTCGGCGTAATATACTTCCAACCCTCCGTTTTCTAATACAGGCATGGTCTCGAGTAAATGCTCTAAAGAAGCAATGTATATAGCCTCGTCAGCGGCTTGCTTTGGATCATAAGGGCTCACTTGTTGAGATATACGATGTAACTCTTTCTTCCCGTAGGTGGTCGCGAGCTGAAACAAAAGTAACTTATACCGATTGTACTGGCGTTCTCTTTTCGCGTTATTTTCCGACAGCGCGGGCGTCAATACTTCGGAGTTCTTATATGCTTTAGCACCTAGCCATGCTTGACTATTCTCATTGACTAAACTTTGTAATTGTTCGGCAATACTTTGCACATCAATGGTCTCGCTATCGCTGATGATAGTGCTAGTCATAAAACTCGACCAAGCCATTCTATATTCTTCTTTAGGTACTTTTGAGCTCGTATTATTGCCCTGAATACTTGGGCTGCATGCACTGAGTGATAAGCTAAGTATCAGTAGGTAAGTTTTTATAATGAAACTGTGCGGCATATTTTGATCGAGTTTAATCAGGTGTAGTATTAAGTTTTGATACGCAACAAACTCTCAATTAGGCTCATAGTGCTGAGCGCCCAAATTAATTAAAAAGGATCGTCATGACAAATATTGGTACCCCATTTTCTTCAACAGCAACGAAGGTCATGCTATGTGGCGGCGGTGAGTTGGGTAAAGAAGTGGTGATTGAATTAAAGCGTTTAGGTTGTGAAGTGATTGTGTTGGATCGTTATGAAAATGCCCCAGGTATGCAGGTGGCCGATCGCAGCTATTGTATTTCAATGCTCGATGGTGACGCGCTACGCAAGATTGCCTTAGAGGAAAAACCAGACTTTATTGTTCCCGAAATTGAAGCCATTGCCACACAAACCTTACTCGATTTAGAGGATGAAGGCTTTCATGTGGTTCCGTCGGCTAAAGCGGCGCACTTAACTATGAATCGTGAAGGGATCCGCCGTTTGGTTGCTGAGGACTTAGGCCTGCCAACTTCTCAATATGCTTTTGCAGATAACTATGACGACTTTGTATCAGCGGCTGATAGCATTGGCTTTCCATGTATTATTAAACCCATCATGAGTTCGTCAGGAAAAGGACAATCTTTTGTTAAAGACCAATCTGAACTTGCACAAGCTTGGAAATATGCACAAGAGGGTGGTAGGGCAGGTAAAGGAAAAGTCATCATTGAATCGGTTGTTAATTTTGATTATGAAATTACCTTGCTGACCATTTGTCATCAAGGTGGTACATCCTTTTGCGAGCCTATCGGACATCGCCAAGAAGAGGGTGATTATCGTGAATCATGGCAGCCACAACAGATGAGTGATGCAGCTTTGGCATTATCAAAAGAGATTGCGAGTAAAGTGACTCAAGCGCTGGGTGGAAAAGGATTGTTTGGTGTTGAATTATTTATCAAAGGTGATGATGTTTTCTTTAGTGAAGTATCGCCAAGACCTCATGACACTGGCATGGTCACGCTTATTTCTCAAGACTTATCTGAATTTGCTTTGCACGCCAGAGCATTCTTAGGATTGCCAATCCCGAACATTCATTTCCATGGACCGTCGGCGTCAACAGCGTTATTGGTAGAAGGAAATTCGACACAAGTGAGCTTCGGAAACTTAATTGAAGCTCTCAGTGTAGCCAATACCGACCTTAAATTATTTGGTAAACCAGAAGTTGCTGGGCGTAGGCGAATGGGGGTCGGATTGGCGCGAGCTGAGAGTGTTGAAGCCGCGATCCGTTTATCAACACAAGTAGCGGATGCAGTAAAAATTACGCTCTAAAAAGCAATGCTAAAACCAAGGTCCTAAACAAAGGCCGAAAACCAAACGCTAAAAAAGCCCAGCAGGTGAAAGCACATGCTGGGCTGAGATTTTCTACTGACTATCCGCTAACAACAATGCTGTTTAGCTATATGACGTGTCACTTAGAAAGGTAGAGGCATTGGGTTACCATTTAACATTGCCTGACCATCTTTCATGGTGAAAGTCATTTCATGCATACCTTCAGGCGTCACTGTAATCATACCTTGTTGAGTAAACATACCAATCATGCCTTCAACTTGTTGGGCAGCTATCGCGCTGATTTCTTCTTCTGTCATACCGGCAGTATTGGGGTCAGACATCATTTGAGCGCTTACAGCTTGCTCACCAATCCACAAAGCCATTGCTTTATCCATGCTTATTTTAGAATCCACGACTAACTTCGACATCCAAAAACTCGTGTCGGTTATTAATGCCGGCATTGCATCGACACCTTCGAGCTTAGTATGAATCTTACCCGTAAAGTTGCCGTCATTGATTTGACCAGACAGTTCAGCAATATTTATCTCAGGGTTTGCTTGTAGTTGAGGAAGTAGCTTTGTTTCCATCACTTCTGGCAACAACTCAGGGTCCATACTCGCTTCTTGATAAGCTTGGAAGAATGTTTTCTCTAGGTTGTTAAACTCTGTCTTAAGGAGTACATTCTTGGCGTCTACGCCAACTACGCTGAGCTCATCCATTGCATAATTTAAATCCATATCCATCAACGTGCCCGCGTCATTTACTTTAGTCACCGCATCAATGACGAAGTTTCGCATCGACATGTTGGCTTCTTCTAATGGTGAAGAAACAGCGAGCTCTCCCATTACGAACTTCGCATTAGAGTTATAGAGAACGTTCTCCATAGCCGCAGCGAAAGAACCTTCGAGCGAGGACTCCATCGTTATCGTGGATATCGTAACTTCTGTATCAGCGTCTGGTGCAGCGAACTTGAATGAGTCCATAGCACCGTCATAAATAGTGTTCGAGCTGGACACAGAAAATTCACCCTTCCAGCCACTGAACTCTAGTGAGCCACCATCAATTGTACCTTCTGCTTGCGTAAACGAAGGGATGGTGTCAGTACCATTGAATGAACCCGTAAAACCAACATTACCTGCGATAGTGTAAAAACTCTGATCGCCAGCATATTGCAAACTATCGCGGAATGTATCTAGATCCGTTTCTGCTTTTACTGCGGTTAACCCTAAGCTGAAGCCGTTGAGAAGAAGCACTGGACCGTGTTGGGCATTTACATTTAACGTGAAGGTAAGATCTTGAAACATTTCCATTTGTTCAGCAGGCAACGCTTCATCTTCAAACATTGCTGGATCGAGACCAAACTCTATGACTGAAGAGCTAGTGAACCAATTTTGGGTGCGCTCGTTAATCGTCGCCGTATAACCTGGCATGTCATTTACGCTGGTAACAAACTCATCGAGTTGGGTGTTATAGCTTGAACCGGCTAGTTTAGGGCCAATTAGGCCAATCGCAGCGATAAGTGCTACAGGAATAATCACTTTTTTCATTTTACTTCCTTGTGAGGAATGTCGACTTCGAAACGGAAATTATCCGTTTCACGTTTTGTGTATCATCATGATCACACTCGTCACTAAGTTTATCCTAGGGAGTGTTGAGGTGCGACCGTTTTTGAATCGAAAATAACAATATATAGATCAGCCCTTTTAGCAAGAGCTTGATCTATATCGTAAATTTCAAGGTTTGTGATGTTTGCTGTTTAGCGATTATCTTCAATAAATTGGTCGATGTTTTGTTCTAAAACGAACAAGGGCACAGAGCCATGTGCTAATACCGCATCATGGAAATCGCGAACATCAAATTTTTCGCCTAAGGCTAATTCTGTTTTCTTTCGCAATTCTTTAATTTTTATCTCACCAATTTTATACGAGAGAGCTTGTCCGGGCCACGAGATATAGCGGTCAATCTCTGTGCGTACATTATGCTCGGATAATGCCGTATTCTCCATCATATAACTGAGTGCCTTGTCTCGACTCCAGCCAAACATATGCATGCCAGTATCAACAACTAAACGACAGGCGCGCCACATTTCATAGCTCAAACGACCAAAGTTATCGTATGGATCCTCATAAATACCAACTTCTAAGCCAAGGTATTCTGAATACAAGCCCCAACCCTCACCAAAAGCTGATATATAGGTTGAACGGCGTACATCAGGTAGTTCGTCCATTTCTGCCGCTAAAGAAATTTGCAGGTGATGACCGGGTACTGCTTCATGTAAGGTTAAGGCAGGTAATGCATACAATGGACGCTTGTCTAGGGCATAAGTATTTACCCAATAATAACCTGGACGGTCATCTGAACTGGGTGATATGTATCGGCCAGTTGTATATTTGGGCGCTATGCTGTCTGGTACAGCTTCAACGCCATATGGCGTGCGTGGTAATTTTTTAAAAAGTTTCGGTAGTTGAGCATCCATTTGTTTGGCGATATACGACGCCGTGATGATCAGATCTTCTGGTGTTTGCGCATAAAAACGCGGATCAGTACGAAGAAACTCAATAAATTCATTAATATCGCCATCGAATTCCAGAGCGTCGACTATTTCTTGCATTTCAGCTCTGATACGAGCGACTTCTGCTAGGCCAATCTCATGTATTTCTTTGGCTGTGAGGTCGGTGGTAGTGAAGTGCTTGATTCTGTTCTGGTAGAAAGCTTCGCCATTCGGCCATGTTTTGACTGAAATATCACGCTTGGCTTCAGGGATATATTCGTCACTTAAAAAGTGATAAAAATCAACGTAAGCTTGATTGACCTTTTCAATTTCTGCCTTCGCTTCACTCATATCTCTATCGGTTTTTAAGCTGTCGGGCATATTCGCAAAAGGAGAGAAGAAAAGGCTATCTTCTGGTGTTTCAGCAATGAATGCAGAAACCGATTCTTCGAAGCCTTTCAAGACAGCTTTGGGTTGCACTTGGCCTACTCGCATACCTTCTTTCATATAAGCGATTTGTTGAGCAAAGTAATCTGGTATTTCAGAGAGCAACATCATGTAGCTGTTGAGTTGCTCATCGGTTTTGATTTTTGTATTGCTAGCACTATTGCCTATTGCACTATGAAAACCATATTCAGCGGTAATTGGAACGAGATATTCTTTAAATGTGTAAGAGTCGATATAGTTTTGAAGTCGATACTTCTGCATTAATAAGGAGATGTTTTCTGAATGGCTTAGTTCTTCGCTATTTATTTCATTCAGCATGCTCATAAAGGCTTTGTATTGAGCTGCTTGCTCAGCAAGCCCTGATTCACTGATATCCTCTAACGCCCTTTGGGTTTTTTGCCCTCGCGACTTTGCCAAATAAGGTGAAACAGACATTTCATATGCCCAAATTTCATCTAATAAAGATTGTAAAGTATAGGATGCGACCGGTTTGACTTGTGCCATCGGTGCCGTGGTGCTAGTTGGAGAAGTGGGCTGGGTTGAACCACAGGCCGCCAGTGATAACGCCACTGCAACAGAACAAAAAACCTTTTTCATATCTTACCTCGTTTATCAATCAGGCTCTCAGGTTACTCGAAAGCTCGATTAAAGTTAACCAAAAGTTAAATATGTCTCGTCATCCGTCATTCCTGCAATCATCCGTCATTGCTGCAATTATCTGTCATTCCTGCAATTATCTGTCATTCCTGCGGAGGCAGGAATCTAGGTCCCCGCCTTCGCGGGGATGACGAAAGCGCGGGGATGACGACAGCGCGGGGATGACGACAGCGCGGGGATGACGACAGCGCGGGGATGACGACAGCGCAGGGATGACGACAGCGCAGGGAAGACGAGAGTGCGGGGATGACAAGCAAGCGTGTGGCTGATATAAAACAAGTCATGAAGTACCACACAATGGCAAAATAGCGATGAGTAAAATGGAAAATGACCCAAGAATAGATCCAAGGATTAAAGCCGCTTTTGGAAAAATGCGTCTTACGGGGTCTAACGATATAGAGAGTCGCGAGGCCGCTCTTGAAGCTGCTCAGTCAGAACGAGCGATAATGACTCGCCAAATGATGAAAGGCTTCCTAGATAATTGCAACGATGAAACCATTGCACCTAGCACGGGTCTGAATATTAGTACTCATTCTTTCACATCAAGCCCAGATGGTAATCAGGTCAATATTCAATTCATTCGACCCGACAATCAACATAACTTACCGTGTATTTATTACATACATGGTGGCGGTATGGCGACGATGTCCTGCTACGATGGCAATTACACTGCATGGGGCAAAATGATTGCTGCACAAGGCGTAGCGGTTGCAATGGTAGATTTTAGAAATGCACTGTTGCCTTCATCATCACCCGAGGTTGCGCCGTTTCCTGCGGGATTGAATGATTGCGTATCGGGACTTCAGTGGTTATCTGAAAATAGCGATACCTTTAACATCGATGTGGATAATATTGTGGTATCGGGCGACAGTGGTGGCGGGAACCTAGCTATCGCCACGGCTCTGACTTTAAAAAGCAATAAGCAATTATCGCTTATTTCTGGCGTTTACGCATTGTGCCCTTACATTGCAGGGAAGTGGCCCTTGCCAGAAAATCCATCATCGGCAGAAAATAACGGTATTTTGCTCGATCTACACAACAATATAAGTGCGATGATTTATGGCATCGAGGCATTCGAAGCACAAAACCCTTTAGCTTGGCCAGGTTTCGCGACTGAAGAAGATCTAAAAGGCTTTGTGCCAACGATGATTAGCGTTAATGAGTGTGATCCTTTGCGAGACGAGGGAGTGAATTTCTATCGCTTGTTATTGCGTGCAGGTGTTCAAGCCAGTTGTAGACAAGTGATGGGTACCACTCATGCAGTTGAAATGTTCCCCATTGCCTGTCCTGACATTAGTCGTGAAACTGCTAGCAGTATGGCAAATTTTTGTGCTGAAGTAGCCAAAGGCCGATAGGTTCACGAACGGCTTATGGTTCAAAACGCATTGTTTCGCCGATAGCCATCGTGGTGAATTTCGATTCATCTAGTGATTGTGTTTCTTGGGCATGTTTGAGCGCTTTGACTGGGTCACCCGGTTCTTCCGCGGTGAGTGGAAAGGTACCCCAGTGCATCCCAATTGCTTTGCTAGCTTTTACATCCGCCTGTATTTTCAATGCTTCGTCTGGATTCACGTGGTATTTCTGCATGAACCATCGAGGTAAGTAGGCACCTATGGGAATGAGCGCCAAGTCGATAGGATCGGTACGTTCGCCAATCTCTTTGAATTGAACGCTGTTATAGCCAGTATCTCCGGCAAACCAAATGTGAAACCCATCAATATTTATTGACCAGCTTGCCCAAAGCGTTTGCAATCTGTCACTTAGCCCCCGCGCTGACCAATGTTGGCTTGGTAGTGCCTGTATATCGGCCGAAGCAAAGGCGTTTTGCGCAATGCTCTTATCCCACCAATCTAGCTCAGTTATATTATTAGCGATTACGCCCTCTTGTTCTAAGTGGGCTTTCAAACCTAGAGGCACAAAAAAGCGAGTAGGTGAGACCTGTTGTAAGCTTCTTTCGGCTAAGGTGCTCAAGGTACTGTTGTCTAGGTGGTCGTAGTGATTATGGCTAATAATGACAATGTCGATATTAGGTAAGTCTGCGTAGTCCATTGCATGTGGTATATAGCGTTTTGGTCCAGCAAACGAGAGTGGAGATGCCCGATTACTAAAAATAGGATCGGTGAGTAAGGTGAGACCTTTATGTTGAATCAAGAACATAGAGTGCCCTAGCCATGTTATTAACGGCACATCTGTCTCGGCTTGCAGATCACTTTTCGCTTGAATTCTAGCAATATCTACTTGTTGCTGAGGCACTTGGTCAGCCAAAGCGGGGTGGTCTGCCCATACTTCATCGCCCAGTAAACGCATTTCCAGAAAATCAAAAAAGCTCTTATCGGTATCAACAACGTATAAGTTCTTAAAACCATCGGGCGTATGATGCTCTTTGCCCTTGCGCTGTTGGAAGCTGTCAGTACCAGCACACGATGCTAAAAATACAATAAAAATCAGACCAATGAGTCGATGTGACCACGTGAGCTGATACTTTGCCGAAGTATGGCTCTTTGTCATATTTCTCATGTGTCGGCTTCTTGGTTTAGTGCAACGCTAGACAAAACCTGACGCATGGCAATGAGCACATCGTCTTCGCCATCTTGCAAAATACTCGATACCGCAAAGCCTTGAGTAAAACAGGTAAGCTGTAAGGCAATTGCTTCAATATTCACATCTGGGCGAATTTGTTGATGTTTCTGTGCTCGCTCTAAACAAGCAATAAAGCATAATTGCAATGAATCATAATAATGACGCGCGATAGTTTGCACCTGCTCGTCACTTCGGCCTAGTTCGCTAATACAGTCAACTAATAAGCAACCCTGTTCGGATATAAGTGAATAATAAGCTCGGAAGTAGTCATCTATTGCAACCGTACCGGTCTCTCTGCGTGCAACTAAGCTTTCTTGGCATCGCGATAATTGCGTGTCGACGTAGTGCTGTAAGACCGCGTGTAGGAAACCGCGTTTACTCTTAAACTCTAGATAAAACGCTCTTCGATTAAATTGCGTTCGAGCGATGATTTCTTCCATCGAAGCGCTAGCAAAACCTTGCTCTGTGAAGATTTCAACTGCGTACGAAAGAATGTCGTTGATGTTGTACTGGGCTTGCTTTGGCATAGGCAACCTTCCTATTCACAACCTGTTTTTTGCGCATGCAGGTGGCGATTTAAGCCAATACAATAGCGCTAAACATAAAAGAACATCTGTTCTTAATGCTATAGGTATAACAGCCTTTTAGGAAAATGCCAAGAGTTTGAATTTCTCCTCCTTAGATTACAAACACCTATTAAACGAGCTTTCAGAAGCAACCTTAGGAAAATGTTACACAATATTTCAGAAGGCATTACATCGTAATATTGGGCCTGAATTTATGATATAAACACGGCGTGAAAAATGAAAAGCAAAAATCGAAAACCAAATTCGAAAACAACACTGACACCAAAAGAGACAATAGTATGAAACGCTTTACGCAACTAATGCTGAAATCGACGATTGCAGCAAGCGCCAGTTTACTGGTTCTAGGCTGCTCCATGACAGCCCAACAACACTCGATGAGTAGCATGGTAGATGTGACTCCTAATATTGAGAACATTAAGTCACATATGGGCTTTTTGGCAGACGATTTATTAGAGGGAAGAGAAACCGGTTCCCAAGGTCATGAGATTGCTTCTTTGTATATTGCTGGCGAATTTGCCAAGTACGGTTTAAAGCCTGCTGGAGACAACGGTACTTATATTCAACGCATTAATTTCCGTAAAGGTTTGCTGGTGCAAGATTCACCTAGCTTTAATGTAGAATCTAAAGGTGAAAGCTTTGCGCTAACGTATCCTGATGACTTTTTGAGTGGACCTAACTTAGTGTCTGAAGATGCTAGCGTTACTGCTCCCATTATTTTCGTGGGATACGGTATTGTTGCACCAAATCTAAACCATGACGATTACGCCGGTTTAGACGTTGAAGGCAAGATTGTACTAGCTTTATCGGGTAAGCCAGCTTCGTTTCCATCGGAAGAAGGCTCGCATGCTGCTTCAGGTACGCAAAAATCAAAGTATGCTGCAGAGCGTGGCGCAGTTGGCTACATGACAGTCACAACACCAAGCAGCGAAAAAAGACGTCCTTACAAGAATTTATTGAATTACCTATATTCTCCTAGAATGCGCTGGGTGCAAGAAGATGGTAACCCTTCAAACGTGCAGCCTGGCTTAGTGGGTAGTGCTTATCTCAGCCCGCCAGCGGCTGAAAAACTGTTTGCACTTGGGTCAACTCCTATTGCAGATGTCTTCGCGCAATTAGAAAAAGAAGAATCTCCAGTGGGGTTCGATATTCCAGCAACGGTTACCCTGAGTCGCAAAACGACCCATGAGAACCTAACTAGCCCGAATGTCGTCGGTATCTTGGAAGGCAGCGATCCCGTTTTGAAAAATGAGTATGTTGTATTTTCTGCTCACTCTGATCATATCGGTATTTCTAAATCAGTAAAGAAAGACAAAATCAATAATGGCGCAATGGACAACGCTACTGGTACATCTGTCTTAATGGAAACGGCAAGAATGTTCAGTGAGTTACCTGTGGCACCGAAACGCTCAATCATCTTCATCGCTGTCACAGGAGAAGAAAAAGGTTTGTTGGGTGCAGATTATTACGCGCGCAATCCAACGGTACCAAAGGGGAGTATGATCGCCAACGTGAACCTAGATATGCCAATTCTCACTTATGAATTTGCAGATGTGATTGCCTTTGGTGCAAATCATTCTTCTATGAAAGCATCGGTAGAGTTAGCTGCGAAAAACGCTGGATTAACATTGAGTGAAGACCCGTGGCCAGAGCAGAACTTATTTACCCGCTCTGATCACTATAGCTTCGTAAAACAGGGCATCCCAGCGGTATTCTTAGTACCTGGTTTACAATCAAAAGATCCAGAAATAGATGGCAGCAAAGTATTCAGTACTTTCTTATCTACCAACTATCACAAACCGGGTGATGATATGAGCCAACCTTTTGTATGGGAAGCGGCGAAAACCTTCACAAACGTCAACTTCCAAATTGGCCTGACTTTAGCTAACCAAGCTGAAAAGCCGACTTGGAACGAGGGCGATTTCTTCGGCGAGACCTTCGCGAAGTAAATTCAAAAACAAGTACCACCTAGGATTTTCTTAGGTGGTACCATCTTATTCTAACGGATGCCTTGACGAGCTGTCGCTTATCGCGTTTGAAAGAGCCTGTTGTCATCAAACTGTCATAAATAGTTCATGTACGGTATTATATTGTTTTGACATATAAACTTGCTGGATTATGAAATCAGTCATCTTCGACGTGTTGCACTTGTACTACTTACCTCAGTTTTTACCTGTGGCACATTGCCTTAAAAAAGCGGGATGCGAGGTATCGTTTTTACTCCATGAAGAACCTGAAATCTCCCCGATTACAAAAAAAGCCTTAGATGAAGAGGGCTTTACTTACGCAATGGTAAACGATGGGCAGGAAGCGAAAGCTTTCTATGCTAACAAGCAGCCTAGCTGGATTGTGTTTGGCAATGCACCGGATGATGCTTTCACGCAATTACAAGAGCAGGGGATCAAGTTAGCCTACATGCAACATGGCATTGGTCCAAAAGCTTGCTATTACGTCACTAGTCAATTCCCGTTTGATGTTCGTTTCGTTGAAGGCGACACCCGAAAACAGCGATTAGAAGAAATGTTTCCAAATCGTCGCTTTGAAGATGTGGGTTACGCTAAGCTCGATCCTTTATTTAGCGAAGATAAAGCATTGCAATCAGAGTTAACTCTGCAGTCTATCGGTTTAGATCCGACCAAGCCTACTGTGCTGTACGCTCCCACATTTTTTCCATCCAGCATTGAGTGTTTCCCGAAAGATTGGCCGGCAGAAATGTCCGAATACAATTTTATTATCAAGCCCCACTTTTTTAGTTTCACCAAAGCAAAGTATGCAAAACAGCGCGCCTTGCTAAATGCGTGGTCTACTTATGACAATGTGTATATTGGTCCTGTAGATTGCTATTCTCTGCTCCCGTTTATGGATCTCGCTGACCTTATGTTGTCAGAAGCTTCCTCAACAGTATTTGAGTTTGCCGCACTCGATAAGCCAGTCGTCTGGTGTGACTTTTATAAAGTGAGATGGAGCTACCGAGGTCTGTTTAAGTTCAGAATGGGTCAACGTATGGACCAAGACTTAGCGTTATTTCATGACTTATGTGAGCAAGCAAAGAGCCCCAAAGAAGTGAAAGACAAAGTCGCTTACTGTTTAGCAAATCCCAGTGCTAAGTCAGCCTATAGAAAGAAAATTACTTTGGAAATGGCCGGTAAAACTGACGGGAAATGCAGTGACCGTATTACCGATTTTATCCTTGCGAACTAGTCAAAAACAGATTCTTGTTAATATTTGATATTGTCACAAAAGTGACATTCCTCGTTAATTTAAGCATCATCTTATTTTCATAAACTCTTGGGCTAGTGTGCGCCAAATGCGCGCAAGAGTCGGAGTGATGGATGTTAGATGTATTGTTTATAATAAAGCGAAATAGTCATGGTAAGTACTTTGCAAAGCTCTCTAAAGGCGTACGTCTTAAAACAGAAGTGAATTACTTAGGCATGCCAACCTTAGGCGCGTTATTTGGCTTGCTCCCTGCGATGAAAGCTGATCTTAATGACATTGTTGAGAAGCAAGTTGAAAAGAAATCAGTGCAGTCTCCATGGCTTTTTTCATATCGACTTTTTCGCAATCTCCACTATGTCGTGACTTACTTTTTGCAAGTTTTACGATTCGCTAAATACCATGAAATTTTCAAGCAAAAACAGCCAGCAGCTATCGCTGTTTGGAATGGCCATAAACTACCAGCCGAGACATTAGTTTACCTTGCAAAAAGTCTTAATATTAAGGTTTGGTATTTTGAGAATGGATTACTGCCTCGTACAACGACGCTCGATTGCAATGGAGTAAACGGTACTAGTTCAATCCCAAAGGATCCTCGGTTCTATTTAAATCGTGACGGGTCTTTAGCATCTTCAACGATATCGTCTCACTCATTAGTGCAGCGTAAACCGCATAAACAACGAGCAACACAAACTGAAACGAGCCTCCCTGACAATTTCATTTTCATACCCTTTCAAGTGCCAAACGATTCTCAAATTATCAGTAATTCTTCATGGATTAAAAGCATGGAGCAGTTTTATGAAGAAGTTGTGAGTGCCTTTGATGCCTATCTGAATGATGCTTTTTACCTTGTATTCAAAGAGCACCCATCGTGGCCCAAGCATTATGAGCAGTTGTATGACAAGCACCCAAACACCCTTTTTGCCAATGGAAACAACACGCAGGAGTTAATTCAGAAAGCGAAAGCGGTTGTCACCATTAATTCGACCGTTGGTCTGGAGGCATTGTTGCTTGGCAGAAAGGTTATCACCTTAGGCAGCGCTTGTTACAACGTACCGGGCTTAGTTATTCACTGCCCAAACTCAGATGTATTACGTAAAAGAATAGCTGTTCTTGATGAGTGGGAGATGAATGAAAGCCTACGTTCGCGGTTTCTGGCTTTTCTTCAAACTGAGTATTGTATTCCAGAGCAATGGGTAGATGCGGGAACGGCCAACATTCATGCAGTTGAAAGGCGCATGAATGGACAAGATGGTTTTTTAAAAGAATTTGAAGAAGTGAGTGTCGATAACACTCACCACAAAAATTGGCTAGTTAGCTAAGTAATGGTCTTTAAAGGCTAACCAATACTCACCAAACTGTTGCGTTGGTGGACGCTCAAACTTCGTTCTCACGAACTGATTGATTTTACCGTCAACAAAACAGATAAGAATATTGGCTAACACAGCTTCGTCTACACTCAGTGTTTTGCCTTCACGCAACTTGCGCTCTCTTAGTATTTGCTTCAATTGTACTTCTAAGCGTTCGAACAATTTAGCAATGCGGTCTCGCAGGCGCTCTTGTTCGCCAAGTAATGCATCGCCGTTTAATATTCTAGTGATACCTGGGTTTTTCTCGGCAAAGCCTAAAATTAAATGCATGATCAATTGGCATCGCGTTGCGGCTTCTTTCTCTTCTTCCATAATCTTATTGATACGGGAAAAAAGTGTTTCTTCAATGAACTCGATCAAGCCTTCAAACATACGTGCTTTACTAGGAAAGTGACGGTATAAGGCGGCTTCAGAAACACCTACTTGCTCAGCAAGCTTTGCAGTTGTGATTCGTTGACCATGATTGTGTTCTAGCATTCCTGCAAGTGCTTGCAGTATTTGTGCGCGGCGGTTGGGTCTTTTTGTCGCGGGCATGAGAGTACCTATTTACTTTTTATTATTTTTGATTGCTATATTCAATATGCAACAGTGTTAGTAACTCTTTCGCTAGCGCTTTTTTGCTAGCCGGTGGTAAATCCGTTTTATTATGCTTTGTAATTACCGTTAGTGCATTTCGATCAGAATTAAAACCTAAGTCTGTTGATGATACATCATTGGCGGCAATCATATCCAAATTTTTACGCTCAAGCTTACCTCTGGCATAGGCCTCTACGTCATTTGTTTCAGCGGCAAAACCTAGGGTAAACGGTTTCTTATTTAGTGCTGCAACGGTCTTTAGAATATCAGGGTTTTGCTCAAATGAAAGCGTTAACAGCCCTTCTTTTTTCTTAACTTTGTGAGTAGGTACTTCGGCCAAACGAAAGTCGGCTACGGCTGCGCAGGCAATAAATATGTCTTGGTGGGTAATATCTCGCATTACCGAATCCAGCATGTCTTGAGCACTAACAACCTGATTGCAAACAATATTCTTCGGAGGGTTTAGGTTAACTGGGCCGGAAACCAAGGTGACTTCAGCACCTAAATCTCGTGCGACTTCAGCAAGCGCATAGCCCATTTTACCCGAGCTATGATTCGTTACATACCGCACAGGATCCAGTGCTTCTCGAGTCGGACCGGCTGTAATCATGATTTTCTTACCAGCGAAAATCTGTTCACTGGCTTGGTCTTCGAAATCATATTCGAGTAAGAATTTGACGATATCTTCTGGTTCAACCATACGACCATAGCCAATGTCACCGCAGGCTTGTTCGCCACTTGCTGGCCCAATGAAGCTTAATCCTCTTGCTTTTAGTTTTTCAGTATTTTCAAGCGTTGCTGGCGCAGCCCACATTTGTTGGTTCATGGCGGGCGCAATAATAATTGGCGCTGGTGTCGCTAAGGCGAGGGTAGTGAGCAAGTCATCAGCTAGACCGTGAGTGAGTTTAGCCATGACATTTGCGGTCGCGGGTGCTAACAAGAATACGTCTGCCCAGCGTGCTAGTTCGATGTGACCCATCGCCGCTTCAGCATCTTCGTCCAAAAGACTGTTACTAATCTTATTCCCTGAAACGGCTTGAAGTGCTAAGGGGGAAACAAACTCTTTGGCTGAATCAGTCATCACAACTCTGACATTAGCGCCTACAGCAGTCAGTTTTCTGACCAAGTCAGGTGTTTTATATGCGGCTATGCCACCACTGATACCCAGTAAAACGTTCTTTTGTTCAAGTTGCATATTTTGCTATTGAGAGTACAAGTATAGCTTGCGCTCGTTCTTCAAAGGATTGGATAAGCGCTATTGTGACAAAGAAACCAAAGGAATGGAAATATGAAAATGATGAAATGGCCAGAACATGAGAGGCCGCGAGAAAAATTATTGAAATTTGGTGCAGAAACACTATCCGATGCTGAACTGCTTGCCATCATTATCAGCACCGGTAGTAAGGGACGAAACGCTGTTGAACTTGGGCGTGAGGCATTGGCGAGGCATGGCTCTGTTCGCGCTATAGTTAGTGCAAGTAAGGCGCAATTAAGCCAAACCACTGGCTTTGGGCTAGCAAAATATGCAACCTTAAATGCTTGCTTTGAATTGACCAAACGTTCGCTAGCAGAATCACTGACAAAGCCCCAAAGTTTCACGCACGCAGAATCAGCTTCAGATTACTTATTAGCGCAACTGCAACGAAAGCCTCATGAAATCTTCGCTATGCTATTACTCGATAGCCAGCACCAACTCATTGCCTTTCGGCATATGTTTAAAGGCACAATCAACAGTGCTGCAGTGTATCCAAGAGAGCTTGTAAAACAAGCATTGGAAGATAACGCTGCAGCTGTGATTTTAGCGCATAATCATCCAAGTGGTGTGGCAGAGCCTAGCCAAGCTGATATCCAAATCACGGGCCGAATACAGCGTGCAATGGAGCTAATAGATGTGAGAGTGCTAGATCATTTTGTGATTGGAGACGGTGAGACAGTGTCTTTTGCTCAACGGGGTTTGCTATAGCTCTTTGCTTGCATGTTCTTCTTGATATTTTTTGTCTGTATGCAAATAGCGCCTATGTGATCGCGTTTCAATCTGCGTTATCATTCGTCTATTCAGTCGGCAGGAACAAATAGTATTACATGAAGAAATGGAAAATTTTTGTCATCAATTTGGCAGAGTCAAAGGATAGACTCGGGGCTTGCGCTCAACAACTAGATGATGCCGGTTTAGACTTTGAGCGTATCGAGGCAGTCAATGGCCTGTCGATGTCAGCTGAAACCTTAAGCCAACTCTATCAGTTTGCAGAGTCCGACTATTATAAAGAACTGAGCCCCGGTGAAATTGGTTGTTGTTTGAGTCATCAACAAGTCTGGAAAAAAATCATCGAAGATGAGCTTGATTTCGCAGTAGTACTAGAAGATGACTTTGTTCTACAGGATAGCGCTAGCGATGCCATCCAGACCTTGGCTGAACTTGACACATCTTGGGATATTATCAAATTAGGTGAAACGCCTATTAAGCGACGCGCTATCCATCAGATCCCCAAAAATGACTTTTCATTGGTAACCTATAATAAAGTGCCAGCCGGCACTTATGCGCAAGCAATCAGTGCCGAAGGTGCAAAGAAACTGTTAGTGTATGATGGTTTTATTCAACGCCCGATCGATATCGATATTCAATATTGGTGGGAGCGCGATCTCAAAGTGTTTGGTTTGTTGCCGTATTCAATTTTGGTTGATCGCCAAAAGTTAAGTGATATCGGTAAAAACAGCAGTCAGGATGATGCCAGAAGCCAGGCCAAAAAGAGCTTTTGGAAACAGCTCACCAGTCGACTTTATTTCTTGTTCAAAAACAAAAAAGAGCGAGCGAAACGTTTAAACCAATTAGATTAGTCATAAAAAAGCGACCCGATAGCCCTTTATTCGAACTCTTATCGCTTAAGTGATTGATATATTGTAAGTATGTTCTATATCGCCAAGTGATTTTATGAGTTCTGCAAGTGTTGCCCGTTCAAAAATAATACAATCGTTTTGAGCTGATCGTAAAAAGATCGCCCAAAAAGCAAGTTTTTGTTGAATTGGGGTGGCGTTTCCTGTATAAAATGCGCCCTCATTATTAAAGACGTTTAACAGCAATATTTGTTTGCTTGGGTTAGACGGCAAACAGTTTTTCTGGAGACAATAAGATGTCAAAAGTTTGTATAGTTACAGGTAAGCGTCCTGCAGTCGGTAACAACCGCTCACACGCTAGAAACGCGACTCGTCGTCGCTTTTTGCCAAATCTTCAAACTCACCGTTTTTGGGTTGAGAGTGAGAACCGTTTCGTGAAATTACGCTTAACTACTAAAGGTATGCGTATTATCGATAAAAAAGGCATTGATACAGTACTAGCTGATATCCGTGCTCGTGGCGAGAAAATCTAAGGAATTCCCATGAGAGATAAAATCAAATTAGTTTCATCTGCTGGTACGGGTTTCTACTACACCACAGACAAAAACAAGCGTAACATGCCTGGCAAAATGGAGATCAAAAAATACGATCCTAAAATTCGCCAGCACGTTATGTTCAAGGAAGCGAAAATCAAGTAATAAACTTGTGCTTTGTCTCCACGAGAACCCAGCTTTTGCTGGGTTTTTTGTGTTGTGAAATAAGATAAAATGTTTGATGATGTTGTTCGGACCATAAAAGGTCCAGTTATTTCTTCAATCACAGTGACTTAATTATCGGAAAGGCAAAAAGGGCAAAGCATGGCGCGTTTATCTCAAAAAGCTTGGAATAATGTCATTATTTTCGCAATGTTAGCGATGATATTTGCGCTAAATATTGGAAATTTTCAATCAGATGATGCTGACCAGCCTTTTCCTATCATTGAAGAGGGAGCGGTATTACTTAGCTTACATATCGATCAAGATATTGTTGAGAGAGCGGGTAAAGCTTGGCGTCTGAAGATGGGCTCTCCTAGTTTATCTGAATCGGCACCTGCCCCCGGTCAGCTTGCAGCATTAATCGACAATTGGACCAAGGCGCTTGTTAAGCGTCAGAGCATGGTTGATAAAGCCGCGTTTTCTACTCCCGATCACGTCATTGTTTTATGGCTTGCTGGTGAGCGCAATGGTCGGGTTATTTCCACCATCGAGCGCGAGCAGCAAACCTACATTTTGTTTAATGACGAGGTATTATTGCTCGACTTTCCAACTATCCAACAACTAACCCAGTGGTAAATCCTTCTTATGCCTGAATTACCTGAAGTTGAAGTAACCAAACTCGGTATTGCTCCATTCCTTGAGGGGAATATCATTTCGAAGATTGTGGTTCATCAGCCGCAGCTTCGTTGGTTGGTTCCCGATGAGGTGCATTTAGCCAGTCAGCAAACTATTCGATCGGTAACTCGTCGGGCTAAATATCTATTTATTAACACAGATCTAGGCGCCTTAGTCATGCATTTGGGGATGTCGGGTAAAATGCGTGTTGTTGATACAAGTTTACCCCGCAAGAAGCACGATCACATTGAGATTGAGTTGAATACGGGTAAGAAACTTGTTTTAAATGATGCTAGACGGTTTGGCTCCTGTTTGTGGCAATCTCCTGATGAAGAACCGCTAAAAATACTACGAGCGCTGGGTCCTGAGCCGCTTACTGATGACTTTAATGCTAAGCTTTTGTTCGATAAGTCACGCGGTAAGTTGTCACCAGTGAAAACTTTCATTATGGATAACGCAATTGTGGTCGGTGTGGGAAACATTTATGCCAATGAGTCTTTATTTAAATCAGGGATCGATCCACGTAGAGCTGCTGGCAAAGTGGGTTTGAAGCGTTATCAATTGCTCACCGAGAACATTAAATTAGTGTTGGCCAACGCAATTAGCCAAGGTGGAACAACGTTAAAAGACTTCGCCCAAGCTGATGGAAATCCAGGTTACTTCGCTCAACATCTTTTAGTGTACGGTCGTGCAGGCGAGGAGTGTGAGGTTTGTCAGACACCTATCCGCTCTAAAGTAATAGGGCAACGTAATACTTTTTACTGTATTCATTGCCAAAAGTAATATTATTGTTGGAGTAGACCTCAGTCTTTATCTTCTAGGCGTTTTCGCAAGGCTTCTAGTACCACCGGAGAGCAGAAGCTACTCACGTCACCATTGTGTAATGCCACTTCTTTCACCAAAGTAGATGAAATAAATGAGTTTTCTTCCGAGGGAGTCAAGAATACACTTTCCAAATCTTTATTTAATCGGCGATTCATATTAGCGAGTTGAAATTCAAATTCAAAATCTGAAACCGCACGTAAACCGCGAATTAAAATATTTGCCCCTTCCGCTTTTGCTAAGTCAGCAAGCAAGCCTGTAAAACCTTTAACCTCTACGTTAGGCAAGTCTTTGGTGATCTCTGTGACCATTGCAACCCGCTCTTCTAAACTGAACAAAGGTTGTTTATTAGGGTTATATGCAACCGCAACCATCACGTGTGAAAACATTTTGGCAGCGCGACCGATTAGGTCTGCATGACCATTCGTAATAGGATCGAAAGTACCAGGATAGATCGCTTTAATCTGTGTCATCCCTACAGCCTTGGTGTTTGATTTCGTGTGTGGAAACGAACAGTAACTGAAAGCAGACAATAATTGCAACGAAAAACCGATAAAAAGTGTTTAACTACAAGCCAATGAGTTATTATTACCTATTCGGTTTTCAGATTATTGGACTTTAATTTGACTGTAATTTTTTCACTTTTCGGGGATGCTTTTTAGTGACAGGACGCACGACATTTTTCATTTCTCTTTTTATTGCTTTATTAGCGATTGTTTCGCCAAGCAAGGCTTCACCTTGGGTAGGCACAGTAGATAAGCAGTTGCATTACGATCTTCAAACGCTTCAAGAATGGGGTTATTTAGATGCCACCGTGATCACTTACCCGGTGCCATGGAGAGGTGTTGCTGACCAAATAATGAAACTCGACATCGCTAAAATGCCGAATATTCCTAAACAGGCTGCGCAGCGTTTAGACCATTATTTGTACTTACAGAAACAGCAAAAAAGACGCACCTTTCTTGAGATCCAAGGCGCAACGAGCGAACCTCGCCTTACGTCATTGGATGGTGTCGAAGATGTGAAAGCGTCTGTCAAAATAACCAATGAATTCTATTGGCAACGTTTTAGTGCGCAACTCAGCGTAAATTACCAATCGGGTGGTAAAAAGAATCTAGATAACAGTTTCTTAGCATACCAATTTGGAGAGTGGAATTTGCGTGCGGGCGCAATCGACCAGTGGTGGGGGCCCGGTCAATCGAGCAGTCTAATTTTATCGAATAACGCACGGCCAATCCCAACATTAGCACTGAGCCGCTCAAGTGCTACACGTTCTGAAAGCCCTTGGCTCTCGTGGTTAGGTCCTTGGTATTTAACTAGCCAAATCGGGCGCTTGGAAGAAGACCGAGCAGTGCCTAACACAAACTTATTACTTAACCGTTTTACCTTCAGCCCGTTAAAGCGCCTTGAAATTGGTGCATCTTGGGCAGTAATGTGGGGAGGCGAGGGCAATCCCAGTGGGTTGAGTGCGCTGCTCGACGTTGTCACATTCCAAGAAGTCTGCCTTCGCCGTGAAAGCTGCACTAAAGACCAGCTGACGAAAGCAGGCAATCATTTAGCCGGATATGATATCAAATATAGTTTCGAAGTATTCAATCGTCCTATCTCTATTTATGCACAACGCATCGGTGAAGATTCAAAAAGCGGTATTCGCATCACCGATAACGCAAACTTAGTTGGTTTATCGACTTATATTGGCAACGCAAAAGTGTACTTGGAAACGAGCGATACTAATATTTCTTGTGGTGGTGACGATGATACCAGTGTGAATTGTTTCTATGAAAATGGGACCTATTCAAGCGGATATCGATACCGAAACAGAGTTATTGGAAGCACTTTTGATAGTGACGCAAAGCAACTCACGCTTGGCACGAATATACGCTTTGAGGGTGGCGCTTTAGCTGAGGTTATTTTGCGTGTTGCTGAGCTGAACAAAGATGGGACAAGACCTTCTCCTGTGTTAACGGATGCGGTGACTGAAGACTTGGTACAAGTGAGTGGGTTTTACCAAAGACCCTTTGGAAATTGGTTGTTAAAAGCAGGTGGAAGTATCGAATCACGAGACCTTGTCGACCAAGGCAGCGAAGTTGACGCCTTGCTTTATCTTAACGCTACTTACGCGTTTGATTAAGTTTTTGACATAAGCCAAATTGCTGACCTCCTTTTTGGAAGGAAATTTGGGGATAAACACTGACGATAAAACACTCAGTTGTATATATTCTGCTTGTGGTCTATTCTTGAGCAAATAAGATTGTTAGTGATCACTATAATTTATGATGTGGTGGTTGAAAGCTTTACTCCTGAGGAGATCCAGCTTGAGAGTTGCTCCATTACCGCCTAACGAAAAAGACCGAATTTCGGTATTACAGAAGTTAAATATTTTAGATTCGGAAAAAGAAGAGCGCTTTGACCGAATTACCCGCTTAGCCGCAAGTATTTGCAGCTGCCAATT
This sequence comes from Alteromonas sp. W364, assembly GCF_031846205.1. Lineage (NCBI taxonomy): Bacteria > Pseudomonadati > Pseudomonadota > Gammaproteobacteria > Alteromonadales > Alteromonadaceae > Alteromonas > Alteromonas sp. W364. The sequence continues at coordinate 383,219 of NZ_JAVRID010000003.1, read as the reverse complement.
CTCTACGATCTCATTTATCGACGCTGATCGACAATGGTTTAAGTCCGACGTTAACCTTGGGCTCAATGAAACCCCTCGCTCATCTTCTTTTTGCTCTCATACCATTCTCAGAAATGACATCTTTATTATTCCAGACACCCTCAATAACGAAGATTTCAATAACAACCCATTTGTTATCAATGCGCCTTTTATTCGATTTTATGCGGGTATTAAGATTTCTATTGAGGGTCATCATATTGGTTCGCTTTGTGTTTTTGACACCAAACCGGGGACTTTGAGTGATGAGCAAGTTCGAGCGCTTAAGGATCTTGTCACGATTGTTGAAGATGAATTAAATAAAGACAGGGCGTTGAGTACGCAATTATTAGGCCTTAGACTACAAAAGAAGCTTGAAGAAACGCAGAAATTAGCGCGTGTTAGAGATGTTTTGTTAGAAAAGGTGGTTAGTTCATTCTCGCTACAGCCGGTTCTTGAAGAGATTGTGACTGCGGTAGAACAAGAATACGTCGGACAATATTGCAGTATTTTGTTGCTAGATGGCACGCGCTTATTGCTAGGGGCTGGGCCCTCATTACCTCAGTTCTATAACGAGGCTATCCACGGTGTTGAAATCGGTGTAGGTCAAGGTTCATGCGGTACTACAGCGTTCACAGGTAAACGGACGGTGGTAGATAATGTCAGCACACATCCTTATTGGACAGATTGGGCCTCTATCGCGGAAAAAGCAGGATTGGCAGCCTGCTGGTCAGAACCTATAAAATCTGCTGATGGCAAAGTTTTAGGTACCTTCGCTATTTACCATTCAACTCCAACACTGCCAACAGCAGAAGAACTCAACAGAATAGAGCAGTTCGCACATGTTGCCAGTATTGCAATTGAACGTTATCACGCAAGTGAGCTTATCTGGCGTCAAGCCAATTTAGATGAACTCACTATGCTTCCAAATAGAAGCGTAATGCAGAAACACTTGAAGCGCGCCTTAGCGGCAGCGAATAGCAATGGAACATTAGTCGCTGTTATGTTTATCGATTTAGATAACTTTAAAGATATTAACGATACTTTGGGCCATAGCACTGGTGACGATCTACTGATAGCGTGTTCGAAACGAATAAAGAGCTCTATTGCTCAAAAAGATATAGTAGCTCGCTTGGGTGGTGATGAGTTTATTGTAATATTGAATGATATTACTCAAGTATCTGACATTGACACTGTAGCCAACAAGCTCATCGAAAAAATAAGCCAAGGATTTCAGCTGCAAGATGAGTTTGTTTACACTACCGCCAGTATTGGTATCACCGTCTACCCAAATGATTCTAACAATGTTTCGAGCCTCTTAAAAAATGCAGATCAGGCCATGTACGGAGCGAAAGCGATAGGCAAAAACAAGTACCATTACTATACCAAAAGTATGCGAGAGCAGGCCTTAAAACGCGTCACTTTGATCAGTGACATGCGTAACGCAATCAAGAATGAAGAGTTTTTTGTGTTGTACCAGCCTATATATGACTTGAAGACAGGGAAAATAACCAAAGCAGAAGCTTTGATTCGTTGGCAACACCCGACTCATGGCGTAGTTAGCCCCTATGACTTTATCCCTTTAGCTGAGGAAACCGGCCTAATTAATGAAATAAGTGATTGGGTTTTTGAGCAAGTTTGCAAAAACATTTGTTATTGGCGCCAGCACTATTTACCGGAATTACAAGTCTGTATCAATACATCGCCAATGCAGTATGTAGACACAGAAAATGGAATTGCTACTTGGTTAGAGCATCTTCGGAAGTCGGAAATATCCCCGCAAGCTATTGTGTTAGAAATAACTGAGCGTTTGCTGATGAGTGCTGACCATACAGTTTCTGATATATTAGCTCAATTTCGAGCTGCGGGTGTGCAAGTAGCTCTTGATGACTTTGGTACCGGTTATTCTTCTATCTCCTACTTACAAAAATTTACAACAGACATTATAAAAATAGATAAGTCATTTGTACATTCGATAAATGACTCCAAGATCAATAGAACCCTGTGTGAGATAATCATCATGTTGGGGAAAAAACTAAACCTACAAGTTGTCGCTGAGGGAATTGAAACTAGCGAACAGAATGAGATCCTACAGGCTTTGCAATGCGATTTTGCACAAGGCTATTTATTTTCTAAACCGATAGAGCCTGAGGAATTAACGGCCTTATTGCGCGATTCAAGCTGATTGATAACCTTGAGTAAACCAGTGCCAGTTTTCTTCGCTGAAGAAATACTGGTCCTGTTTATTGCATTGCTTGTCGAGTGAACGTCTGAAGCGAGCCAAGTTTTCTATTTTCCAATTTTCACCTTTTCTCTCTTTGCAGCCATCAAAATCAAGAATGAATACTTTTGTCATCCCGATTTTATCTAACTCTTTGCTATTCATATTTGCCTGCAAAAGCAGGTTTTTCACGTTGAGGTCGGTGTGGCAAACTTGAGCGTTGTGCAGGAGCTTAATGGTTTTGCCTATCTCCAACCAAATAGGTTTGTCTAAGCTGGTTTGCATTAAAAGCTGATGCAACTCCTGAGATTCTTCAATAGCGCCAGTAATAATATCAGCGCTATAACTAAGCCCTCTTCTTTGTACTTTCGCCGCCAAGGGCTTTGGTACGTTCAATCCGGCATTAAATAACTTGCAGAGCATTGATAGCTCTCTGTAAGGGCGAGTTTGTTGTATGCCGGTAAAAACAAAATTATCGTCAGTGAGTTTAGCTACCATGCCGCCGCGGAAATAATGTCTCAGTACACACTTTTCATCCATGGCTTCAAAAAAATAAACCATACCTCGACCAGATGCGGTTTCGCTCACTAAACCTTCAGAAACTAACCAGTCTGGCTGAAAAAGCTGCAGGTATTTCGCCACGTTGATATCTAGAGAGCCGCGCACAATATCACGTTGCCAGTGACTATCTCTCACTAGCATCAGCTGTTCATCAGGGTTAATAGAGTATAGTTCTATCATATTGATATTTACCAAGCGCTCTGTAAAAGCTTAGGATTTGGTGTAACATAACAAAAAAAACGACATTTCGCCTTACGGATTTCATTTGAGCCAAGCTTTTCAACTCTGTATTTTACGACTTTCTGCTATTGGAGACGTTTGTCACGCCGTGGCAATGGTGACTCGCATACGAAAACATCGCCCTGATATTAAAATTACCTGGATCATCGGAAAGGTCGAATATCAACTTCTCAAGGGGATGCAAGGTGTTGAATTTATCGTCTATGACAAAAAAGCAGGTAAGCAAGCGAAAGAAAGCGTAAAAGAAGCACTCGGTGATAGAGTCTTCGATGCACTGTTTGTGATGCAAGTTGCCCTTCGTGCGAATTTATTATCCAAAGTCATAAAAGCGAAAAGACGCATTGGTTTTGATTGGAAGCGCAGTAAAGAAGGTCATCGATTCTTCACTAATGAACGTATCGCTCCTCAACGCTACGCCCATGTCCTAGAGGGGTTTATGGGTTTTGCTGATGCGATAGGCATTCCCAAAGATCCAGAGCCTAGTTGGGATATGCCGTTGTCTGAAAGCGACTGGCAATGGGCAAGAGAGCAAACCCAGCACCTTGGCAAGTATATCGTGATTAGTCCTGCGGCGTCGAAGGCAGAAAGAAATTGGACTGTACACGGTTACGTAGCTGTAGCTGAGTACTTGAGCGAGAAAGGTTACAAGGTGGTGCTGTGCGGTGGCCCCGGTCCTTTAGACGCTGAAATTTCTGCTAAAATCAAAGCACAAAGTCAGCATATCGATCTTGACCTCGTTGGAAAAACAACTTTAAAACAAATGTTAGCGCTGCTTGCTGATGCTAAATTAGTGATTGCGCCAGATACTGGGCCGGCACATATGGCAACCGCCATGGGTACGCGCGTTATTGGCTTATATGCCCATAGCAACTACCGACGTACCGGGCCATACTTATCGCAAGACTACGTGGGCTCTGTCTATGAAGTGAATATAAAAGAGCAAAAGGGCAAAGAGTGGGTTTATTTACCTTGGGGGACACGCGCTAAAGGTAAAGATTTAATGACGCATTTACTGGTACAAACAGTGTTGAAAAAGGTGGATTTAGCCCTTCGTCACCTAGACACATAGAGCACAATACTGGACAATGCGCGAGTCTAAGAACATGCAACCTGAGGGTAATCTATGTCACAAGGTTTTATCTCACACATTCAAGCGCAATTGGATGCCACTAAAGCAGATGGTTTATACAAAAATGAGCGCGTAATCACGTCACAACAACATGCTGACATTAAAGTCGCAGGTGGCGATGACGTTATCAACTTCTGCGCAAATAACTACCTTGGTTTAGCCAACCATCCAGACCTTATCGCGGCAGCGAAAGCTGGCTTAGATTCTCATGGTTTTGGCGTTGCATCTGTTCGTTTTATTTGCGGCACGCAAGATATACACAAAGAACTTGAGCAAAAAATCAGTGAATTCTTAGGTACAGAAGATACCATTCTCTATCCCTCTTGCTTTGACGCGAATGGCGGTTTGTTTGAAACCGTTCTCGAAAAAGAAGATGCGGTTATTTCCGATGCATTAAATCACGCCAGTATCATTGATGGTGTGCGCCTGAGTAAAGCCATGCGTTATCGTTATGCAAGTAATGATATGGCAGCCCTTGAAGAGCAGCTAATCAAAGCGACAGAGGATGGCGCGCGCTTTAAGTTGATCGCAACTGATGGTGTGTTTTCAATGGACGGCGTTATCGCTGATTTGAAAGGTATTTGTGACCTTGCTGATAAATACGATGCGATGGTCATGGTCGATGATTGTCATGCTACCGGTTTCGTTGGTGAAAACGGTAAAGGTAGTCATGAGTATTGCGATGTTATGGGCCGAGTAGATATATTAACGGGTACCCTAGGTAAAGCGCTCGGTGGTGCATCTGGTGGTTATACTTCAGGTAAAAAAGAAGTGATTGATTGGTTGCGTCAACGTTCACGTCCTTATTTATTTTCTAACTCTGTTGCGCCTCCTATCGTATCAGCCTCGTTGAAAGTATTCGATATGATGGCAAACGGTAAAGACCTTCGCGATGCATTGATCCGAAACTCTTTGCACTTCAGAACTCGCATGGAAGATGCTGGTTTTACACTTTCGGGCAAAGATCACGCCATCATCCCTGTCATGTTAGGCGATGCAAAACTTGCCAGTGTCATGGCTGAAAAAATGTTAGAGCGTGGTATCTACGTGGTTGGTTTTTCTTTCCCAGTCGTACCTAAGGGCAAGGCAAGAATCCGCACACAAATGTCGGCAGCTCATTCTATTGCTCACATTGATAAAGCGGTAGACGCATTTATTGAAGTTGGTAAAGAATTAGGGGTGATTTAATGAATTCTCCCGCTAACCCTCAGCAAATGAAATCACTTGCTAAGCTGCATCGCGAGCCTGGTATATGGATGGCTGATAACCCGGTGCCTGAAATTGGCCCGAATGACTTATTAATTAAGATCCGCAAAACCGCGATTTGTGGTACCGACATGCACATCTTTAATTGGGATGAATGGTCGCAACAGACTATTCCAGTGCCTATGATTGTTGGTCACGAGTATGTAGGTGAAGTAGTCAAGATTGGGCAAGAAGTCGCTGGTTTTACCCTAGGTGACAGAGTGTCGGGTGAAGGGCATATTACCTGTGGTCATTGCCGAAACTGTCGTGCTGGACGCCGCCACTTATGCCGCAACACAACCGGCGTTGGTGTAAACCGTCAAGGTGCGTTTGCGGAGTATCTTGTGATACCTGCATTCAATGCATTTAAAATTCCTGCCAATATCAGTGATGATATGGCGGCGATTTTTGACCCGTTTGGCAATGCTGTTCACACTGCTTTGTCTTTCGATTTAGTCGGTGAAGATGTACTGATCACGGGTGCTGGTCCGATTGGGATTATGGCGGCTGCTGTTGCAAAACATGTTGGTGCTCGTCATGTGGTGATTACTGATATTAATGACTATCGTCTTGATTTAGCCAAAAAGATGGGCGCAAGCCGTGTGGTGAATGTGGCGTCAGAAAACCTTAAAGACGTGATGAACGAACTCGGCATGACAGAAGGGTTTGATATTGGACTCGAAATGTCGGGCGTGCCAAGCGCATTTCGTGACATGTTAGATAAAATGAACCATGGTGGCAAAATTGCCATGTTAGGTATTCCACCACAAGATGTCGCCGTGGATTGGAACCAAGTGATATTCAAAGGACTCACGATCAAAGGCATATACGGCCGAGAAATGTTTGAAACTTGGTATAAAATGGTCAGTCTATTACAAAGTGGTCTGGATCTTTCGCCAATTATCACTCACCAGTTTGGCATAGATGATTTTGCGAAAGGCTTTGAAACCATGGGCTCTGGGCGTTCAGGTAAGGTATTATTAAACTGGCAGGCCGATTAGTCGAACCCAAGAAAAATAAAGGTGTTATATGGAACAGTTTGCACACATTTCGATCGTAGACACAAAAGCAAAGCTTGATGAAGGCAGCGCTAAGATTGTAGACATTCGTGACGATCAATCGTTTGAGCAGGCTCATATTCCCGGTTCAATCCAATTGAACAATGGCAGCATTGCTCAGTTCATGAATGAGAATGACTTTGATACGCCAGTAGTCGTGGTCTGCTACCATGGACACAGCTCTCAACAAGCAGCCCAATACCTTCTGCATCAAGGCTTTGAGGAAGTATATAGTATGGACGGCGGTTTTGAGATGTGGCGACAACAGTTTCCCATTGAAGCTGGCGATCGCTCTTGAGTTTTCCCGAGCCGAATAAATCCGGGGGGGCACCTCCTTGGTTGCAAATGGCGAAACAAACGCCTTTTACATCTATTATTCTACTTATATGTGCTCTTGTTTATATCTTTAGCTATTTCGGTGCATTTCAGCCCATCGCCCAAGCAATCAGTATTCGTCCAATTGGCGTGCTAACACAAACACATGAGTGGTGGCGTCTTATTGGGCCTGTATTCCTGCATTTTAGCATGCTGCATATCGTATTTAATCTTTTATGGTGGTGGGTATTAGGAACGCAATTAGAGCGAATGTTTGGCACGACTTCGTTAGTCATTATGTTTTTAATATCTGGCGTCGCGTCAAACGTCGCACAGCTGTTGATTTCGGGGCCTAATTTCGGCGGTCTATCTGGCGTAGTGTATGCATTATTCGGTTTTGTTTGGTGGATTGGCTGGTTGCGCCCGCAATGGGGAATTGGCTTACCAAGAAACTTAGTGTTGTTTTTACTAGCTTGGTTGGCGCTGGGTTACGCTGATGTTTTGTGGGTGAATATGGCGAACGAGGCACATCTGTTTGGCTTAATATCAGGGTGTTTGATGGCACTCGCGAGCCACCAAATTGCAGGTATTAAAAAGAACTAACCGCCCTGACGTAAATACTTGGTGAAGATAATGTTTTGTATTGTATCTTCGCCCGTTTCACGCTTCATAATATCTCTGAATTGTTGTAACACCATTCTGCGAATATCCTCACGACCCGTTAGTGATCGGATCTTGTCCTCTGGCTGTGCGCCGAATACTTCAATCGCTGTGGCTCTTAGCAGTGGCATATGATGTTCAATTTCTGGAATGAGGCTAGGATCCGAAACCATCATTTCAATGGTCACGCGAACATAACCCAACTTCTTCGAATTGTCTCCCGCATAGTTTGTTACGATGTCTGGCTCAAGGCCCACATAGGCGTATGATGGAGCGGCAGACTCGTCTTGAGCATTCGCGCTCACTGACAGCGCCAGTGAAAAACCAATGAGTAATGCTAATGAAAGCAGAGCCTGAAGGACTTGCTGTTTACGATTACTCTGATGTCTTTTTTGCCAAACTGCCATGATCAAGCCTCTGTGAAGAACAATACGGATGCAGATATATTCTTTGCTGTGTTAGACTTAGTATATCGGATTAAACTCAAATTTCTAAATCACTTGTCAGAAAATAATCAATTTCCCATCGGTATTGACGCCAACTGGGTATCACCAACACAGCATCATATTCCGCAAGTCGGCTTGTCTGACTGGCTGCTTAATACCGGTTCATTAACAGAACGTTTGCAAGCACTTACTTCCAACTTTGAAGTTGAAGTGATTGGACAAGCAACCATGCATGGTGACGAAAGTGAACAATTAGCGTTACCGCAATATGACGAACAAGCGTGGCAAGTTCGCGAAGTCATTTTGCATGGTGAGGGAAAACCATGGGTGTTTGCTCGCAGTGTGTTGCCTGAACATTTGTGTAAGACAACATGGGCGACTCTTGGCAATCAACCTTTAGGCCAACGGATTTTCAACGATGACCAATTCGTTCGTAGTGAATTCTCTATTGCAAAACTAACGACAAATCCGATTGACCCACATGCCGAACTCAAGCACGCTCTGTGGGGGCGCCGCTCGAAGTTCAAAGTACATGACTGGCATTTGCTGGTGGCTGAAGTTTTCCTACCCGACTGCCCTTGTTATGTCGCCGAGAGCATGCGGGCATGAGCCGCTTGTTCACCTTGCTGAGCGTTGGCTAATGTTACTTAAGTGGCAAAATCGTGAAGCTTATTGGCACCTAATGCGTGCTGATAAACCCATCGGTATTTATTTGTTACTGTGGCCAACCATGTGGGCTTTGTTGTGGGCAGCAAACGGGTTTCCTGCTTTTCATATCCTTGTTATTTTCACAGCGGGTGTCGTTTTGATGCGTTCAGCCGGTTGTGTGATCAACGATTATGCTGATCGCAAAGTAGACGGTGAAGTTGCCCGCACCAAGTCAAGACCACTCGTGTCGGGCAGAGTCAGCGCAAACGAGGCCCTGCAATTGTTTGCATGCTTGATTGCGTTAGCGTTTATCTTGGTCTTGTTTTTAAATTGGCAAACGATTGTGCTTTCTGTGGGCGCTTTATTTTTGGCTAGCCTTTATCCTTTTATGAAGCGTTATACACACTTACCACAAATATTCTTGGGCGCCGCTTTTAGCTGGGCAATTCCTATGGCGTTTATGGCGATCCAAGAAAGCCTGCCGTATTGGTTGTGGATTGTATATTTGGCGAACTTAACATGGACTGTGGCTTACGATACCGCCTATGCAATGGTCGACAGAGATGATGACCTGAAAGTGGGGATCAAATCGACGGCCATATTGTTTGGTCGCTATGACGTGTTAGCCATTGGTATATTGCAGGTCATCAGCCTAGGTTTATTGATTTGGGTGGGGATAATTACTGAGCTGAATGTGGCGTATTTTGTGTCGCTATTCATTGCTGCAGGTATGTTTATTTATCAGTTGCGCTTGGTGACAACTCGCCAAAAAGAACTGTGCTTTAAAGCATTCTTACACAATCATTGGGTTGGCTTAGTTATCACCTGTGGCATATTCGCAGGACTGTCTTTCTAGCAGCTTACTTTTCTTCCGGCGTCTCTAAAGCAGCTAAACGTGCTTCCAAGGCTTCGAGCTTCTCACGTGTTCTGATCAGTACTTGGCTTTGCACATCAAACTCTTCGCGAGTCACTAAGTCGAGTTTCGACAACTGGGCCTGAAGGACTTGTTTGACGCGATTCTCAGCTTCACCTGCCATCGTTTTTACGCCTGGCGGGATAGCATCACTGATATTTTTGGCAATTTCTTCTAACTTTTTTGGGTCAAGCATCGCTTATTCCTTCATTTAAATTCTCTGTATAATTGTAGCCCGAAATACAAAAGAAAAAAGCGTTATCTACGCGTCATTTGTTATAATTTATTTCTTGTTTCGGATCCTGCCTCCTAAGGTGTTTTCCGTCACTATCAGAACAGCTTTTCAAAACGGCTATTCAAAATCACTCAACGCGAGTCTATTAGAGAGAAAATATGCGCTTAAACGATGCACAACAAGAGGCAGTCGAATATGTATCAGGTCCATGCTTGGTACTTGCCGGTGCAGGTAGCGGAAAAACACGTGTTATTACCAATAAAATAGCCTACTTAGTCCGAGAGTGTGGTTATAAAGCTCGCCAAATAGCGGCAGTGACGTTTACGAACAAAGCAGCCCGTGAAATGAAAGAGCGGGTTGGACAAACCTTAGGTAAGGCAGAAGCACGAGGTTTGAAAGTGTCGACGTTTCACACTCTTGGCCTGAGCATTATTAAGAAGCATGTGCTGCAGTTAGGCTATAAGGCAGGTTTCTCTCTCTTCGATGATAAAGATACCTTAAGCCTGTTGCGTGATTTAACGGAAATTGATTACGACGGTGATAAAGACTTGTTGTCAGCCCTGCAAAGTCGCATTTCAAATTGGAAGAACGACCTAGTCATGCCAGAGGCCGCATTGAAGATAGCGCAAGGCGATATCGAAGTTGAGCAGGCAAAATATTACGTACAATATGCCTCACACTTAAAGGCATACAACGCACTCGACTTTGATGATCTTATCCTGCTACCTACTTTATTGCTGAAGACTAACCAGGCGGTTAGAGAAAAGTGGCAAAGCATGTTGAAGTACTTGCTGGTTGATGAGTACCAAGATACAAACACCAGCCAATATGAGTTAGTACGTCTATTGGTCGGGCAAAGAGCCCGATTCACCGTGGTAGGTGATGATGACCAATCTATTTATTCATGGCGTGGCGCCCGACCACAAAATTTGGTCTTGCTGCAAAAAGACTTTCCGAGCTTGAAACTCATCAAGCTAGAGCAAAATTACCGTTCTTCAGGCCGTATATTGCACAGTGCAAACATCCTTATCCAGAACAACCCTCACGTGTACGATAAACGTTTATTTAGTGAACTTGCTTACGGTGAGTCATTGAAAGTGGTGATATCAAAGAATGAAGAACATGAAGCAGAGAAGGTAGTAGCCGAATTGATGGCTCATCGCTTCATGAATAACACGGCCTATGGTGATTATGCGATCCTGTATCGTGGAAATCACCAATCAAGAGTCTTCGAAAAAGTGCTCATGAGCAACCGTATTCCCTATAAAATAAGCGGTGGCATGTCGTTCTTTGGGCGAACTGAAGTAAAAGATATCATGGCTTATTTGCGCCTCTTGGTGAACCAAGATGACGACAATGCTTTGCTGCGCGTCATCAATACACCCACTCGTGGCATTGGACGGGCTACCCTTGAAAAAGTTGGGCACTTCTCAAATGCGAACAAAATTGGACTGTTTGAAGCCTGCTGTCACGACGGCTTAAAGAGTATTTTGGGCACTAGTGCGTACCAATCGGTCAGTAGCTTTTCACGCTGGGTCGTTGAAGCTGCAGACAACATGGACCGTGGCGATACGATTGGTGTGCTGCGAGACTTTATTAAAGCGATGGGCTACGAAGAATGGTTGTATGAACAAAGTGCCAGCCCTAAGGCGGCTGAAATGGCAATGGCCAATGTAAGTACACTGTTTTCTTGGGTCAATGATATGTTGCAAGGCGATGAGCTAGAGCCACCGATGACACTTGTTGAAATAGTCAATCGTTTAATACTCCGAGACATGATGGAGCGTGGTGAAGATGATGCCGAAGCTGATCAGGTTCAGTTAATGACCTTGCACGCTTCCAAGGGTCTCGAATTCCCATATGTTTATATGGTGGGCATGGAAGAAGGCCTGCTGCCTCATCAGAGTAGTATCGACGAGGATAATGTAGACGAAGAGCGCCGCCTTGCCTATGTTGGGATCACCAGAGCACAGCAGGAGCTTGTTTTCAGTATTGCCCGGGAACGTCGTCAATTTGGAGAGATAATTCAGCCTGAACCTTCTCGTTTCCTCTATGAATTACCCCAAGATGATGTTCAATGGGAATTTCAAAAGAAAAAGCCAAGTGCTGAAGAGCGTCAAGAAAAGGGAGAAAAGAGTATCGCGAATCTGCGTAACTTACTGGGGTAGTTGCGCAGTTAAACGGTGTAGTGCTTATTCTTCGGTGGCAGCGTCGTCAGTGTCATCAACGAAGTCGAGAAGAATCGTTTGTCCGAGCATGTCGCCTTGCCCAAACTCACATCCTAGCCCAATTAAACCATCAAGCTTAGCTTTGCTGGAGATACCCTCAGCAATAACTGTCAGACCCACTTTCTCTGCAACAAGAATAACAGACTCAATAAAACGTAAGTTCTTCTCAGAGCGAGTAAATGATTGGACAAATCGCTCGTCTATTTTTAAGAATTTGAAAGGATAAGAGAACAAATAGTTCAATGACGCAGAGCCACTGCCAAAGTTGTCTAGGATCAGACCGAAGCCGTTGCGTTTGATTTTCTTAATCGCAGGCAGAATAAACTGCGAGCGGTTGGTTAATGCGCTTTCTGAGAACTCAAGTAGCAACATGTCCGGTTCGAAATCGGCTTCTTTTACTTGCTCAATTAACTCATTGACCAAGTCTTTCTGCATTAAATGCTCTACTGACAAACTCACGCCGATGCGCTGGTTGGCGTATTGTGGATCATGTTTCCACTGAGCCAGCAAGCCGATGGCACCATCTAGCAAGAACTGGTTCAAGTCTAAAGTCATACCGCATTGTTCAGCAATCTGCCAGAACTGCTCACGGTTGATTTGACCAAAGGTTTCATTGTGCCACTGCAACGTGCATTCGTAGTAGAGCAATGTCTCATCGGTTAGTGACATAACCGGTTGAAGCACGCAGTCAAAGCTTTTTGCTTTAAGCGCTTTGCGGAATTCAGCTTCAAGTTGGATATCTTCCAGTAGCTTTTCACGCATGCTCTTATCGAAGGTAATGTAGCGTCCACGACCTAAGCTTTTCGCTTGATACATTGCTGCATCGGCGTCTCGTAGTACTTCGTCTGCTGACATGTAAGTACTATTGAGGTGAGCAATACCGATACTTGCACCACTGAACATTTCTTTACCATCGAGTACGAAAGGTACGGAAACGGAATTAATAACGCGTGTTGCTACTTCTTCAACGGCACTGACCGTCTCAAAGTTATCCAAGAGGATAACGAACTCATCACCGCCTAAGCGCGCAAGTAAGTCATGGCCGCGTTTACATAAGGCAATTCGCTGAGCAACTTCAACCAGGAACTCATCGCCAGCATGATGGCCGAGAGTGTCGTTGATAATCTTGAAGCGGTCGAGATCGATAAAGAGAACAGCAAATTGATTCTCAGGATGTCGCTTTTTGTTAGCAATCGCCAATTCTAGGCGGCTATTAAACATAACGCGATTCGGTAAGTCGGTTAGGGCATCGTGATGGGCATCATGAATAAGCTTTAACTCAATTTCCTTACGCTGCTCTATCTGTTTCTTCAGGTATTCGTTAGTTTTGTTTAATTCTTCAGTACGCTCTTGTACTTTTTCGGTCAGCTGTAAATTGTATTCTTTCAGCGATTCCGAACTTCTTCTACGCTCCATTGCAACGGCAATGTGGTGGGAAACAAAGCGCAAAATTTCGAGATCTTTCTGTGTGTAATCTTCTAACTTACCGTAGGTTTGAACTGCTATAACACCGTGAACTTCACCGTCGATCACAAGTGGTGAGCCCAACCAGGAGTTGTTATGCTCCATCATGTTCTGTGCAATAGTAACGTCGACTTCGCCTTCTTCAACTAAGGCTAAAATACGTGAGTTGTCTATCAGTGAGGCTTCACCGCGACGAATGATATATTCCGTTAAGCCAAGACCTAAAGGACGTTCATCTGCCGATTCATGTAATTCATCACTGAAATACGGAAAGTTAAGGCTGTCTTTATTTTCAGTCAGTACGGCGACAAAACAGTTAGGTGCACTGATCAACCGAGCCAATATTGCATGTAGCTTCGAATAGAAGCGCGGCATGTCATCGTCTAAAGCGACTGATAATTCTGAAATTTCAAATAATGCGGTTTGTAGAGACTCAATTTTCTGACGCTCCAGGATTTCTTCCTGAAGGTCATCATTGATCGTTCGCAATTGTTTGGTACGTTCACGAATGGTGCGTTCGGTCACTTCACGACTTTTAACACGGTCGACCGTAGTCACAATGTGTTGAGAAATAAATGAGAGAACTTCAAAGTCGTCCTGGTCATAGCGAACGTCGTCGTTATAACTTTGCACAACCATAGCACCGATGACTTCGGTACTGCGTTTCAACGGTACGCCAACCAAATCAACCGGTGGAGTCCCTAGTATTTCAATACCCGTTTCTTCGACTACCGATTCGAGATTTTCCTTGGTTAATACCAAGCTAGTACCGCTTTTTAGAATATAGCCCGTAACGCCATCCATGATCCGTTCGTATGGCACTCGGCTGAGTTCTTCTTCATCCACTTCATCAACAAAGTAGGCAAAGTCGACGTGTTTATCGGAAGGATCGTAGAAAGCAACGTAGAAATTGTCAGCGCTCATGAACTCACTAACAATGTCGTGAACGGCTTTATAAAGACGATCGAGATTACTTACTGAACTCGCGAGTTCACTAATCTCGAATAACGCTTTCTGAACTTGCTCAGCGCGCTTATATTTTTCGGTAAGTAACTGGAGTTGGGGAATAAGCTCCCGCAACTCTTGTTCACTTAACTCACCGATTACTTTTTCGTCTTCGCTCATTTCAAGGAATGATCCTACCCGCTCTTAATACAACTAAATTTAAGGGTACGCGCGACTGAATGCGCTAGTTAGATACCTTCGATCATGTACTCGACAGCAACTTTGATGTCTTCTTCAGTACAATCACCACAAGTTCCCATGGCAGGCATGGCATTGATACCATTGACCGCGTTTTTCCACACCTGTTCAAAACCTTTCTCGTCTAGGCGTGGTTTCCAATCAGCAGCAACTTGAAGTTTTGGTGCTCCTAATACGCCAGATGTATGACAAGCGACGCACGCGCCATCATAGATTTGTTTACCTGTACGAGGCCCGGCAGCTGCAGCAGGTGCCGCACCAGCAACATGCACTTTTCCGACCGGTTTAATGCGGTCTAGCAAATCTTGGTCGGTAGTCTCTTGAGCGTTTACACTCACAATGACCAAGGCTGATATAAATAGACTTAACAACACTCTAAGTTTCACAAAAATCTCCTGCAATTTACTAAGACTCACAACAACTTACCGCAATTATAAACATTAGTCAGGGGTAAACAACTATTTGTTGCGCTTTCACTCCACGAATATAAACGTGGTAGAAAGGGTTTTGTCTCTTTTTATCGGTTAACAAACTGTTTTGATTAGCTAAACTCTGCACAATATGGTTTACAAGCCATAGTATTTACCTAACAAAGCAAGGAATTTTCGTTTCTGTTTGAACTCATAATTCAGTTCACTGACTAAAAAATCGAAAGCGAGCTTGGCCTTTTCAGGGCTTTTTGAAGTGAATAGCAGCGCCTCTTTTAATTCATTCAACAAGTTAATCGCTGTCATGTAATCTTCATGCGTGGTTTTTGCTGGGTAGTGCATGATCAGTTTACGGTATAAATTGAGACCCGTATCGTAATCTTCAGCAATGGCTTTTTGAGCTAATTGGTGCAGTAACGTTGGTTTGAGGTCACTTTGCATCGCTACTTGATAGGCCGCCTGCCAGTTGCCAGTGGTCATAAACACTGCCACTAGCTTATCATTATCGAGCAGACTAGCTTTGTCACTGAGCTTCATTTTTGCGAGGTTCTCAGCTTTTTGTTGGTAATTTTTTACCTGCTCAGGCTCAAGATGATCGAGCATATTCAAAAACGCCTGCAAATCGGCGGGTTCTAAGTTACTTTCGAAAATATCCCAGAGCTGTTTCAACTGCACTTCTTTTGGGCTTGTCGCTCCCTGTAGCGCTAATTCAAGTTTCTGTAACTTTGTTATTTGAGTTTGGTTTAAGGTGGTTGCCTGCAATTCATCCATGAGGTCTTTAGCACTTTTTACTTGTTCTGCTTTTATATAATAACCAAGTAATTCCAGCTTTTGATTCGCCTCGGTTGCAGTGCTTTCGCTGATAGAAATCAGGCTTTTCCAGTCGCTGTTGAGCATGAAATAATGCCGTAAATCTTCCGTCAGCGTAAGCGCTTGGTCGGCTTGCAGGCTCTCACGCCAATCAAGAATGGATTGCACTATGGCTTCTTTCTGTTCGATGTCATTTGTGAAGAAACGAGATAGGACAGGACGAAGTGTAAAATTAGCATAGTGCGTCAAATACAGATTCTTTAAAAACGAAACATTCTGCTCAATAGGCCAAGCGCATGCCTCGCTGAATTGTATGAGCCACTGTGTGAATAAATACTCAACTTTTAAGCTCTGGCTTTTATCGTCCTTTATTTTATTCATGACCTTATCGTAGCGCTTTAGGGCATACTCGGTAATTTCCACAGCGTTTTCAGCAGGTAAGCGAGGTAAAATATCGTGCACAGCATTCAGTTTGGTGATGGCAAGGTCGAAGTATGTTTTGACTCTGTCTTTGCGCCATACTTCACGGACTGGCAAAGCGGTATTGATGATGTCGCAGATATCTTTGATATTGGCCTTTTTCGCTGAAATGTCAGCAATGATTTGCCATTTGTTGAGATCATCAGTTTGTTTTGTCATGAGCTCAAGCAGCATTGCTTTGGCATCATCTTCATCTAAGCTGCTCACGTACGCGGCGATCCGGTCCTTTGCATCGCCACTGCGAAGTCGCTCCAGCTCTTGTTCTTGCTCATCGTTTGCTAAAGCGACAGCAACGCAATGCTGGCAAAATTCAAAGCCTTCAGAAACATCACACTCACATTGCCCCTCGTACTTATCATTTACTAAGGACAGGCTCACCCGATACTGTGTGTTATCTTCGACAATGGCTGTAATTAACAGTTGATCCCGTTGCAGAGCGCGTACTTTTTTTTGCTCATGAAGACGCATACCTTTACTAAACGCGCGTTGGCCTGCAACTTTCTCTAAATACAGATTGATGTTATCTGATGGCATTAAGTCAATGTCTCGCGAAGAACTACGCGAGATGTTTACCAAAGAAATCTAGCGTACGTTGCCAAGATAAGTCGGCGTCTTGAGGGCTAAAACGACTGGTAGAGTCATTATGAAAGCCGTGTTGAGCGCCAGCATAAAAATGCGCTTTATAATTCGCATCGTTAGCCTTTAAAACGGCTTCGTAAGACTCCCAAGATGCATTCACACGCTTATCTAATTCGGCAAAGTGGATCATCAATGGGCCTTTCACATTCTGTTGGAGCTCAGCTTTTGCTGGCGTGCCATAATACGGTACAGCGGCATCGATCTCATTAGGCATTGTCGCTGCTAACAAGTTACTAATATAACCACCAAAACAGAATCCAACGACACCTAATTTGCCTGTACCACTTTCATGCTTTTTCAGCCAGTTAGCTGCTGCCATGAAGTCTTGTTCAATTTTGTCACGATCTAGGCTTCGCTGCATGCTTCGACCTTCGTCATCATTCCCAGGGTAACCACCTAAAGGTGCTAAGGCGTCTGGTGCAAATGCAACAAAACCTGCCTTGGCAAGACGTCGAGCGACATCCTTAATGTAAGGGTTTAAGCCTCTATTCTCGTGAACCACAAGTACAGTGGGTGCCTTTTTGTCGAGATTACGCGGTACCACTAAGTAACCTTCGCCTTTCCCATGC
This sequence comes from Alteromonas sp. W364, assembly GCF_031846205.1. NCBI lineage: Bacteria > Pseudomonadati > Pseudomonadota > Gammaproteobacteria > Alteromonadales > Alteromonadaceae > Alteromonas > Alteromonas sp. W364. The sequence goes on along the minus strand of NZ_JAVRID010000003.1, from coordinate 365,712 downwards.
CCTAGCGGCGAGTCGAAAGTTTCATAGGTAGCTTTAATATCAGCGTCATTGAAGCTAACTTGCTCCGCTTTTGCGTAGTCTGGGATAAGTGAGCTAGAAATAAGCCCTAAAGATAAACCTGCAACAGACAAGGTACCTAATCGTGATAAAAACGTTCGTCGGTTAATATCGCCATGGGCATATTCGTCATACCAATCGAAGGCTTGCTGTGGGATATCTTCCGGTTTAAGTGAGTCAGTTTTATGCGATGTCATTGATTTTCCTTTTCATACCGTTGCTATAGTCATTGAGCAAGACAATGCGAGCGGCCTTGCAGTCACTGGATTGGTAAATACTACGTACGTTTATATCCTGACAGTTCAAAATCTTTACAATTGGAAACATGTTTAGCTTGTCACTAAGCGCTTATTTCAAATCAAGTATATACCTTAGTAAGAAAACTGCCGCCATTGCGTAGGTTAAAAGACTCACTTTTTTGAATTCACCCGTCCCCAAGCGAATACCTACATAAGTGATAAAGCCCAAAGCGATCCCCTCACTGATACTGAAAGTCAGTGGCATTGCCATTAGCGCGATGGTTGCGGTAGCGACGCTGGTTAGGTCGTCAAACTCTAGCTCTTTGATTGAGTCCATCATGAAAATACCCACCATCACCAATGCTGGCGTGGTTGCCATTAGGGGTATAACTAACATGAGAGGGGACAAAAATAAGGCGAGTAAGAAACAAATCGCAACGACGACAGCGGTTAAACCGGTTCGCCCGCCAGCTGATACGCCCGCTGCAGATTCCACATAACTAGTCACAGGTGAGGTGCCCAAGGCTGCACCAACAACACCGGCAGTCGCATCCGCGGTCATCGCCCGGCCCATAAGCGGTAACTTGCCTTGTTCATCTACTAGCTTGGCTCGTTTCGATACACCAATTAAAGTGCCAATAGTGTCGAACATGTTCACAAACATCAGCGCAAATATTAAGTCCCACGTTGTAGCAAAGTTGATGATGGGATACATCAAGTCCATTGCGAAAAAGGTATCTGAAATAGGCGCGGGCAAACCAACGATTGCATCAGGTTTAGCAGTCAAGTAGCCGGCTTCTGTTGGAATGAAAAGACCAATGAGGGTAAGTGTAATAATAGAGATAAGGATGGCACCCGACACTTTCTTTAAGACCAAAACAATGGTGAAGATAATACCGAAGAGCGCAAGCAATACAGCAGGTTCCGAAAGGTCGCCCAATCCGACAAATGTCGCAGGGTTGTCAACAATCAGTCCTGCATTCTTCAGACCGATAAAGGCAATGAATAAGCCGATACCGCACTGTACGCCAATTTTCAGGGCCGCGGGGATTGCTTCGGCAATTTTTTGTCTTAGCCCAGATAACGTTAACAATAAGAACAGCACACCATTATAAAAAACGATGCCAAGCGCGGCTTCCCAAGGTATTTCTCGGCTTAAGCATATAGTAAAAGCAAAGAAGGCGTTCAAACCCATGCCGGGCGCAAGTGCCACCGGATAATTGGTTAGCCAAGCCATTAGCAAAGTACCTAAACAAGCAGCCAGCGCGGTGACAGTGATAAGGCCAGCCACTGGCATTCCGCTCAGGCCAAGTATGCTTGGATTCACTATGAGAATATATGACATTGCCGCAAAGGTAGTTAAACCAGCAATGACTTCAGTTTTCACGGTGGTCGCGTGCTGTTTAAGCGAAAATGTAGTTTCCAAGAAGCGGGCAAGCATGGGTCTTCCTCTTTATTATTCTTATTTTATGCAAGACATTGTTTGGCTTGTGATTGTTAGGGTTATTTATAGCAGATTATCACTACATCATCAGTATATTACTATGGTAATGTAATGGAAGCCGTGTTTACCTTTTCTTACTTGCCGAAGACCTCATCGCTTTGTTTGTCCAGATTTTGTAGACCAGATCAATCAGCCGCAGGAACTTGGAATGAGCAATCTTGAAACATTGATTCAGCGCTTACCGAAAGCAGAATTACATTTACATATCGAAGGTAGTTTAGAGCCACAACTCATGTGGGATTTGGCTCAAAAGCATCATGTTGAATTGCCTTTTTCCGATGTCGACGCAATCAAAAGCGCCTATCAGTTCGACAATCTTCAAAGCTTCCTTGACCTATATTATCAAGGAGCGGATGTGCTTCGAGACGAAGACGACTTTTTTCAGTTAATGTGGGCTTATTTGTGTAAGTGTCATGAGCAAAACGTATTGCATGCTGAAATTATGTTTGACCCGCAAACGCATACAGAACGCGGAGTTTCTTATGATGTCTTTATGCCGGGTTTTATTAAGGCCATCGAGAAAGCCAGAGATGAACTGGGTATTAGTGTTTATCTTATTTTGTCCTTCTTACGCCACCTTAGTGAAGAAAGCGCCATTGCAACCCTAGAAAAAGCGAGGCCTTACTATGAGCATATTAAAGCCGTTGGGTTGGATAGCTCTGAGCTGGGGAATCCGCCATCTAAATTTGAACGAGTGTTTGCACAAGCAAAAGCATTGGGTTTTAAACTAGTTGCACATGCTGGAGAAGAGGGGCCGCCAGAATATATTTGGGAAGCACTACATTTACTCAAGGTTGACCGCATCGACCATGGCGTGAGAAGTATTGAAGATCCCGAACTCATGGCGTACTTAAAGCAACATCAAGTGCCTTTAACCGTCTGTCCACTGAGTAATCTTAAGCTTTGCGTGATTGACCAAATGAGTGAGCACAACATTCTTCAATTGATGAATGATGGTTTACGCGTAACCGTGAATGCTGATGATCCTTCCTACTTCGGCGGCTATCTGAACGAGAACTTTATGGCACTAGCAGAGCATGTGAACATGCAAGCATCTGACCTGATTACCTTGGTGCAAAATGGCTTTAAAGCTAGCTTCCTGCCAGAAAAAACGAAGCAAGATTGGTTGGGCATTATTGAAGATACGGTATCGCAACTAGGAGTGAAGTGATGAAAACAGTAAGCCATTTATTGAAAGGGTTGGTGACAGCGCTTCTATTCGTGTTCGCTACTGGCCAAGTGCTCGCCGAGAATCGATATGGTCCAAGAGATTTTAGTGCAGAAGAAGGTTTCACTGCCATTGTTGCTGCTTACTCGCCAGAGATAAAAGCCATTGATACTGCATTCAGCCAATTGGCGCACGCCCAAATTGATGAAGTCATGACTATTCGCGGTGTGAAGTATCAATTAGGCACTTACAAAGGTGAGAAGGTGCTTATTTTCACCACAGGGATTTCAGTCCCTAACGCGGCCATGACAATGCAAATGGCACTCGATTACTTTCCTGTTAAACGAGTCGTGATGATGGGGATTGCGGGTGCCATAAACCCTGAGTTTAATGTGGGCGACATTGCGATACCTGAACGTTGGTATTTTCATGATGAGTCGGTGTATGTGAATCCAAAACCAGCGCTTGCCGCAGGTGGTACCAACAAAGCCTTGAAGGATAACGGCCAGGAATACACCTTACCGTCTTACTACGAACAAGCCTTAGCGCGATACAAAGAGCGTGAAAAGAGCGATCCGCATGCGCCAAAGTACAAAAACTTTGGGTACCAATTCCCAGAAGAGATGTCGGTGGTTAAACAAGGATGGGACTCTCCTCAACAGATGCCTTATTTTACGGTATCAGATAACTTGCTTAAGCTTGCTCAACAAGCCGTAGACAATGTCGACGCGATCAAAATGCCCTCGGGTAAAGAGATTAACGTGAGAGTGGGCGGCAATGGTGTGACGGGCTCGGTGTTTGCCGACAACGCAGAATATCGAGTTTGGTTGCAAGATGTTTACAATGCACAAGTGACAGAGATGGAATCGGCGGCAGTTGGGCAAGTTAGCTTTGTGAACGAAGTTGATTGGATTATTATTCGTTCGGTGAGTGACCTTGCAGGCGCGCAGCACGGTAAAAATGAAGAAAGCGTGTTTGATGGTATCGCATCTGGCACGGGCACCAAATTCCTAATCGCACTATTAGATGAAATTGTTAGTGCATCGAGCACAGATAAGAGCGCACAAACAAAAGAGGTGAAATAGAGTATGTTAATCCAACTGACTGCACTTGAAGCACGAGTTATAGGCGTATTGCTAGAGAAGGAAAAAACCACACCCGACCAATATCCCTTGACCTTAAACTCAATTACCACGGCGTGTAATCAAAAGAGCAATCGAGAGCCAGTAATGGAACTAAGCGAAGGTGAAGTGCAGCGTACCTTGGATGATCTGCGAGAAAAGAACCTTTTGTTTGAAGTCAGTGGCACAGGTAGCAGGGTGCTGAAATACAAGCATCGATTCTGCAATACAGAATTTAATAGCCTGAAATTCTCCGAACAACAGAAAGCCATTATTTGTGTGCTGCTGCTGCGTGGCCCTCAAACACCAGGTGAACTTCGTACCAGAACAAATCGCTTAGCAGAGTTCGCGAATGTAGTAGAGGTTGAACAAGCATTAAGCTCATTGGTTGACCACAATGGCGAAGAGATTGTTGTTAAGCTAGAGCGTGAGCCGGGCAAAAGAGAAAGCCGCTATGCGCATCTATTCTCAGGCCCAGTTGATGCTGCGCTAGTCAGCAGTGCGAGTGATTTTGCTCCTGATAAGGATGTTTCTGTAGGCGAAGCACAACAAGACCGCATTACTAAATTAGAGAATGAAGTAGAAGAATTGCGCAAAGAACTAGCACAAATTAAGCAAGCGTTGGATTTGGATTAAGAGCTTAGTGACACGCTCGATAGTTATGATAAACTCCGCACCTCAACAAAGCTCCCGTAGCTCAGCTGGATAGAGTGTCGGCCTCCGAAGCCGAAGGTCACGCGTTCGAATCGCGTCGGGAGCGCCATTTTTCCCTTTGTTTGACTGTTTGCCTCTTAGGTCACAATTTTTGTTTTTATTGCTCGTGACCGTGCAGTGACCATTTACACTATTACCTTACATTTTTTCAAAAATTCATCGATGTGCCAAACGACATGCAAAAAGCAATTTGCCATTTGAGTTACAGAATATGAAGTAGCTTCATGGTTGCTGTTCCCTCCTAATGGTCACCTAAAAGTCATCTAAGTAATTTAATGCTTCCATCATTCGCTCGGAACTTGCGATAGTTCTAAGTAAGCCTGCATATCTATTCAGAATGAATTTAAACACCAAAAATGCTGTTTAACTTTAGCTTTGAAAAAGAAATTTTCAAATGTTAACCAACTCAATGATTGATCTAGATAGTGCGTATTTTTCCTGAATGCCGTAAAATAAATACGGGATAATCCGTAAAAAATTAAGTATGCTCTTCCTACAATATAAGCAAAGAGGCATCTATGCAAACTACCAAACTAACATTTAACGTTTTTACACCATTTAATCAGAGGTTTAATGACGCTATTAAAGCCTTGTTTTTGAGAAGAGATAGCTTCTTAAACCACTTGATTTTTTCTGAACTAGAACATTTAGAAAAAGCACTACGCGGCAAAAGAAATAGTGAAAAAGCAAAGAGATATATTAATGAAGGGATGGACAAAAAGAGGACATCAACCCCATTGACTGTAGTTATTAACAAGAGCACGGCCAATCGTCTAAGAAGAATCGTTAAGGAGCATAATATAAATAGAGATGCATTTATTAATCGGTTGTTTCTGTTTATGATTTTGAAAGAAGCTGGTTTAGAAAGACTAAATATAGCCCCCAAAATTGAATCGAATATGATCCCAGGCGTTACTATTGACTCCGCGTCAACATCGCCATTTCAACACTTGAAAGAGGCTATTGATGATCCTTTTTTCTATATTAGGACGGCATTGCAAGAAGACCAAGAAGATTTATATTTAACAAACTTATCTCTTATTACTCGAATGAAAAGACTTGGCGATAAAGTCGATGAGAAAAATATGGCTTCGTATTTTTATGAAAAGACAATAATTTATATTGATGATAGCGAGCTTCCAGATGCAATAAAACATGACATCGAAGAATTGATGTTGCTTCTTTAAACCATTTTTTGGAGAGCAGAATGACTAAATCTAAACACTGTAAAATAAGACAAATACAAAGAGCAATACCGAATCAAGTGATAGGCTGGCTTTACATTTTTGGCGAGACTAGGCTAGCCCCAGGGAATGCACAAGAGTTCTATTTCAGCAAGCGCAGCATAAAAGAGATGAAAAGCGAATTGGGGGTTGTACTTGTTAAATTATGCAGTAAATTTTGGAATGTGCGTCTTATTCAAGGCATGGACGCCAAAGTTATAACTGTATATTGGGTTAAATAGCTTTAAAGCTAATGGTCTATAAATTGCGCATACAGAATAAACATTAATGAGTATAAAAAGTTAAATCTAGAGCTGAATGATGTAGCCTATATTAAAATAACTGAAAAATTAATTCGCATGAATATTATAGGTTTAGATTGCGCTGCACAAAATCAAAATATCGGTTTAGTATATGCTAACTTAGTAAACGGCATTATAAATATAAAAGAAGTCAAAGTTGGTTTGTCAGACATAATCCCGATTCTTTCAACTTGGGTTGAGAGAGGACCATGCCTACTATGCATTGACGCGCCTCTAGGTTGGCCCATGCCAATGACAACACTTTTAGGCAGTCATTCAGCTGGAGAAATGTTGCATAGTGACGCGAATACTTTTTTTCGACGCGAAACCGACTTATGTATAAAACGAGTTTATAACAAAAACCCACTAGATATTGGTGCTGACCGTATTGCGCGTGTTGCTCTCTCTGCGCTAAACATCATTGATAGACTGCGACAAGAAGTTGGTCACCTACCCTTGTTATGGTCACCTGAAGAGTTGAGTAGTGGAGGTGTGATTGAAGTTTATCCTGCTGCAACAATAATATCGCATGGTTTAAATGGAACAGGTTATAAAGGAAAAGAACAAGATAAAGTCAAAAACCGTAGAGAGCTATTCGAGAACCTTGGCTCCAGAACAGTGACAGATGTTTCTATAGATTATTTAGTCCAAAAAGAAGATGCTTTTGATGCTTTCATTTGTGTACTTGCCGGTGTTGATTTTATAGAGGGTCGCAGCATTGCTCCTTCGTCAATTGAAACCGCACGTCAAGAAGGTTGGATTTGGGTTAAGGCTCCGTCCTAGGTTGGCATTATCTAAAACTGATATCGTCTTTAAAAGAAAAGTAGCCAATTTAGGCCTCTAACCATAATCGGCAGGTTGTGTTTTCGAGGCAAGCATCAGGTGTCAGTACATTAAATATTAAACAACTCCAGTAAAAGGCATGTTCGTGTCTATCTATATCACGCTTTACGAATTTGCCCCTCAGAGAATGATACTTGTAGTCAATTTAGTGTCGTTACAACTTCTTTAGCAATAAAGTTTCAGTGCAACACTCATTAAACGCCAGCCACCAAAATTAGAGGTAACATGTTAGTTTTTATACATGTTTGATATTATTTGTATTTAACGCTAGAGTGAGTATTGTTAGTTAATCACTAAGTTCAGTGTAATTGTTAAATGTTGAGTGCTTTTCAATAATCATTCTTACTATTGACACCAAGGAAGAAGCTCAAGCTTAGGTGGATATCAAAATAGTCTTTGTCCATTTCCGATTTTACTGAGCAAAACACCACTAGCATCCAAGCTTTTAACGTGGAACTTTAAGGGAGTTAAAGTGCGCTTCAAAGAGATACTGAGTGTTTTATCAAAGTCCTCACCATACGCTGTCTCAACAGAACGTGACCAAGCGATATCTGAACAGCTTGATGCCGTAAAACGGTATCTATACATTCCAACCGATATTGAGCAAGATTTCAAGGCTGAGCTAGACTCTGCATCGCAAGCAGAGAGGAAAATTATATTTTTATGCGGTAGTAGTGGTGATGGCAAATCTGAGATTCTGACACGTTACAGCAAAGAGTATTCAAAAGCAGCCAGGTTTCACCTAGATGCTACGCATAGCTTCGACCCAAACACCACTGCGATACAAACTCTTGATAAATTGTTTGATGAATTTCAGTCATCGTTAAGTTCGCTTGTTGTAGGAATCAACATTGGTATGCTAGGAAACTATGCTCAAGAGGGTAATAATGAGCATATTAGTAAGGCGATAAATCAGTTTCTTAATGGAAGTCGGCGTTATGGCAATGTCACTTTTCTGAATTTTGAAGATTACGCAAAATTTCGATTGGATGAAGCTGGACACACTTCAGAATTTATACAAAAAGTGTTCGATAAGATTACCTCAACGCACGACAACCCAATTAGAGATTGCTTTACCCAAGAGCTATCGCATTCGAACACAGACAAGAAGTTGTGTGCAAATTATCGTTTACTTTCAATCCCACAAGTCCAACACCGTATAATTGAGGTGCTTTTCAAGACTCGCTTGATGAAAGACCAGTTTTTGACAGCTAGAACCTTACTTGATTTTATACACTGTATTCTAGTTGGGCCCGGCACTTCAACTGGATACCTTTTCGATAATCTATTCGAAGAATCAGACAATGAATTATCTTCGAATATAGTAGCATTTGACCCTGCTGATATAAGAACAAACGCAATAGACAAATTTGTGCTTTCCTACAGCTTAGGAATTAAGGATGACGAGTTTGAAACTTATACATCTTATCTTTCGACTGAACTTGGTATACGAAAGCCCAATAAGCCTCGGCCAAATTCATATCTCAGACTATTCTACTTGCTGAAAGATACAGAAATCAACAACCAATATCATTCTCGATTCAAGTACGATTTTGCAGAGGATCTAATTGACCGATATTCGAAAGTTTGGAATATGCATCAAAACTATACTGGTGTAAAAGAAGAAAGAGACTTTGTTAGGGCCTTCTATCGCGACACCGTCATCGCAGCTGTTCATAGGTACAACAACAGGAATGCTACTAATCTTAACAAGGGGCAGTTTTTAACATCTGAACATAATGATTATCAAATTGTGGCTGAAGTTGCGTTAAAGCCTAACCTTGAGGCCGTCAACGGAAGTCAGACAACCACACCTGCATTTTTTCTCGCGCATATTAAATTGGACGATAAGCCTTTCGAAATCCCCATAAATATTAATTTGTTGAAACTATTGGAAGATATCGTGAATGGATACAGGCCTAACAAGCATGACAAAAACACTGTTGTCCTGTTAGATGATTTAGTTGACCGAATATCAGACATAGCGGTCAATGCAGATGAGCTAATGATCGTCAGAAACGACGTAAGATATACATTAAAAAATATAGATGATGAAGATATCGAAGTGAGCGGTCTATGAGTGTATTGAAATTGAAGGCTGAGCTAGTCGCGAGAAAAAATGAAGTGAAATCATTTCCCTTGATAGCAAACAAGCTACAAGGTGCCAATGAATTTAATTGGGAGCATGTTGTTGGCTATTTTATCAAGTATTGCTTTAGAGGCAGTATTTCAAAGGCAAATATCGACGAGTTTCGTTTTACATGCCAAACCAAATTTGAAGAGAAGCTGGATGCCCCAGAATTTTGGCAGCATATAAAAGAAATGTACTTCGAAAATGACGAGTTGTTCAAAATTAGTCCTGAACTGCTCTTATTTAAAGCAAGTAACGCTAAAGCTAAGTCTCCTGAGTCAAGAATGGGCCGTTTTTTCTTGAATCTTCTACAAGACTTTTACTTGAAAGAAAGACCCAAAACCAAACTAAATTTTATTGAGAAAGAAATCGTTTCGGCGTTTGAATCTTCCTTAGTGAATGGCAGCGTTGCTGGAACTGTCACCGAAAAGCCAAAAGAGGAACCGTTTCTGCCTTTCATCGCGGAACAATTTGCAAAGGACTTAGTATTCTTAAATTCAAAGCCTAAATACTTTCTCAACTCTCTGAAAGACTTCTTAAGGTTATATGCCTTTTTATACACAGCACAATTATCAATTAATTTAACAACATGGAGACAAGGTGAACCATCACCTAAGAAGTGTTTCTTTATTATGGATCACGAGAGGGCTTCTGATGAGCGGACATGGGTAAAGGGCTTTGGATACAAGCAATTGGAGCGCGGGTTTGAAAAAGTGTTTCCTTATTTGGCTATGAATGAAAGCCTGCAAGAGTCAGACTCTGTCAAACTGCCATTATGGAAAGTCGCAGAGCAGATTAGTGATGAAAACCTTGATATCCTAAATAATTACATAGTCAGCTTTGCTGACGACAGAAACTTGCCAATCCCAGATCCAAAATTATCTAACTCGATGGAAGCGTTGGCCGAGTTATTAGAGCTGTCGGAGCGGCAATTCGGGAAGACAGAGAGTCGTTATGATGTGAATGTAAAGTATCGAAAAGATATAGAGAATGAGATGTGCAAACACTTCATACAAAACAGAGGTCGAGCGGGTAGGGTTCTGGTATTTAATCAAGACTACATCATGATGTTAACTAATTTAGCAATTGGAGCTGAGCGAGAGCAACTTAGGTTCCATGAGCTTGTTTTGGAGTTTGAAAGCAGAGGTGTGTTCTTTGACAAGCAAAGTCAAAAAGTCCTCGTCGACTTTTATGAGCGCATAGGGAATGTGCAACGAATGAGTGATAGTGGAGATGCAGTTTATGTCAGAAAAACAGTTTGAAGATTTCCTGGCTGAAAAGCTGATTGATTGGGGAAAGGAAAACCTCAATAACGGCTATCGCTATCAATTTCAGTCTCCTGATGCACGGAATAGTACTAAGCTTTTTAAAGCACTATCGTCACAGAGTTCGTTATCCGTTCGAATAAAAAATATTGAAATACCATGTATTGCTATTGGCGATATCAAGCTGCTCATCGTTATGCACAGCGAAAATGGCGATAGCGGATTCGGTGAAAATTTTATTTCTCATATTCGTGATGTTGTCGCGGGTCAACAAGGAGAAATAAAAAATAGCTCCTTATTGGTAATACACAATTCACAGCTAGACACTCTAATTAACTCAGCGGAAAACATCGCGCAAAATGGCTTCGTATGGCATCCAAGTGAGATCATGCAATCGTTATATTCACTGGTTAAGCCGACAAATGCAGCATCAAAGGTCTCTAAGTGTTTACTGAAGCATCGCTTTGATCAAATCGTTGAAGATGGCGCAACCATGTTTGGTTTTGAAGAATTATATAAAGCAATCAGAGACGATGGTGGTTTAAGATTTGATGAGATTGGCTTGCTTAACGACCCTGTAATTCTTAACGACAATTGGACAGGGCCAGAAGGCCAAATCAGCGCTAGGTTAGAAAAGAATAAGCAACTATATGAGAAAATTGATTATATCGTTCATAATTTTCCCACCAATTTAGAAGAAAAGCTGGGCGAACATAATTTTGGAACTGCGTTCGTCAACAAATACTTCGGTGATGAAGATATTAATAATTGGAAGAAGACGCTTGAATATAGTCTTTGTGAGCAAGAGCAACAAAAAAATAAAGATAATATGCTCGAGCTTGAAAAGGAAATCTGTTCCGATGGTTACCTCTACTCGAGAGCAAAGACCGAAACAAAAGCTGGTCGTCGTGATAAGCACCTTGTTTATCTACTTAAAGAGCAGCAAACTGATTTCCAAATAATCTTTTCTTTTTTGGGAGCAAAAGTACAGAAGAACCAGTGCGAGATTACAGTAGATCATGGCAATAATATAAACGTACTGCAGCCTGACAATACTGGAGGGAAGAGAAGCCGCGTTGCCGTTGTGGGGCAGTATGATAAAAAGGTTATGTTTTTTAACTTTCGCGTAAAACGTGATAAGACGACAGAGACTCATAACTTTCGTGTAGCAGTAATGCGAAAAGATGAATTTTACGAGGAAGCTTTCAAATATTGCTACTTGGTTGATCCTAAGAAGCAAAAACTAATTCTTCAGACCGAGGAGAGTACATTAAAAATAGCAGATTCTATTGCGGAGACTCAGCTTACTGAAAATGGTCAAACTGTTGATAACAGTCAATTCGGTATTATTGATTTTGAATCGTTGTCTTCAGAATCGGATTTTGTTGAGTTTACTGTGAACGGGCACACAGCTTCACTTAGCTTTAAAATAGAGAATGCAGTAGCGTCTGACTCATTGTATTTACCTCTTTTGTTAGACAAACAGAAGTTTTCAAAGCTATACAATGATGATTTTTATGCGGTTTTGAATCGTGCCAATACCAAAGTACAAGTTGAAAACAATGAAGTTGCTCCGAAAGGCAAACGACTCACTTTGCTGCAGTGGGAAAGAGAGCTTGTATTAAAAAGTACCCTTTATAATAGTAAGAATTCTGAATCGAGCTTATATATTCGTGACTTCACCGACTCATTTCCAAAGTTAGCGACTGCATACACGGAACTATTTGAGTATTTCGCAATTACTGGAACATTGCCAAGCTTGGTTGGTTGGGGACCTTCATTTAATTTTCTTGTTGGCGCTGTTGTAACAGAGTTCAACAATGCTATTCATGAAATAAGTTACGATGTGATGTTATCCAAAGCGCAGAAACGTCTTATGCACATTGGATTTGCGACGTTTAAAGGCGAGGAATACATTACACCGTTCCATCCATTGGTGTTGGCTTATCATCTACAAATCGCAAACACTATAAATTCAGATAGCTCTGATAGCTTTAAGAATATTCCGCGAGTTACTCAAAACAGATTGACTGCGCAAGGGCTAATTCCATTTGTGTATGACAATGAAAATGGCTTTTCTTATACTCACAGTGAAGCTGAAAATCCAATGTGGCTAAAACTAGTCCCACAACAAGAAACTAGTTATGACTTCGTCAGAAAGTTGGTTAAAGAGAAAACTAGTGAGTTCCATGATGCGTTCAATAGTCTATTTAGTAATGGTCCGCGTTCAAAAATAATTATTAATTCAGTCAACAATGCTCGAAATAGGCAAGTTTTTCTTGGCCTAGTTGATTTTATAAAGCAGCGTAAAGATAAAGTATGTCAAATACACGTAAATCTATACGATGACCAAATTGAGTTTTCTGAATTTGACAACTTTGCTGACACTCATAGCTACGATGCGATTAAACAGAACTATGGTCTTGATAAGGGCAATGATAAAGACATTGGTGACACTATCGTCGATTTGATACGCAGCCGTTTGACGTATAGTAAATTTAAGAATGCGAAGCTTGATGATGGTTCGTACGCCGAGCAAGCTTATGCTCACCTAACTTTCTTCAAAAACAATAATAAGGTTCAGCCTACTGATGTAAATGTAAATGAAGAGCTGTCCGGTGTGATTGCCGGTGGTTTATTATCAGGTGAGGCATCTACAAATAAGGAAGGAAGCTATTTCACTGCATTTGGCCTTAAGGGTATTAACGTAAGTGAGAGCATACATCTGCAAATAGCGGAACGATTGAGTGGACTTATAAAGCCCTCTAGAAAACCGAATGAGCAATATAGTCGCTCGAAAGCAATGGCATTGGCGGTGAGTGATAAATTCAAACAGCTATTGTCATGTTCATATAAAAGCTCAATTTGGACGACAATAATCGATCCCAAAGTGACATTGGACTTTTTCGATAGCGAGCAGAATGTGGTATTAATTCACTATTCAGATAACTACACAAACTCGGTAAATTATGATGCTATTACTGTCACGGAAGAATCTGAGCTTTATAAAAAAGCCCTTGAACAGGATCAAGGTGGCATCATAGAGGAATTTAACGCGTTCAATGGTGAATGGTTGTTGAAAATGATCACCGCTAATGCGAATGAAACAAAAGAGAAAAAGGGTATAATTGGCGCCTACAAGTTTATCAATTGCCTATTGCAAAAGTCAGAAATAACTTGGGTTCCCCTCTCCGTAGCTGAAATGATTCGTGTAGCAGGTAACATTGGTCTGAAAATGACTGATAGTGACTTTTCTAGAAACGTTAATGGCTACACAAAAGGCTTAATTTCTGATGATGTGCTCTTTGTCGGCTTTAAAGGTGACAGTATCGTTTTACTTCCATTGGAAGTTAAGACAGGCAAAAAGCAGACGCACAGTAAAGGAATAGCACAAGCTAAGGAACTCAAACGATATTTAGTTGAAGATATCTTGGGCGGCGACACGATGGTGGGTAAGCTCAACCGCAGCCTCTTCATTCGTCAAATATTGATGCAGGTAGACAAGTACAAGCTCTACCACCTCTATAGAGACGACTATTTTGACCAATTGCTCGCGAGAAGAGAATGGTGGTTGCAAGGTAAGTATGATTTACAAGATATTGCTGATTATCCAAGCGGATTTCTTGTTTCCCATGTTGAGAATGACGCGTTTGTTGAACCTACATTTGAGGTGGTGGATGACATCCTTAAAGCTGAACTCCCGATAAGCTTATTGAACAAGTTTATCAAAACCCCACTGCAAGAGCTGTTCAATAAGGTTCAACCCGAAAAGTTGTGTCATATTAATGAGATGTTTGTGCTTGACGGTGAGGCTGTACTTGAACCTATCGAGGACTCCAGTCAAACTGAGTATAATACTCTGTCGCCGATATCTCCAATGGGAGTGCAGGAGCCAGCTGTCGAAGAGATATCGAACGTAAAACATAAATTAGTGAGTCCGTCAGATACATTAAAAGTGTTAATCGGTACTTCGGTTCAAGATGACGAGCCTATATTGTGGGAGCCAACTAACACTGCCAAATTCATGAATACCAATTCAGGTATCATTGGCACCATGGGTACAGGGAAAACCCAATGCACAAAATCTGTTATAACGCAGTTGCATCGTAATCAGCACAACAATGTTGATGGCAAGCCAATTGGTGTCCTTATCTTTGATTACAAATCAGATTATATTGACGACAAATTCATTGAAGCTACGAGCGCTAAAAAGTTTAAGCTTTATAAATTGCCTTACAATCCATTAAGTCTTTTTGGCGATACCCCTATGCTGCCCGTTCACACCGCTGCGGGTTTTTCAGAGACGATGACAAAAGCATATGGCCTTGGAAAAAAGCAGCAAATGAAGTTAGAGAACCTCATACTCGAAGCATATGAACTAGCAGGCATACATCCTGAAAATCCGGCGACTTGGAAAAAAACAGCTCCTACTATTGAAAATATATGGGATTTATTCATTGAGCAGGAAAAAGTCGAAGAAGACTCGTTATATGCAGCGCTGTCAAAACTGAATCGGTTCAAAATATTTGAAACTGATCCTGACAAAATGATGAGCCTTTATGAACTGGTGGATGGCGTTACCGTGGTGGAATTAGCAGGGTACCCGGGTGAAGTCCAAAACTTGGTTGTTGCACTGACGTTAGACCTTTTCTACTCACAAATGCAAAAGCAAGGTAAGCCGGAAGTTCAAGGCGATTTTAGGCAAGTTTCCAAGTTAATACTGGTTGATGAAGCAGACAACTTTATGTCTCAAAACTTCACTAGCTTGCGCCGCATATTGAAAGAGGGACGGGAATATGGTGTTGGAGTGATCCTTTCAACGCAGGATATTACGCACTTCAAAACTAGCGAAAATGACTATTCCGCTTATATCTTGAGCTGGATTGTGCATCGCGTGTCGCAGATTAAGAATCAGGATATCAAGTCTATTTTTAACAAAGATGATAAATCTAGCCAGGACCACCTTATGACATCAATACGCGGGTTAGAGAAGCATCATAGTTTGTATGTTGATGGTGAGAAGAGGATTGTGAAGATTAGAGATAAGGCTTTTTGGGAATTGCTCAATGACTCATGACGAAATAGAAGGTTTAATACTCGGCGTTAAACGCTGGCAACGGGGAGATGAGAGAGCGCCAAATAAGCCGTTATTAATGGCTTATATTTTGGCAAACTATATAAACGGACAAGGCCAGATGTTTAGTTTTTCAGAAATTGAAAAAGATATAGAGAATTTGCTGAAACGATTTGGACCATCAAGAAGATCATACCATCCAGAATATCCGTTTTGGCGACTTAAAAATGATGGTATTTGGCGCTTAGACAATGCAGAGGAATGCTTAAGCCGCAGAAGTAATACAGATGCGAAAAAATCCGAGTTAATAGAATACGAAGTAAAAGGAGGATTTTGTGATGGTATATATAATCGTTTAAAAGAAGCTCCTCAATTGGCTACAAAACTGCTTGAAAAATTACTGAACGAGAATTTTCCTGATAGCATTATTCCTGAGATTTTATCTCAATTAGGTATTGTGACATGGGAAAAAGCTCAACGAAGAGACCCCAACTTCAGAAGAGAAGTTCTTAATGCATACAACGCAAAGTGCTCAATTTGTGGATTTGATGCGAGATTGAATGATGAACTATTCGCGCTAGAAGCGGCTCATATTAAATGGAAACAGTTCAATGGGCCATGCGAAGTCAATAATGGCCTTGCTATGTGCTCCATACACCATAAAGCGCTCGATAAGGGAGCACTTTCGGTCACTACGGAGATGACAGTGAAAATTTCTGATATGGTTATTTGCAGTGGAATGGCGGAAGCTTTTTTGTGGAAATATGATGGAAAAGAAATATCGATACCACGTCAAACCGGCAAACAACCACTTCCGAAGTATTTTGAATGGCACCTTGCTAATGTTTTTAGAAGTACTGAGCGGTGAATAAAAGCTCGGAACGCCCATTAAGTCTCTATTTAAACTTAACAATTGAAGGCCATAAACTATGAGAATAAGTATATCTGAACCCGATTTGGGCTCTGTTGTAAAGCGTATCAATGACAAAGTTATTGACCTTCAGCCTGATTTTCAGAGAGGGGACGTATGGGGAATACCAAAAAGAAAAAAGCTTGTTGATAGCATCCTTAGAGGCTGGCAGATACCTCCAGTCCATGTGATACGGCAAGACGAATATCTACTAGAAGTGCTAGATGGGCAACAGAGATTACGAGCTATTCAAGGTTTTTTTAACAATGAGTTTCCCGTTTCTGGAAAATTCGAACCTATAGATAGTGAAGTTGAAGGTTTACATGGATTGTTTTTTAAGAATTTGCCTGAAAAGTATAAAAGAAGGGTTGAGTTCTACTCGATAAGAATACTAGAAGTGTACGATTTTTCACCGGGTGAAACTGGTGAGCTATTTAATCGACTCAACCAATCTCTAAATCTTACTGCCGCAGAAAAGAGAAATGCTCAAGTAGGACAAACTAGGTCGCAGATCAAATCTCTTTCGAAACAACTTGGAACAGTTGGTTTAGATTCAAAGTTTGTGGGTTTTTCAAACACTAGATTGGCTCATGACGACCTTTTTGCAAGGCTCTGTTTGTATCTTGAGAAAGGAGGGGTCAAATCTCGCATATCTGATACAGAGTTATATGAAAAATATAGGCGTGACATTACTTTTAGCGAATCTATCTATGAATCAATAGTGTTTTCCATAAAGCTAATGGCGTCTATTAAAACGGAGTTGGGAACAGCGAAGAAGGACATCCACATCACGAAAGCTTCGTTTTTTAGTTGGCTACTATTTATTTCAGAGCTGCACTTAAAGCAAGTTGGGGCTGTCGATTCAAAACGAATCACTCAGGCATTTCTTTCACTAGAAACTAAAAGATATAACTATAAAAACAATGTGCATGATGCACAAGAGTGGGATATTGATGATTTCTCGTTAGACGAAATAATACCTTTATTTTCATTATTCAATGAAAGAGCGAGCTCTCGCGTTATGATTACAAGTTCTCTTTTAATTCGTGATTGGTGTATTTCCTTATTTTACTACCTGTATCTACCAAATAAATGTGACTTGGATGAAAGTCGAACTAATGCGGTGTTATCAATTATAAAAACAATTAAGCATAAAGACTCAGGGTTAAAATCAAAAGTTGAAACTCTAGCCGAGGGTGGATTAAGCGATGATTGACCGGAAAGCTAGAGTTTCTGATAATTGGAGAAATGTAAGAGATAGAAAAAAATATCAATATCTTATTCAGTCTATTCAAATTGCAGAAAACGACTTCACGGAAGAGATTAACATTGAAATCAATTCTGGTTTAACTAGTTTATGTGGTAGAAACGGCGCTGGAAAATCGAGTTTACTCTACTCAATATATCGTGCACTAACTAGAAATGATGAACCACATTCTTTTCGTGATATTAGTTCAAAAATCAAAATATTTGACCAAAACTCCAAAAAATTAAGTGAATATGGAGAGAGTGAAGTGATATTTGAATGTTGTGAATTAATAGATCCATCCTACGAAGCCATGGTGAATAAAAAAGCTATTATTGCAGACACAACATTCATTGAAGACTACGCAAATGAGGGTGTTGAGAGCGATTTGCTTGACAAGTACCTAGGCTACATCAGAAAAATATTATCCAAAGAAATAACATCTATTTCAGTTGTTGAGGTTGAAGGGAAGTTAGAAGATTCACAAATATTGCCTTATATACGGATAAATAAAAATGGACAGCTTTATGATAATTTATGCATGGGTCAAGGTGAACACAAAGTCCTATATCTGATATGGCGACTAGCAATAGCTCAGAAAAACTCAATCATTTTGTTAGAAGAACCAGAGGCATTTTTGTGTTCCAAGTCGCAAGAATATCTGATGGACGTTATTGTTTGTATTGCCCACGAAAAAAAGCTGCATGTAATTCTTAGCACTCACTCCGATTTAGTAATGAAAAACCAAAGCGTATCCTCATGCTCAATTGTTAAGCTAAACTCTAGAGATAAAATAACTCTTATCAAAGAAAACTCCAAATCCAAATATCTAAGTGCTTTAGGATTAACACCACCTAAAAAAGGTGTTTTTTTAGTTGAAGATCGTTTTGCAAAAATTAAATTAAATGAAATATTCAATCGGTATTCATCTACTCTTAAAAACGAATATCATATTGACATACTTGATGGAGAATCTCATATATTAGAAGTGGCTAAGCACTATGCTTCCAAAAATATTCACGTCGTCCCAGTTCTTGACGGAGATATGGTGGGCAAATTAGCTGTGGACGACTATCTGATTGCTTTGACTTTCCTCCCGAATATAAATCAACTGCCGCCAGAGCCGGAAGTTATCGACTATATAAAAGGGCATATACCGCGTTTTGCAAGCACTATCCCTCATGATACTGAAAAATCAATTGAAGCTATTAATAGCGTTTTTGCAAATTACCACGATTGGTTTGACGAGCTCAATGGTGAACTTGACTTTGGAGATAAGTCCCACTTAGAGAGAATCGCTATTCAATTTTGGCTTGATGAATATAAAGCCCCAGTTGAAAGGTTTTTAATCTTGCTTGAAACACTAACCGAAAAATTGACAAGTGTTATCTGCTATGACTCCCAATATTTTGTGCAGTTAAAGGGCCATCACTTTTATGCTAGTAAGGATTCTTGTCGTAAATACAACCTCGACAACTATGTCGGGAAACCCGTTAGATACACGCTGCACTGCCAGGACAACGAGATTTTTTCTAAGATTGAGATAACTTAACTTGCGCAAGTAAATACTTGTAGTACGGTTTATATGGCATGTCAGTAGAATTAAGTATCACATCCCGTTTCCTTTTTTATTATGGAATATAAAGAGGTGTGATTACGAATATTAGATGAACCGTTTTCGACGTGAGACGCCCAAGCAGCATGGAGTCCTCTATTATCTAGGTCAGGATATTTTTGCTTGAGAAGCAGTTCTGTTATCACTTGGGTCCTACCTAGCCATGTGAACTTATCTAAGACAAGGGTTCCGTTTAACAAGTAGTTTTTATCATGTTGAAATTTGAAATTAGACTCTATCGACTTAAAAAAGGCTATCCTAGCAGCTACATTCGGCGTTATACCCGTTTGACTCTTTAGCTTTTTCAATTGTTCTTCGACTGATTTATTCAATTGCATTCTATTTGGTAGCATCACTGCACCTCTCGATAGATGTTCTTAGTTTGGTTCGCCCAGAAATACCCTTCTCTCAAAGCCGAGCATCTGGTTTTTTGATCAAATTCAATTTCGTATGCATGTGACACATCGGGCCCGATAGCGTTGAAAAAATCCTCATCAACTTCAGTGTCCGTCGATAGTAAAATAACCTGCTCCCCAGCTTCTGGGAAGTAGTGTTTTACCAGTTTGTCTCTATGCTTGGAGTCAAGACGCCCAAGCGGCGTGTCGATAACGACCGGTAGTACTTTGCCTGATAATTTGCCTAAGGCTTCAAGAACCGCGAATGCAAATATCTGCTTTTCGCCAGCCGACATTGATTTGCGATTGATAGCCCGTCCTTCATCATCAAATAAAGTAACATCAAAAGAGGAGGGTTCTATTTTTGCTGATAACTTTAGATCCTCTTTTCTAGCGAGTTTGCGGTACGAGCTAGTAAAAAGCTCTTCGAGTTGCCGCACGCGCATCACAGTTAAATCTTGAGAAAACTCATCCAACACATCGTTTGTGGAATCGACTCTTTGTATTGCGGTGGCAACGGATGCTTCTGTTTTTTGGCTAACGTATAGCTTTTCTAAGCGCTTTGCTATTTCAAATGCCCTTGTAATTAAGCCCTTGGCGTTTTTTAAGTGTTCGACATATGTTTGGCTAAGCTTATGCTTTTCATTGTCTAACTTCCTCAATTTTTCATATAGCTCACTTAGCTCAGCTTCATCCGGTGCCCTGTCTATATTTATGGATAAGAATTCGAGTGACTCTTCTCCAGTCTTTAGTTCACTGGATAGTGATGAACAACGTTGATTGGCTTCATCTGCTTCTAGCACTTGCGCCTTTATTGTGGCAAATTCCGTACGTGATACATCTAATCGAATACTGTCTTGATCAGCTGAGGCCAAGGAATCAAAGTACACTTTAATTTTTGAGGAGATGCCCTCTACATCATCACCTGTTTGAGTTGTTAAAAAAGCATCTAAACCAGGCAGGTTTTCGTTAAGTTTCTTATAAAAAGCCATTTCTTCTTTTGCAGCCTCTTCATTTTCGAGAGTTTCGATAAGAGCTGCCATGGTCTTAGGCGCTAAAGCAATCGGAAATACTCCATCAAGCTCTCTTAATAGCTGGCTCTCCAGCGATGTATTTTTCTGGATCAATTGTTCGGCTTTGTTTTTCTCATCATTCTTGGTAGCGGCCCACGCTCCACCCTTATCTTGTATCTTTTGCTCTTGAACTCTTATCTGTCTTTCAATATCTACTAGTTTCGTCTTTACTACCGCTTCGTGTTCACGATCTAAATGAGCCTCATTGAGCAAGCTAGCCTTTTCGCTTTCTAATTCTGAAATAAGCTTTTTCGTTTTAGTGTCACTGGCGTTTTTGTTAGTTTGTTTGATGTATATATCAAGATCATCTTTGAGCCGATTTATTACATCGATACCAAGTAGTTTTTCAACAGCTTCTTTGAGATACGAACCAGTGTCGTCCTCCGCTAATGCAGCAATTTTTTCGCCATCGAAGAAAAATAAGTCACCTACACCCGGTGGTACCAACTCATGTAAAAAGCTTTGAACTTGCTCGTCGTTAAGAGACTTTTCTATTTCACTATTCTTATATAACCTGACTTGTTCGTCACCCTCGCTTGACCAAGCCCTTTCAACTATATAAATACTATGCTCGCCTTGATGAGTATGTGTGAATTCTAGCTTTATTGTAGCAATGGCATTTTTATCTAGCCTAACGGCTGAGGAGTTGATTTGCTCATTCAAGTGTTGTTGATAGTCTTTTTTGTTTAACGTTACATGCACTGCTCTTCTGCCAAGTAAGGCTATTCGGATTGCCGCTAAAATTGAAGTTTTACCAGCGCCATTTAATCCACCAAAAAGGACAACAGGTTTATAAAGGATGCCATCTCGTCTAGGTGCAAGTTCTATTTTGTGAGAACCACTGAAAACTCGAAAATTTTCTAATGTAAGTGTTTTGAAGATCATTTAGATTCTTCCTGGGCGATTAATCGATTCAACTGTTCAAGCTCATCTGCAATTGAGGTGACTTCTTTTGACTGCCTCATTTGGTTTTGTCTACTCTCTAAATGTTTTTCTATAATTTCGTCAGGCGACTCCCAATCTTGTTGAATAATTTTACCAATCTTTTTAAAGATGCCAGTGCGTCGTGACAAGCCGCTCATTGATGTTTCTAAGTCAATTAGCTTTTTGACCATTTGAGGAGTAACACCATGGCGCGGTGATATTTCATTGATAAGTTTTGCTTCTTCATGGCTGAATTGGTTTGTATCGTCTACGCTCCAATCCAAATGAAATCCAAAAACATCGAAGAATATCTTTGGGAGCGTATCCTCCCAATCTGGTTCATTCGGGTCGTTTAACCATTCATGGCGGACAGCGTGTAACTCTGGAACAGTAATTAATTCATACTCTTTATTTATAGTAGCTAATTGTTTTTGGGTCTCCAATAACTCACGAAGAAATTGTTGCCTAAAACTCAAGAGATAAGGGCCGTAGGTATAACCTTCGGTCATCTCTTTCTTGCCATCTATAGTCAGTGTCTTAAACGCCATTCTGCCATCGCGGCGTATGTGACTTCTATATAACCCCTTATCTTCTATAACGGTTGTTGCCGCCAGTTTATTGCGCAAATCTAATAACGGTTTCATCCATGTTTCGCCGTTGTCGATAAGACTTTCCATAGCCCTATCTTTGGTTACAACGGTGCAGGTCCAGCATCCAAATCGAGAGTTCCCGCATGACGGTGTGGTCTCGTCAATGACCATCGGGCACTCACCTTGACCAGAAGATTCTTTGTATAGATTCCATAAAACTAGATTTTTTCCGCCCCATGGGTTCTCCCATTCAAGGTCGTATTTATCAGACCATTTGTTTTTAATGCCATATGCTGTTTCTTCGCTTTTGAGGTGGCACAAACGCAATATTTTCCAGACGTCGTCTACATGCCATGTATCAATTGGTGTGTAAATGAATGCGTTTGAAAGTGTAGTATGTTTAGCAAGAGCAGAGCCGTCTATTTTATGTTTAGCAATTACTTGGGCGCGTGATGCGCTTTCTTGTGAGCGCGAACCTAAAACGACTATGACTTCGTCGTACTGGCTTACTTTATCGGTGATGAATGTACTAACAGGATCTATCTTCATTCTCTCAGTACACCAGCGGAAACTTCTTGTAGGGGCGGGATAACCTTTACCAAGTAAGTTTGCCCAAAATGTCTCATTGGTTTTAGGGACTACTTTGTAGCTGGTAATAGGCAGATTATCTCGCTTTGCCCCTTTCTCAATTGCTTCTAGTGAGTTGTTTACATGGTTGACCACTATTGGTGTTTCAACAAGTGTGTCTGAAGCTACAACAAAAACAGGCTTATGGCGTTGTTCGGGCTTTAATCCAAGCAAGGCTAGATAAACTAATACCATAACCGCAGAGGAGTCTTTACCACCACTATACCCTATAACCCAAGGGCGATTGTCACTCATGTAAACTCGTTGTGTGTCTGCGATGTACTCGCTCAAAAAGCGGCCCGAGAACATCTCATTTTCTACAAAATCGATGTACTCTTCTTCTAAGTCGTGCTGATAATTTAATTTCATTCTGTTAGCAGCTCTTTTTCTTTCTGTACGTCATCATTGTCCAAAGTGAGACCTATCTGGCGTTTTATTTCTAGGGTAGTAAGGAATATGTTAGAGCTTGCCTTAGATAAGCGGCCATGCTGCATCGCGCGTTTAGACCATTCTGGATTAGACTTTCGCCAATCTATACGACCTAGTTTTGATATATATTCTGATCTTGCGTCTACAGCAATATCTAATAACTCTTTGCCGACATTAGCTAAAGCTTGCAAACCAATGCCATGACCGGTTAAGTACTCTTGTCTATATTCAACTACGGCCAATGATTTCTCGTGAATAAGTTTCCATTCAGGTATTTGAAGGTATAGCTCGTCCCAAAAATTTAGCGCGATGTCTCTTTCTTCGTCGTTAATATCATCTTTTGGCCCTTTTCTTAACAATGCTCTAGTGGCGTGTTTGATAGAGCTAAGGGCGAATATTTTATTGCTTTTGACCGGTATGCTGCTTCGTTCCATTTCAGTATAACCGATGAAAGGTTTTGCATTTCGTGCTAGATACTTCGCTACCCGAGAGCTGGGATCTCTATCGTTATATAAAGTAGATAAAGATGCAGATGGTCTAATAGTGTTTTGATTTAGATCTGCAAACATTTGCTGCGACCTTTGAAGACCTTCATCGATATAAAATACTATTGCAATATTATCTTGTGCTAATTCAGGTTTTATCTTGATTGCTTCTTCGATGGCTGCTCGTCGGTGTTGACCGTCATTAATCAAGATTTCGGAGTTCATTGAAACTTTCAGTGTTCCAATATTAGGCGCACCATTGGTTTCTACAAATTGAACGTCTGAACCCACAGAAGCTGTTAAGGCAGAGAAGATATAGTCACTTGGATTATCGACCAAGTATCTACTCATTTCAGGAATCCTGGACTTATTTAAAGTCCGCTGCGCTCTGAGCTCAGGTGGCACTTCTTCTTCATCATAAATGAATATTTTAGGTATAATTCTTAAAGGGCATGTTGCAATATAGAAAGGCCGACCAGCTTGGCTGCCTCTTACTGCCGGGAATGAATAGCAAAAATCGTTGTCAAAATTATCCATAGAAGAACTCCACTTCCTTTTTACGTTAATTATCCAACTGTTTTACGTAATAGTCAATGTGTGATTGTTAAATTTTAACGTAATAATAGTTTTGACGTAATATTATAGTGATTTCGATATTTATTTAAACTGTCCTGAATGTCTATTTTGTCAGATAAACCAATTTTTCTGGAAACCAAGTCTCTCCGCCAAAGCGTGTTAACCTACTAAAACTTGTGAAATGTGTTTTTCGAACGCCACGTCATTTAATAACTGTTTGGTGTCCGACAAACCAAGGTCATGCATCACTTCAAACGATATTTTGTCCCAATCTTTGCATTTTTTATTATGGTAGGACAAAGCGCTAAATTGTGTTTCGATGAATTTATCTAAATATTTATCCATACTGGGCAGCGCATTCCCTTTGCTACTGTTTATGGATTTTGTTGTTGGTACTAGGTTCCAAATCCTGTCATGACAAACGAATGACCATGGCAAGAAATGATCTATGGAGATACTCGCATTATCGAGCGAATCTCCCGAATAAATACATAGTGTTCTAGGATGCTCAATTAAATAGTCAGTCCAATATGAAGTTTGACTCTTAAGACTTGACCTGTTTATTGGTGGAGCCGTTTTAGAAATTACTCCAGGAATATTGGGATTATGTTTTTGTAGATACTTCACCCATTCCGATTCTAGATATGCGGCGAGTAAATGATAATGACGTCTAATGAATTTGCCCCACTCAGGGTGTACTTGTATAAACTGTTTATCAGTCTCAATTCTATACAGTGGCTTTCTAATGTCATATGTTTGATTAGAGAGCTCAGCAATCATATTATTTTTTACATGATCTGGTTTCCCTCGTAGCTCTTGATCAAAGAATGGTGAGATTAGACGAAACTGCACGTATACCGATAAGCGAGATAAAGCTACTGTATCAACATGAGTTAGTATTTCCGCACGCAACTGGTGTTCAAAGTCATTCGAAGTAATCGGAATATTTGAGCTATAGTTAAAATTTTGCTCTTTAAAAACTTGACTAATTTTATCTTGCAAGCCAAACGACAGTTTGAAATATTGATTTGGATACCATGCATAAACGAGTTGATCTGCAACTATGTCATTGACAGATATCCGTTCTTGATTTTGTTGGGTACGTGCCAAAACTGATTTTAAAAACAGGTACTTATATGAGTTGGTAGTGTTTCTCAAAAGAGCAATAAAGTCGGCAGTAAAATCTATCACCTTGAAACCTTCAGAAGTAAATTTAACCAATTGGTATCTGCTCGGTGTAGCGCGTCACCTGTATACCAATATCGAAGCACCGATATTGAGGGCAAACTATTAATAATGGGTTCGATGTCCACCATCTCATAATAGTAGAAACTACGGCCGTCATTTGATGCACTTTCTGTTGTCTTAAATGACGCAAAAATTAAACCTTCATCTTTACAAGCTTTGGCTAGACTTGCGAGAGCAATACTTAAATCTGATTGACTCAAGTGCAAAAGAGATGCACACGCCCATACTGCATCGAATTCATTAGTGTATTTTATAGACTCAAATGTATTTTGTTGTACATCGAGACCTGAATACTCTGATGCGAGATGCGCTAGAGCTGCGGACGCATCAAATGCAGTCACCATGTAACCATTGTCCTTAAAATACTTTGTGTCACGACCAGATCCACAACCAGCATCCAGAATTTTGGCAGCAATTGGTAGTAAGTTTAGCAATGATGGATAAAGGTGAGTCAGGTCAACATCAATACTAGACTTGAAGTATGCTTTTGCATTTTCTTCGTAGAATTTGAAAGTATAGTTGAAGCTTTTGTTACTCATGTTTGACAATATAGCTTCCCTTATCTTTCAAACGGGTGACATCACTTTCGTTAATGTAGTCAAAAAAGTCAACATCCTGTTCCGCCATCTTAATTTTAACGCGCTCCTTTAATCTAGGCTGCTCAGCAGCCTCAAAATCCTCATAACCAAGCAAAGTAAGTTTTCCAGAACGTACGTGAATTTTGATCAATTGAATATCATCGAGCTCTCCATATAACTGCAAGGCTGAGCACACATAAACCCTCAATAACGGGGATAACAGGTTAATATATTGTTTGTGTAGCGTTAGTGCATGCGGTTGGCCAAACTCTGTATCAATTACACTCGCGGGTAAATACTCATTTGCAGCAATGCACTCTGCTTCAATAAGTTCTGTATCTGCTATTTTAAATAGTAATTCAGTAGCAGTAAGTTGTAGGTTCTTGTTGGTATCAAAGAACTCTTTGATGTCCCTTTTTGTTTGCTCTGTTTGATGCTTGTATGCTTTTCTTTTACCAAATAGTCCTACTGCGAAATACACGAGTAAGTCTTCGGTACGCATTTGCTTGCTTGTTACTAAGTCTGTCGTTCCGAAGTAAGTTTTTGCAATTCTAAATGCCTTTCTTATACTGCCGGTAAGATCTACTAAACTCGTTGAATCCTCGAACTCATCCACAGCTGGACATCGTCCAAGCAGGAGGCAGCATTTCCAAAAGTTGACGAACAGCGCTTCATTTTTAGTAACAAGAAGTTGTTCCTTATCTTTGTTTGATACTTTAGGCTCGGTTTTGTTTTCCCAGCTATGCTGGCGCCGGTGCCTGTTTTGAAGAAATTCTTGCTCAAGATCTTTGTCTTTAAAAATAAAGTAAATGCCTGGAGCAACTGCAATTGCTTGTTCATCTATACTGAGCTCGATGAACATCTTAAGTTCGCTTTGCGTGTAATACTTTTGAAATGTGTTTCTGCTGGTTATTATCCCGTCTTTATAAGGCGTAAACTTTTCTAAGTACTTTTCGTTCGCCAACATTGCAGACACTACCAGAAGTTTGTCTGTTATATTCCAAGCGCCTTGAATAGCTTCTGCTCGTTCATTACGTTCTTCAATAACGTTGATAACAAAGCCTATATTTACCAAGTCTGCATTTACAATATCAGCATCGGGTAAAAAATTTGGATCCCAACCAAGCGCGTCTAAGCCATGAGCTTCTAGCTCCCTTAAATCATCACCTCTTCCGCAACCGTAATCGAAGATTGAATATTGGCCTTCCAAAAAACCATTCTTTGCCAATATTTTCATCGGAGACGACAGTTCATATCGCACTATCGCTGTTTTTTCTCTAGCGATTGAAACCTTATCATCATGGTTTTCATCAAATGCTGAATTCCTAAACAAGCGCCCATCAACTAGATCGTAACCATGCTTTTGAATAATTCCTTCCCAAGAAGCTTTAAAGCCAATATGCCTTGAATTTTCATAAAGGCCAGCCGCTTCGCCTTCTTGAGTGATCATGCAAAATTCTTCATATTGAGGGTGTGATGGCAGAACTAAATACTCTTTGCGGTGTAATATGGGCGGGTTGTCATAATTGCTGTAATCAGTGATTTTATGGCTGAGTTTCGATAAATCGACTGTCACGCTTTGTTTTAATGGGGGGTAGGATTCTTCTAAAAAAGTCGGATAGCTAAGCAAGCTCAAAGAGAACTTTGTTTTTGATAGCTTAATCATGTTCCAAGATTCACGATTGACCTTAAGCGCTACACCAACTGCATTGATTAAGCTTTCTAATTTTGATGGTATATCGCAAAACGCAGATTCGTGAACGTAGAT
This sequence comes from Alteromonas sp. W364, assembly GCF_031846205.1. Classification (NCBI taxonomy): domain Bacteria; kingdom Pseudomonadati; phylum Pseudomonadota; class Gammaproteobacteria; order Alteromonadales; family Alteromonadaceae; genus Alteromonas; species Alteromonas sp. W364. The sequence continues at coordinate 337,607 of NZ_JAVRID010000003.1, read as the reverse complement.
AGCATCAGGTAGCTTCTTTCCAATGGTTATTTCTGCAACAAGGCTCTTAAATAATTGAGCATCCATTTATAGAGACTCCGCCAGTAAAATTGCCTCATTTTTAAATGCTCTTTGAGCTGGAAAACGTCTGCCGTTATTGCTTTCTTTCATAACCTGGAGGTGTTGTATTGGTTCTTTTGAAACACTGACATGTATAGGACGCTGGTCGCCATAAAAATAGATACGATCATAGTTTAATCGTTTGACTATATAACGAACGACCTCTGATGAGGGAACCTTATCAAAAATAATATCGCAAGCAGACCCTCCTCTTTCACAAATAAGTTTACCTGCTTTATTTGCTTCACTGGCGCTGTGTTGGTCGAGTTGAGGCGCGGTTCCTGCAGGTGAATATTTACCAATGAAGAGTTTGAGCTTTGAAGATACAAAACCATTAGTAATGTTGAATGACCCGAAGGCCGTTTCAAGTGGGATCAGAATATCACTAATCATCAACTCGAGTGCTGTGATGCTCTCTTGGTTTTGTGGATTATTATCAATATCGATATCATGCTTATTACGAAACCAATTTATCAATTGTTGGCCTAAGGGATGACTTAAAAGGCTAGTATGTTGTGGAAGTTCATATAAAAATGAATTCCCTTTCTTAGTAAAAACTAACTTATTGGTTGTTCTCAAATGCATCAGTTGGCAATCTGAAACACCTAACATAGCTTTCATTTCTCTGGTGGTAAAAAGCAGTTCTTGTGAATTGATCGGTTTTGTTTTCAAGTATGTCACCAACTTCACACTCAAGGTATTTGCAGTGCGTTTCTGATCTTTGAAGATTATGAATTAACTATACTTGTTTAACAACCTCAGAGTTTGCAAAACTGGTCTAAGACCATGCTCTAAGAGTTCGCCAATGCGCAAACGATAAAGTTCTTATCTAAGATATTTAGTATATTCGCCCACTTGGTTATTGAAAATTTTGTATATTGGGGTACTCTGAAATTTGATAAAGTGCTACACAGGTGCCATGCTACACCAAAGAGTAACAATGGCAATGTAAGCGAGAAATACGCAGTGCCTCGATAAAGAGGCACTCTAAATATGATACAAAATCACAGCTTCTTATCATAAACGAAATAGTTGATATTGAACGTTGTAAATCAAATTGCAGCTTTAAGGGAACTCGTTGCATACGATTTGAGTCATCTAATTAAGTTGCAGCGAATAAAACGTCGTCGAATAGATGTGAATCGGCAACCATGAAAAGGAACGATTCAATTTCGGATGGAGTCGCCTTAAGGTCATATTGATTTGAATTTAAAATATGACTTACCTTTTCTAATAGTGATAAATACATAAGATATGTTTGGTCTTTTGGTAAGTACAACTGCTCTCTGAACTTTGCAACAAATTTACTGGTGCCCTCCAGTTCCTTGCAAATTGAGCGTACTTTACGCTCATTGGCTTGTGAGCTCACTATTAAAGTTTCAATATCAATTAAGCCAATTCTAGAGTTAACTCCATGCGGCATCGGCCATAGCTTGGTATGTGTTAACTTGTCTAAATAAATGATAGCGTTTAGAGAGTAAGCAACCCTTGCATCATATATGTGTGCCCATTCTGGATAAGCAATCGCTAGGAACTTTGACCAACTGCTAACAGCACCATACTCATTTGAATTTGAGCTGACTAATTTGTAACGATTAGCTTTTACAACTGTACCATCATCATTTTGACTGAAATAAACAGTATCATCTTTGCCCTGCATATCTAACCTTGATTTGACTAACTTGTTGTAATAAAGATGACTGTTTTTCTTCTTCAATTCTTTTTTAACTTTTCTTCCTACGCCGCCCCACTCTTCAATAAAAAATTCAGTCAATTCTAATTTTTTTTGAAAATCATTAGTTTTTTTAAAGGCTTCAGAAACACTTTTTTTGATTACCTTTGTTTTTTGATAGCAGTTATCATCAGTTTCCTCGATTCTGGTTTGTGCCCATTGCTGTGTGTTAAATGCAGCATATAGATTTAGCCTGCTTTGAGCTTGCTTGGGCCAGAGGTAAAATGTATCTAACCACGCTTCAATTGTTCTGTAAGACTTACATTTTTCATAAATATAGTTAGCAACATGCTGTTCAATCTGGTCCAAAATTTCTCTCCTAATGAAATTATTTGATTTACTTTTAATGCAACAATTTACTTACATTAGCTCCTTCCACCCCTCATAAACCACAACCATCGAGAACGTATCAAGCTCACAGTATTTTAATAGTGCAGCTCTTAATTCATTTCGTTCGTAGTCACTTATATGGGTAAATTGTAATTTGGCATAAGCGGTCAATGCTAAGCCACCATTGTTTAATTCGTCTTCCTCTGATAATAACTCGACATCATGGTCAGAAATGTCTCCAAACATCTTTGGCAAATGCTTATATGGATCCTTAACCTTGCCAAGTTCATCAAACTCAATCCAAGCTTTATTTTTGAAATTGGCACTTTTAATACCATCGACACTGCCGTAGATTTCCGATCTGTATTTATCCTGCAAGTATTTTGAGCTATTCAATATTGCAGGTAATACAGCCTTGATTGAATTCGAACCATTAGTGGCTGGGTCATAGTAATATTTCTTAACTAAATCAAGCATATCTATCATACATCGGTCGCCACGCCAGTTTTCTTCACTATTACCTGTTGAGCGTGTAATCGTTTTAATGAATTGACATAGTTCTTCTTTGTCAGTTTCCGATGATTGATTCAGTTGCTTGCAAATCATGTTTAAGTAGGTGTTTTCATGTGAGGAATACATGAAGATGCTACCGGAGTCTTTTTCTAGTGCCCGTTTTAATGCTCGGACGAACTCGAAGTTAGGGAATACGCCTCTTTCGGTATGCAAAAACTCATCGGCGTGTTCAACCTTTCCATCTGCATGGACTATATGATGTGAGAACTGAAACGCAATCCCTTCGTAAGGCGTCATTTCTTTATAAAATGGGATAGCAACGGCACTAGTTTCAAAATCGATGAAATGAAGCGGGAATGTCCAGCTTGCCATTTCGATTCGCATACTATCGCTATCAAAGTAGGCGCTGTTGTCTCGCTGTTGATACTTTTCTATTTGTAACCATTGGCGTTCTTTAGGGGTAAGCTCAGGGCTTTTATTTTCGACTACACCAATGTGATCTGGAGTGAAGTCTTCAAGTTTAATTATGCCATTCTCAATGCATTCATCCGTTTTTCTGAAATTCCAGATATCGAGTACGGTTTTATCCTCAAAATCTTCGTCTTTCCAGTGTAATTGTTGTTTCCAGCACGATTTAACACCGCTTATTTTTCCTCTATCCTCATCCTCTGAACTACATCTAAATTCGCAGGTCTTGCACTTTTTTCCTACTACAGGCGCAATCTTCTCATCGGCCTCATAGTATTTAGCTAACGAAACAATATTGTCTAGGAACGTGTGCTCGGGCATTCCGTTGGTTAGCTCATTATCATATGCATACTGTATTGCTTTATTCACATTCACTTTGGTAAGCAATTTTTCAATCAAGTCATCGTCGCTTAATGACGCGGATACAGCGATACCTTTGCGGTTGATTTCGTCCTTTGCGAGCACAAATTTTTGATTTAGCCCGTCTGTCGCGCACTTGGCGGTTTTATCTATCAGCAATAAATAGCTATTAATTGTTGATTTAGGAAACGCGCTTTGTAATACATGCTTTTGAAAGGCGACATCAAAAATGTAGGGTTTCCACTTTGAATCAATCTTTCCTTGTGTATTAAAAAAATCTTTATCTTTTGTTGCAGAGTAAGACTTAGCCTTTACCTCAATTAATTCGAACTGATTGCCTTTTTTAATTAATACATCAACCCGGATGAATAAGTTTTTGAAGCGAATTGCGGGCTCAAAAATGATCACTTCATCTCTTTGGAGCAGCTCGACAGTTTGCTTTTCAGCTTCATCATAATCAAGTGTTGTAATGTCGATACCGCCAGGGTAATACTGCTTTGCTAGCTCGCCCACTTGGTGGCCGCCATCAGCAAGCGCTGCTAAGAATGGATCGTCGAGCATAGTATTGGGATATTCTTTCTTACCGGTGTAAAAAAGTTTTGTAGGGCACTCAGTCGCCATTTTAAACCGGGATTTAGTTAAGTAGCGCGGCTTTGTCATTTGTTACGCCTCTAAAGTAACCAACAGCAAGGGGAACCGAACAATTTATATGTTGTTCAGATGAAGTAAGAATGATATTGCACTGTAAGACAATTATTGTCTTGGTGTTTAGGGCCTCAATTAAACACATACCTTCTTCGTAGAAGAAACGTGTATCTAGCTGACGGAGTAAAAAGACTTTAACGTATAACATTGTTTGGTTTGGTCGCCAATCTTAGCCAAATAGGAAGCCCTATTTATTCAGACTTGTCCAATCCAAGTCTATAGTTTGTCATTTGTCGCAAAGCGTCATTATTACTTTGGTCATTGATATACATATTCAGTATCAAGACATTCTTTATCTCACAAGCCTGTATCGTTTGTATATCAATAAAGTATGAGCGATATAATGAAAAACCTAGACATTGACTATCACTTCTATGGGGTCAGTCCTCATTTACAAACCAACCCAGCGCATGTATTTGCATTGCTTGGTGTATTGCACTCATATTCTGAAGATTACCTCGTATATCTTTCGCACATAAACGTAGACCTGCCTCATGCACCTAATTTTCAAAATGCACAAACGATAAAGCTCACCGCTATTATTTGTGATAAGGAGTTCATGTCGATTGAGACTCTGACCTTTAGAGGCGTGCCAGCGCAATGTTATGAAACTGTTGGTCGCGAATTTGCAAAGTTTCTAACGAAATATAACGATAGGGTTTACTGTGAAAAGCAAAAGCCATTTTCGATACCAGAATAAAAACGAGCCAGATAAGGTCTCTGATAAATCAGCAGGAGTAAGCTATGTTAAATTTACCCGCTTACAGTCTGAATCAGTGGGTAAAATACAATACGATATGCTTACAAATAACTACTCTGAATATGACGACCCGAGCACTGAACTTTCGTGCGCTATTGAAGGCTTTTACAAGATGTCAATAATTGAGAGCACTATTGCCAAACACGATAAACTTACGCTATCTATACAAGGTTAGTGCATTAATCATTATTATCTTCATACCGTTTTTTAGTGACTGTGAGCGTTTCTATATCGTTTGCTTGCTCTGCTGCGGAACTCTGAATAATCATTGCCTTTCTGTCGGTCAACTCTCTTGTGCTATAAAGTTGCGCAGCGTTAGTTGCTCTCCTTTTCATTTCATCTCGCAAGAAATCAGGCTTTAATACTTCGAGCGCATCTCCATAATGCGACAAAAAATTTACACAATCAAAGATGTCAGGACCGTCATGATTAAAGTGATTTGGTAATGCAATCTGCCCCTTTATCCTAGACATACCGGTACCATGTGAACTTACCGAAGTGTCGTGACCAAATCCAGATGCTTTGAGAGAATTGACTACCCAATCGTGAGTTCTAAAGTCAAAATCATAGTTTTGTTCGTATTCGTTCCAGTCAATTTTTTTAAAATTTTTCTTGGGAAGGTGCTTTACGTCCTTTAATCGACTAATTTCAAAGCGTTTATATTTCTTATTTGCATGCACATAAGCTAACAGTAGCACTTTCTGATTTAGGTACTCTATGCGCTGCGGTGACAGTTCTACTTCTGTACCAAATATATTTTTATGCAGTGAGTTATAGGTAGCACTGAAGACAACATTTTTATCCAAAGCATTGAATACACGTAAAAGGTTGTCGTCAATGTTTTGGTCACTTTGTTGGCTAGTGTTATTTAAGCTATGTTCAAGATGTTTAATTGTTGTATTGAGCCCTTGGGGTAAAAACCTTAGTTTGTCTTCCCAAGTGTGATAATCAAATTGAGCTTCTTGTAAATCTTCTTTTAAACAAGCCAAAACATCGGGTGGTATAAAGCTATGAAAATAAGCATCTATAAACCTAAATATAAGCATACGTGCTTCGAATCTTTTGTCAGATATTTTTTCTAAGCCAATTGCCTCGTTTTTTGCTTCTTCACTTGCCCAATAATATATATTTCTCTTATTCTTTACAGATTTTATTAGCCGCTCTTCTCCTCCTATTTTACTTTCAGAGACCATTGCTATTAGTTTTCTGTGGATGTTGCGCTTAAAAGATTGGTACTTGTCGCGATCAATATCATTCTCGATATTTGTATTAGGATGCATTTGCTCAGTAGACGTTTTATTCCGCAATTCTGGATAGAACTCATCTATTGCATTCATAACGGGCTGACTATTGATCAACTCTACTTCCGTCAGCGCAGCCGCTTTTCTACTGGGTATTGCCTTTTTCAGAGGTACCTTAAAAACGTCATATCTAATTCTACTCATTGTGCAACTGGCTCCCCAATATCGGCATTATTTAAACTAGCACAGCTATGTTTGGTTAGGTAATCCATATACTCTATGATGATTTGCTCTTTCTCGTGAGCTGCTTTTTTATCTTCTTCAGTAATTGATTCATCATGTTCTCCCTTCCCAATCGATCCCAGTGTTTTGGCAATACTCGCAGCGACTGTTAATAGTATGGTTAATTGAGTATCACTCATTTCATTTTTCTTAGAGTCAATGTGATAGAAACATTGTTGCATATATTCATAAAAGTCAGCATCGTCGAACATGTCAGCATCAATGGCGTCGAGAAATATCTGTTTTACTTTGGTTAAATTCATATCTCACCCTTATTATTAAAGCGCTAACCCTCGCATAAAGTTAGCGCCGAATTCTTATAATGCGTCGTAAAGTAACCCCATGGTTTGATCGCCTTCACCAACAAATCCATATGATGGCTTAATTGTTCTATCACTTGCAGGGTCGTACCAACCTAATAGCTTTCCAGCTGTAGTTCGCACCTCAACACGACCATCTGGATATTGATGTTTAATGCCAATAGCAGGACCAGCCGCAGGTTTAATAAAAGTAATTTTCATCATTCATTTCCTCTTGTTATCGACATCATGCTATCAAGTGGTAGGACTTTTTATGTCTAGCTAGGGAGGACACTAATTGGGTGTTTGATACTATTTAAAATAGGAGCGCATCAAAAAGATGTATCACTTTAGTTTATATCAGCTTGCATTAAGCCAACTTATTACCTTTGATCCTTTTGAAGTAACTTTTAACAATCAACCCAGTTTATTCGCCGCACTTTGTGATACCAAAAGTGATTTTTCTTCTGGTAGTATGGCTGAAAAATTATTTGATACTGCTTGCGTTGCGGTCATTCTTAATTTGGGCTTGGAGTCTCTGCATAAAATTGACCGCTCGGTGGCAAGAAATAGAAATCTGAGCAAAACACGACCCAACGCAAAACATACTAAACCGATACGCCGTCGATACTATGTTAATTTTTATAAACATATTAATAAACTGATCGTCATAGATTGGTTGGGTTGCCATCTTGATATTAGCGAAGTGATTCAACCCGCCAGTAATTGTAAAAGTAAAAATTTCCAAAAAACAGTACATCAGTATCTGGTTCGGGCGGGAGTTTTAAGAGAACAGGATTCAATCTTGCTAAGGGTTAGAACGGACAGGTCACCTAGTTGAAGACTGTAATTCAAGTGACTCAACCTGGTGATGCAAAAGGTTTGCTAAGGAGCACGATAGATGATTAATAATATTGACCCAATAATGACGAGACTAAATCAATGAAAGTAATTTTCTCACATGGTAAAGAGAGTGGACCTTGGGGTAGCAAGATAAAGAGGCTCGGCAGTACCGCCGAGAAATTAGGTATTTCAGTAGATAGTATCGATTATACTGGGGTTATCAATCCTGATAAACGGGTGGACAAGCTTTGTGACTATTTGTCGAATGAGACGGAGCCGTTTGTTCTGGTTGGGTCTAGTATGGGTGGCTACGTATCTTTGGTGTCCGCAGAAAGGTTCTCGCCAGCAGGTGTTTTTTTATTGGCTCCTGCACTTTATATTGATGGATATTTACATCAACAATACAAACCTGATTTGTCTAACGTCGAAATTGTGCATGGTTGGTCGGATGATATTATTCCGGTCGCTAACTCAATCAGGTTTGCTAGTCTCGCTAAATGCGGACTACATTTAATTGATGGTGATCACCGTTTGAATTCATCGTTGAATGTCGTGGACAAATTATTCAATAGCTTTTTGACAAAAGTTGCTTTTGATAGAAAAGGGTAAGCGCTATGTGTGACGGTGCTTGCAAACAGGAAAATTAGCTTGAAAAGCTAAAGGTTAATGTTTCGGACAATAGTAGGTTTACTGATATGTTTACATTCTGGGTAAAACTGCAATACTCAAGCGAGCAGATCACTATTTAAAAAGGTAAGTAAAAGGGATGAGAACTGAAAGTGAAAGCTTCGAAGCTTGGATTAAACTTCTTTCAAAGTTTGAGGGTCTGCCTACAGTCACCAATAGCCGGACATTTATGCAACTTAGTGGATATCCTCACTATGAAAATGTTTGCAGTAATATACTCGGTTTTTTCTTTGATCCAACTAATGAGCATGGATTAAAGGACCTGTTTTACCAAGCTTTACTAAAATGTGTCCCCTCTCAGATTAAAGAAGCGAGGGAAGCTCATCAGGTTAGTGTAGAACGCGAAGTTAATTGTCGCGGCAAGCGCTTAGATTTGGTTTTGACTTCAGAAGAATATGTAATTGGGATTGAGAATAAAATTTGGCATGAACTTGATAATGATTTAGAGATCTACAGAAAGGAAGTTGATAGGCAAGCAACTAAAGCAAATTTAGAGCCTATTTATGTTGTTTTAGGCATTCACAAAGAAGAGCCTGAAGCGGGTTTTGCATCAATTACTTACAACTTGTTCTTTGATAAATTAAAAACATTGTTGGGACATTATGCAGTTAACGCCAACAGCAAGTATCTGATCTATTTAAATGACTTTATGCAGACGATTGAAGACCTTCAAGGGGGTAATTTGGAAAACAAACCGCAAGCTCAATTTTTCAAAGAGCACTTTCATGCGATTGAAAAATTAAACGAAGAGTACGCTGAATATAACAAAACATTAAACGAAAAAGTTAATTGGCTAAAGGCCAATTTAGATATTACTGTTGAAACATCGCTTGTGGAGGTATGGATTTATTCAAAATCAACATTAGTTTTTGACTTCAATTACCCTGCTGGTTGCATCGCCATTGATCTTAAAATTAATCCAGAGGGCTGGCAAGGTACGATATTTCATAGAGAAGATAACGAGGCGGAGCTTAATAACCTTTTAAGTGCGTTAGAAGTACCTGATTTAGGATACGCAGGTGAACGAAAGGTTATACTTGAATTACCTTTAGATACAAACCTAGACGAGGTAAAAAGTAAAATTGAGGCTATCTATCCAAAAGTATTAAGTACTTTAAGTATTTCAGCCAATATTTAATGATGACTAACAAGTTTTCCAAACTTGCTCGTATTCGATAATGTTTAAGAAACTATGGATTGAAAAACCATCAGGATACAAAGTTGCTTCAGGATTAATATTAGCTATATCAGATAGTAGATAGCTATCGTCCCTCAGCGCTATTAAAACTTCTTCCAATGATACTTTTAAATAACCAGAGAAGCGTTGGTGGTCATTCTCTATCGAAGTATCAATAATCCATCCGGTGACTTTAGGAGCACAATTATCGCTATGAAGTCCTAGAGTTGACCTGAAGGTGTTATCGCACAAAAGTGTTTGCTTAACGGCGTTCACTTTTCGTGAAACTTGCTTTCCGGCCTTCCTCAAAGTTCTTGTTTTATGAAACCACGCATCTCTTTTAGTGCTCCGTAAAAACGTAGACTTGACTTCAAGGACAATAACTTGGTCGTCCAAAGCACAGATGATGTCTATTTCACCAGGATCGCCTTTATGTGTTTTGGCAGGTTGAAAATTGAGTAATACGTTGAATCCACGAGCTTTTAAAGTTTCAGCTAACCTCGCTTCAATAGCCGCCGTCTCGGCACGAGTCTCACTTCGTCGAGCACCAATTCGCCTAAGGTTATTAATGGCGGCTGTAGAGTTGTTCTGTAATGCTATCATCCAAGGAAACTGAATAAGTTGATTACCTAGTGTGAATATTGGACGCTCATACAGCTCTGGCATCAACATCATAGATGATTCTTTGCTTTGCAGTTTCTTTGCTGTTGCTTTCAGATCAAAAGACCAAAAATCGATTATAGCTTCAGCTGCTCTTGAATTCCCACCAGGGAAATTCTGATTTACAGTCCAGCTTTTAAATTTGTTAATTTTATCTTTTTTGGAAGACCATGTTATTGGGAAGCGATTCTCTCCCTGCATAAGCCCTTCAAACGCCAAACGACTAATAGCTGTTAAGCAATTCCTTTCAATCAACACATGTTTTTGATAGGGCTCTATAAAGGCTTTGTTAAAAAAGGCAGTCATCATGTTTAACGACAGCAGAGCTTCATATAAATTTACGCGTAACCCTGAATCGGCGGTTAAATAGTCGTTTAAGCCGTATACTTCAATTAATCGCAACTGGTTAGATAGAGTGTTGATAACCGCCATTTGGTTTGCGTCATGGTTTTCTAGTGAGCCAATTTGTTGTTCAGCTATCCCAGAAGCGATAGCTTCATTTATACCTCGGTTTAACCAATAACCATCAAATAGCTTCAACTTAAGGCTATCTCTTGTCCAATCTAGTCTAAGTTGTTTATCTGCCTCCTCTATTACGGCACGCCCGCTTGTAATTGCGAATGCGATGCTATCGTCGAAGCAAAATGCATGGGCAGATTGTGAAATAAAACTATTGATGGCAATTTGCTTTGCTATCAGGTCTGACAAGTCTTGGTAGGTTTTATTATCGACTTTTTCTTTAGCGACAGGGAATAGAAAGGGGCTTAAATGCTCCTTGATACTTTCAAGTATGCACCTCTCTGTTATGCTAAGATTCTCAATGTTAGTATTCTGTAAATTCCAAGCGAGTATGTCTTTAAAAGCACTCCAAAACTCACTTATTTGTCTGTCGTCAACTAAGTTGTTGACAGCATCGACATGCTGTATTAGCTGCTTTTCAACAGCAAAGAGGCTAATGTAAATTAAACAGTCTATAGTGTTCAAGTGACTAAGCTTACTTTGAGCACGTTCTAACTCAATTGTTAATATTTCATGCTCTTTGTGCAATAGTTTGATGATAGCGGTAAATTCACCAAATTCATTAGGCTTGCGTTTAGCAAGTTGCTTAACTTCTTGCCATTTATTAAGGTTTGGTTTTAAGGCCAGTTCTGAATACCGAACGGCATCTTTTATCGATAAAGGTGATTGACAGGCAATTTGCTCCAACAATGTAAAATTGCTAACGACACTTTGGCTGAAGTACCTTGTTAGTGCTAAGACAAAAGACTCGGATTTGAAGACAGAAAATGGGATAGTTTGCCAAAACTCGCTATGCCAAAATGCTTGATGCCTCTCTACCGTTGAGACCTTTTTCCTTTTAGAGCCCGAGGGTTTATTATCAAGGTAAGTCTCTATGACTTCTAGGGCTGCGTTGTGTGTTGAACCATTGATAGTAAGGGTGCTTTCAAATTTTTTATCGTAGTATTGTTGGTTATCCATAATCTTCTACACAGCTATTAATGATAAGGTTTGATTCACTATTCTTTTCTTCAGGCTACATTGGCGAACAGTATTGTGATATATATTTATTGATAAAAACTCTACTTTCACATACGCCCTCGAACATTGGATATAGTTTACGAATATTACTCCAATTTTTACTAGAGTATGGTATCCCTGGCATCTCCTAAGTTGACTCGGCTAGTAAGCATGATAATGAACCTCTAGAAGTTTGTATCGAACATACCAATAATCCATCGCACATACCCTATTTACTCTTGTTTCTCTTTCTCTTCACCTTTCGTAATGAAAGTCGCTCATATTTTAGACAGTTGATACTGCTATTTACTATCATTTATTCGCTACCGCTCTCATTCTTGTATATTTTTAGTTTCCTATTTTTTGAAGAGCATTTAATAGGTGTTGGCGATGTGAGTGACACAACTCCGCTAGATTTGGTTGGTAGTATTGTGGTGTTTGGGTTTATATGCTTCAAAAGCTTTCAATTGTTTAAGAAACGAGATATGAAAATGTCTAAGAGTTATAAACTCGAGATGTTTGCGAACTCTTTGAGTCGCTTTTTGATTTCTAACATTAAATTTTTAGTCATTCTGTTCGCCATTATTGTGATTGCGATTCAATCGACAACACCGGTTATAGATCTTGAGGTTCTTAATGAGGGGCCTGTCGAACATTTCATTATCCTTCTCTTAATTTTAGTTATTAATATTAATGCCTTTAATGCTTTCAAATATTGCGGGAGAGTGTAGATGAAGTTCGCTATTTCTATCTTTCTCTTACTTACCCTATTTGCTCCATCTGTATCAGGGAAGCTGAGAATCCAAGGTTGTGACAACTTAGAGACTCTAGATGCACAACATTTTGTCCTATTTAATAAAAAAGAACTGATCGAGCTTGGTGAATGTCTTGCTTTAGAAGTATTAAAAGGAAACAACGCTTACGATTGGGGCAACACTTGCAGAGAATATATAGAAGATGAACAAGCCATATTGGGTACTCTTGTTTTGAGTAAGCTTGAGGCAATACAAATAGGGCAATGTGTTGGTGCAATAAATTATATTTACGTGCGTTATCACAAAGAAGAGGGTCAGTTTGCGAGTTGCTTCAAAGGCAAAAAGGCTGTTCAATTGTTAGCTGATTTGAGGGGAGACTCGCTTAATAAAAGAGAGCTTAAGACTCTATTGTGTCGGAGATAACTACCTTATGAATACTCGGTCAGACTCAATCGAACATTGTGCTAAGGTTTTTTTAGGTTGCAAAAAGTTGCCTGCTAAAATTCGTGATGCTCTTCATAATATTTTAACCAAAGGTGAAACCCAAAAAGGAAAAAAATGCACACCGCCATTAAATACAGCTTTTCGGGTAAGCATAAAGGGGAGTGAATCAAGCGACCATAATGAAAGACATTTTGTTTTGCCAGGAAAACAAAATGCAATCTACAACATCCTCTGTCTTTGGCATTTAATTGGGGTGACAAAAACTAAGGAAATCTTGCACAAAAGACATCAAAACGAATTGAAAAAAAAAGACATGCAATTGCTAAATAACGTAGCGGACGAGCATTACCTCCAGTTTTTTTGTCTAGGCATAGTACGATCAGATATTGAAAAAATCTCGAATCAATTACAGGATGCAAATTTTGATATTTATACACAAAAATTAACATCTCCTTTTCGCAACAATAAGCTAAGCAAACAAGATAAGTATGGCATCAGTAGCATTTTATATTTAGCTGACAAAAATATTCCATGGCGTGAATATATGAATAAGTATCAAAAGGCTGAAGTGCTATTTCTCAATAAAAAGCTCGACGAAGCTAAAAAGTGTTTGGAAGAACTGAGAGATCTATCAATGATTCGATTACCAATTATTGATACATTATTGAGGAAAATAAACGCTGATGAGCAAGAAAATAAAGAAGCTCTCAACTATTTAAAAGAAATTTTAAAATAAGGCTTTTTTGTGCTCCGCACAATTTCATCATGGTTTCTGAAATCAAACAGGAGCTGAAAATGAAAGCCATTCACAAACAAATAAACAATCTGCTGAACAAGCAAAACAAATCTATTCAACAATGTCACATTGAACGAGCTGTACTTATCCAGCAGCAGTTGGAATTAGGCTGCCCGTATTCAAAGCTAGGTGGTCAGCAGTTGACAGTAAACAAGAATTTACTTCGTTTCAAATTAGGTAGCTATCGCTTAATTATTCGTGCGGTTAACAATAAATACATCCCTGAAATGTTAATTCAAAGAAAACACCTAGAGCAAAAACTAAAGCGAAGGTGAAACAATTCTGTTTTACAAAACAAAAGTTAATTAGGAATTGAAATGACTATTAAAAACAAAAAAGCAATAAAACCTTCAGATAATAATTCAAATATGAAAAATTCGAATAAAAAATCTAACGGCACAAATCTGCAATATGACCAAGTGCATGGTAATCGTAGCAAACAATTAAACGAACAAAAGAGTAAATAACATGAATACATCACAAAATGAAAATATGCCAAATTCATCGGCAAACAAAGACATTCATCCCTTGAAAACGATAAAGGATGCAATTGAGTTCGACAAGTATGAGCCATTTCCTTTGCAAATAAAGCAACTGAATTTTGATAAATTGAAATGGAAGCTTACAAAATCCATCGAAGCATCTTGGAGTGAGGAGCTTTGCAACTTAGCTGAAATTGAATATAAAAAATTTCTTTCGTTAAAGCTGATTTATCCGAAGATCTCCTTCGTACCAAACAAACTTGTAGATAAATTTTGGCATGAACATATCTTAGATACGGCTTCTTATATGAATGATTGTCAAAGCGTATTTGGCTTTTTTCTTCATCACTACCCTTACTTTGGTATCTATGGAGAAGAGGATCAAAGCAACTTGCAGGACGCTTTTGAGCAATCAGTTAAGATTTATGAAAAGCACTTCGGAAAATACCCGGAACATCAATTGTTAACTGGTGATTTGAAAACAGCGATGCGTTGTCAGGATCATGCATGTCATGTAGCTAGTGAGTGCGCTTGTCGTGTCGAAGGGGCTTGCAAATAGCTTATTGGTAAAGAAGTAAGATAACGGAATAAATAAAAGGAAGCCTCGTGCTTCCTTTTTTAGGATTAGTCTAATTGTGATTTGTTTCTTATTGCATGAGCTTCCATCGCTTAATGAGCCCTAATAGACACGTTTAGTAACCGTTGATGTCACTTTTCAATAAAAGAGAGCGTTATTCTAACTATCGCGAAAAATTGTCCACCAATTAGTGAATAATTACCTTATATCCCATTAATTTTTGCACTCCGAAGCCGAGGTCACGCGTTCGAATCGCGTCGGGAGCGCCATTTCCATCTTTTTGTGTGTTCGCTGACTAGGTCACAATATTTGATTTTGTTGCTCGTGACCATGCAGTGACCATTTTGAAACCATCAGACAAGTTATAAACGATATCAAGTCACCAATTGCGCAGGTCTTAGATCAATTAAGAAGTAGGTAGCGGAATCATTACATATGGTTTTAAAGGTCAAAGTGCAATATAAACGTGAAATCCAAGGTAAGCATAGATTTATAAAGGATTCTACTATTCACTGGTTTTATAGCATTTTTTATAATTTATTGGCGTTTTAAACAAAAGCCTTGGGGGTATTAGTGTGTGTGGTTCACGATAGTTTCCTTCTAGGGCAAATTTTCGATTAGCCAAGGAAAAATAAATGAAAGCTTTATATGTCGCCTCGATACTTCTATTGTCAGCAGTATCATTTAATGCAAAATCCACAATAATAAAGACTCAGGAGTTGGTATTTACCCCTCTTGCTAGCGAAGCCATAGAGGGTGAATCCAAGAGACTATTCTCAGTGCTTAGTTTAGGCTTATTGGATACTATGCAAAATGGGTTGAACTTATTCAACGACGATAAAACGATATTAGGTTTCAGTAACCGTTCAGTTTCGAACATCGTTACTGAGTCAGAGGTTGCCAATCAAGACGGAAGCCGCACGAGAATATCCAGTGATGTGCGTGTAACGACTAATCGCACATTATTGGGCTTTGACCTAAAAAATATTTTTAACATAGATAACTTCTCGGTTGACCGTATAAGCTTTAACGAGGGAGCATTATTTTTTGATTTTAGTGAACTTAGCGTAAATGTATCCTCAAGCCTTGTGCTAGATATACTTTTTAGTGCAGAAGAAAGCCTAGAAACTATCAATCAACGAAGTATCATCATACCAGCTAGCGATCAACTTGAAGAGGCTAAAGCGATACCAGAGCCTACAACAATCACGCTTTTCATGCTTAGTCTTTGTATAGCTGTTGTGCTTCGTCAGCGCTTATCAATTTAAGCACTAACGTACAAGCCATAACTCTTGTCCTATGGCTTGTACATTTACTTCCTATTCAAGACTGATGAAGTTTTCAATATGTTGGGGTAAAACGTTGTCATATGGCATGCGCATGACTAGTTTTGTGCATGTGTCACAGTAATCAATCATCTTTTCGAGCACGTCGTCAAGATCTTCGAGTGTTTTGGTCCCTACTTCAACTATGAATGTAGTGGCACCAGTGATGTTGTAAATTTTAATAATCTCATCATATGTGAGTAAAATAGCACGAAATTCTTTTTCTTTAGTTCTGTGTACTTCACACTCAATTAGCGCTCTAATCGGAATTCCTAACTTGGCTAAGTTAATCTGTGGTTTATAGCCAGTTATAATCCCTTCCTCTTCCATTCTTTTTATACGCTCTGTAACCGCCGGTGCCGACAAGTGAACTCTCTTTGATAGTTCGGAGTACGACATACGCGCGTCCACTGAAAGTTCCTTCAATAATCTCAAATTTATCCTGTCCATAAATCACCATAAATATTTCTTATAATCATTAATGCATTATTCCTTCAGGCAATGCAAGTTAATCGCCGCATTCAAGACGGTGCCTATCTTGTAAAAGATTATTTACGTGTGACTTGATGTGACACAGATTATTGTTAAATATTCAAAATTGAAATTGCCTTGATTTTAAAAACCGAGGAATCAAAGGTTTAACTTCTATATTTCCTATTTTTCTGTGTTTAGTGAATTAAAAAACCTAAGTAACATTATGTGACTAATAGCATGTAGTTTGGAGTCACATGATATGGAAAGTAGCGATAGAACAGCGACAATTGAAGAGTTTAAAGCGGATGTAGCATTTAGTATTGGCCTTCATTCTAAGTTGGATAGGATGTTGTTGTTATTTATGAAACGGATAAAGTCGAGATTAGGGCTTGTCGATGTTTTAACATATTGGCAAAAGAAGCAAGGTAGTTGGGAAGCATTGAGTGTAAACCAAGGTGAGATCACTCCTCCTAAAGAATATGCACCCTTCGTAGAAGAGGTTTATCAAGATCATAAAGACTATCAAATCCTAACATCTCCAAAAGGAAGTTTTTCTTACTTTTTTTTAATACCGAACTTCGGTGTCTTACAGTTGATTACAAAATTTTCACCTTTAGACAAGGCTACAATATACGGGCTGCAACCATTGATGATAAAACTAGCAATTTCGGCCATATTGTGTAAGCGCTTTCATCGTCAGGCGGAGGAGTTTAATAATCTCTTAACTGCAACCGAACATACAACGAGAACCACTAATATCGTTTCAAGTATTAGTCTTATGACTTTTGAAAACTTTCTTAAATGCTTGAAAGAAATAATTTGCTACGATGATACGAACTTTAGTGTGGGGGCAGTGATGCTTTTCGACTTTGATCGTTTTCGCTCTGTAAAAGATTACTCAATATTTGACTTCAATCAAGAAATTTTGTTTGCTTTAAAAGCAAAGCTACAGTTAATACTTCCGCAGAATAGTGTTATTGCACAAGTCGAAAGTGACATATTGGCGGTATTGCTTCCAAATATTTCTACTAACCATGCTCGAGCCACCCAATACGTAACATCTTTAGTAAACGCGTTTACGGCAGAAATAAGTAATCCCATTGTGATAAGCAATAGGCAATGCTTAATGAGCTTTAAATGTGGGATACAAACCTTTTCTGCTGCCAGCACGAATGAAGAAAACAAAACCATTCTGTCGCAAGCGATAATAAAGCAAGCAGAGTTCGCAATGGATTCAATTCATTTGGAACAGGGCAAGTCATATAGGTTCTTTACTAAAGAATTAAACGCCATTGCTGTTCGACATCGCACGATTGATAACGCTTTGCAAAATGCAATTCAAGAAAATGAATTAGAAATATTTTATCAGCCTATTGTTAATGCTCAAGAGGAGATAATAGCTGCTGAAGGTCTTTTGCGGTGGAACAGTAGTGAACTTGGTCCAATATCGCCAGCAGAATTCATTCCGATTGCAGAAAAGAATGGCTTGATTATTGAGCTTGGTTATTGGGTTCTTAGGCAAGTATGTATGAGAATCAAAGAAAACATTAATTCCAAAACTGAAAAACAACTTAAGTATATAAGTGCAAATGTCAGCGGGATACAGTTTCAGCATCACCAGTTCGGCGAAGTAGTAAATGAAATTTTGAATAAGTACCACCAGTCAAAGAAACACCTACGCATAGAAATTACTGAAAGTATTGCCGTAACAAATCTCTCAGCATTAGAGGTTTTAATCGAATCATTGGGTCAGGATGGAGTTCAATTCATGTTAGATGATTTTGGTGCAGGTCAATCATCACTTGCTTATATTCACAAACTTACTTTACATACCATAAAAGTAGACATGAACTTTGTTTCCGGAGTACACAAGTCACCAAAAAAACAAATTTTATGTAACGCTATTTCTGATCTTTGTCAGCAAATGTCCCTCGAGTGTATTGCCGAAGGAGTGGAGGCGCCTGCTGATTTTGACTACCTTAGAAGTCTTAATATTCATGGGTTTCAGGGCTTTTACTTTTTCAAGCCTTTAAGCAGTGATGAGTTTCACCTGGCATTAAAGGGTTAAGCTACTATGAGTGCAATTACTCCTTATGAGGTTGCTCACGAACCTCAGTTTCATATTACGTTAGGCGTTTTTGATATAACCGAAGTTTCAGATATCCTTACAAACCATTTGGAGTTCATTAATACATACAATTCGTCTGCATATTTAAAATCAATATATAACAATGGATCGATAAAGATTACATTATGGAAGCTACCATCGTCGAACAGACAGTACATCAATTCGATTGGTACTGGTTTTCATCTCATTGTAATGCCAGTTCCGGCAAAAGAATTTATAAAATTATATCGTTCTATCATTAACAGAAAAGTGAAAGTAGAGATTCCAGCGTCTTTTAACTTAGTACAGGATGGTGCATACTTTTCAATCACAAACTCTGGTTTTACTACATTGAGAGTTGTTTCGCGAGCATGTATAGATGTTTTGGATAGTGATTCGCCTAACTTACCATAACCGATAGATTACACATTTTTCTCTCCAAGGATTGCAAACATAAAGTAGTTACATTCATGTATACGTTCTCATTTTAAGTAGCGTATCAAGTTGAAAAAAACTACACAGACTCGCGTAACCATGCCTTTCGAATTAATCGTTAGGGAAAGTACACGATCAATTGACTCTAACAACTTCTAAGCACGGTTAGGTCTCGCATGAAAACAAGCGAACTGCTCGTTGACTATGTTCTCGGGAGCCGAAGGATGTATCAATAGCATTTTTAAGTGTTCCTGTTAAAATTTACGAAATGAATACTAAACAAGGACTGTTATGTACAAAGGTAGATTGGATAAATGGGATGCAGTTAACGGTTATGGTTTTATCCGTTCTGACGCGTTAACAAGCGACACCTTTATTCATATCTCTGCACTTAAACATATGAGTCGGCGTACCTTGTGAAAACGATTCGAGGTTTTAACGGCATCCCTTGTATCAATGAAATAACAAAGTTGAGATAGCACTATGCCAACTCATAAATCAGGCAACGACGCTTTCTATGACAATCACGTCAGCGAACTCAATGCTCAATATTTGTCTGTCAAAGCGGAAGATGTTCATGAAGCATGGCTTCCTTCTTTGCAAAGTAACAACAGCGCTGAAAGCAACCTGCATGCCCTCGACGTTGGCACTGGCGTTGGTCGAGACGCAGCTTACCTTTCTAGTTTGGGCTACAAAGTCGTTGCCGTTGATAAGTCACAAGCCATGCTTGAGCAAGCTAAGCAAAATTTTCCTAATCAATCGATTACGTGGTTACAAGACGCCTTACCCTCACTGCGTGAAGTGAGAAAGTTGGACCTTAAGTTCGACGTCATTCTGTTAAGCGCGATTTGGATGCATATTCCCGCTTCAGAGCGAAGAAAGTGCATACGTATACTCAGTAGCCTATTGGTGCCAAACGGTAAAATCGTTATCACTTTGCGCCATGGTAGTTTTTCAGACGGTAGAACAGCTCATGGCGTTTCTCTTGACGAATTACGCTTACTCAGTCAAGCGTATGGCCTGATTTTTCGTTCTCCTTCTCGAGCATTCACACAAACGCAAAAGTGGCAATCAGATAAATTAAATCGCCAAAATGTGACGTGGGAAACGGCCATTCTTACTTTGCCTGATGATGGCTCCGGTGCGTTTCCTTTATTGCGAAATATTGTTATCAATGATGCCAAAGCAGCAACTTACAAAGTGGCTTTGCTCCGTTCTGTTCTGAGGATTGCAGAAGGGCATCCTGGGGCTGTTATTCAATCAAAATCCACTAGCTCAATGGTGGCAATTCCACTGGGTTTGGTCGCCATGTATTGGTTGAAGCTGTTCAAGCCTTTGATTGATAATTTCAATATGCCACAAAACTCAAACCCCAATAAAGGACTTGGCTTTGTGAAGGAGTCAGGTTGGTTGCAATTAAGCGGACTCACGAATAACGATGTTTTCGTTGGTGCCATCTATATGGAGACTCATAAACAGGTTCACCGAACCTTATTGGACATCACGCGTACGATAAAAAATATGCCTGCTAAATACATCACATTGCCTGGCACTGACACGTGTGTTTTCGAAGTGGATAGGTTACGAAGCAGAGCGCCAAAAACAAGTCTACTCTTGGATAACAATTACCTGATGGGCTTGGGAACCTTATATGTGCCAAGGAATATTTGGCGAACATTGAGTGACTATAGTTGTTGGATTGAACCGGCTTTAACAAATGAATGGCTTAGGGTGATGCAAGGGTTTGAGGCGAAAACGGGCCGCAGTTATAGTTTGGAACAATATCATTTAGCACTGAAGTGGGAAGACCAAACCCGCTCCACCAATAAAGTGAAACAGCGCGTCTCTATTTTACAAAAACAACAAGATATCGTGTGCACATGGGGCAAAACTAAATTAAATAAACGCTACGATATCGACCATACCTTTCCCTTTGCACGCTGGCCGAATAACGATTTGTGGAACTTGGTACCAACGAAACCAGCAGTCAATCGAAACAAGTCCGACAAACTGATCACAGAGCAGCGTTTGCTTAATTCAAAAGAAGAGGTCATGCACTTCTGGCAGCAGGCATGGCAGGAAGAACAAAGACTTTTTTTCACACAGGCAAACATGGCCTTACCCGATTTAAGTGCTGAAAATACGGATTTTGATAGTGTGTTTGAAGCCATGTTGTCTCAGCGCGATAGAATTAAGGAAACTCAGCAGTTAGTAGATTGGGCTTGAACGTTAGTTGACTAAATTGGTCCAATTTGACCTACTTCAACATCTGCTTTCTATACTCAATCGCAGTGACTAGAAACGCTTGCTTAAACCGCCTGCAAAAATAAGAATAGTCATTGTATCCAAGTGAAAACGCGATGGCTTTCACCGACTTACTTGTGTACATCAATAGCTTGCATGCTTCGCGTAACCTTCGTTCTTCCAGTAAGCTCTTTACGCTTTTACCAAAGTGACGTTTGCAGATAACATTCAAATAATTGTTGCTGATGCTCAACGCGGAGGCATAAAAACTCACATTGCTATCAGAGGCAAAATGACGTTCAAGCAAAGCGCGAAACTTGGTGACATGAGATGTGCTTGATTCCTCCTGTTTTTGCCCTTTTTCTTCAATAAACCAGCGGTTTAGTATAACAAGCAGTTGATAAGTCATTGCTCTCAAACAGTGTTCACTATCCATTTTTAAATCTGTAAATTCATGCAGGATATCATCAAGAAGGCTGCTGACTTTCTTAAACTGTTCTGTCCGAAGCGTTAGTGCCATTTCTCCACTGGTAGAATGAAAGAAGCGAAAACGATGTAAGAATTCACTGTCTTGGAATAGGTGAAGAAAGAACGAAGGTTCGAAAAGTACTACAATGGCTTTAAAGTTATTTTTTAAGACAGTACGTCTAACAGAGTGAGGACTTGTGAAGAGCACCGTTCCCTCGGTCGCATTGAATTTGTATTGATCAATCCAGACGTCGGCATAACCTTCAAGCACAATAATAATCTCATAGAAGTCGATTATGTAGGGTGTGTCTGTTCGTACAAAGCTGCTTAAATCATCTAAGTATGCCGCATCAATGAGTAATTCTTGAGCATACTTTTTTCTATTGAACTTAAAGGTTTTCACAAAGATCTCAAAATGCGTGGATAGTTGAAAAGTACCATTCGTAACTTGCTTTGTCCATTGTCGTTCAGTCTAGTTCCTTTATGATCACTAGGTAAACCGGAGGAAGTAACATGCATCACAGTTTTCGATTAGTCATCGCGATAATTTTGTTTTCAACAGTATTTGCTATAAATGCGAATGAAAAAGAACGTCTAGTCATTCTATCAATCGATGGCTTGGGGTGGCATGAATTACAAACATTCAAAGACGATGGTACTTTGACTAGTGGCGCTCTAGTTCAACAAGACTTGATAATTAACAAGCTACAAGTCCTTGCTACAGGGAATACAGGGCCTAGTCATATTACTGCATATACCGGCGTTGAGCCGAAAGAGGGTGGTTGGGTTGGGAATACCTATTTGGTCCAAGGTCAATCACAAAAGACACGTCAAAGTGCCTTCACAGCGGTAAAACCGCACTCGGAAATTAAGCATGTAGTCACCAAAATTAAAAATAAAGGCTTGAGCACAGCCTGTTTGAATGCCCCTACCGTAAACCCAAACCTACAATGTGATTTCCAACTCAGTTTTTCTCCTCGAGTAGAGCCTTCCTGCGGCTTTTCTCTGACTAAGACAAATACTAAACTTCAATGCGGGACGGACAATCTCGCTATTGATTCGAATCGCTCAACAGTAACGTTCAATAATGTAGAAGTCACCTTGAAAGAAGGTGCCGTCGCGCCAATGTGCTGGTCAGAGAACGAAAAGTACTTTTCTCGATTGTTGTATAAAGAAACAAGTAGAGAAGGCATTAAACTCTATGTGGGACCTAAGCATTCTGTAAATGCCAATGATGCTTTTCACCGAGAGGCCCCGTCTTTTGTTTGCTGGCCTGGCTTAATCGATGGAAATAGCATAAGACTGGGTAAGATCTCACAAAGTGGTTTCTATAAGATCAGCCTATACCAACACGATTATGCTATGCGATTACTTCAGTATGTTTTGTCAATGCAGCAATATGACGTTGTTCTTGCCTACACTTCATTTTTAGACAAGGTTCAACACGAACTATTGTCTGAAGTAGTTATTGATTCTCAAGGTAATACTATCAACTTTGTTGAGAATGCTTTCGCGGTCGTTTCGGATGATCTTAAGAGCATCATCGACAGCCTAAATAAAAATGACTCGATGTTAGCTTTTTCTGATCATGGTTTTCAGAAATCAGACTTTGTGGTCTTTCCAAATGGTCTGTTACGCCCGTTCAATAAAAACATTCAGAACGATAAAAAAGCAGCTCAAGTATTAGTGAGCGGTGCTTTAGGTCACATATATACAAATGACATGTCACGTTCGGAAAAAGAACAATTAAAAACCAGCTTGTTGAATTTGGAAATTAACGGCCAAGGTGTGTTTAATTTTGTTATTGAGAGAGGAGACGAAGGTTTTTCTGATTTCAATCATGAGAATAGTGGAGACATTGTTGTCATGGTAAATCCCGGTTTCAGCCTAGATCCTCGTGTGCCTCCTACCGACAGATTTATCTATCCATCAATGGCCAAACCGGATGAAAAGCTAAAGAAATTACTGGTCGATAAAGAGTATTTGTTTTTAAGCAAAGGAACGTCCAATAGGGTCTCACCCGGCGTGCACGGTTTTAAGAGTGATGTTGCAGAAATTGATGGCATTATTTTTGGCACCAACACATTTCAAGTTTTGCTTGAATCTGGCACAAGAAGTAAGAAAATCAGCGATGTAACTCCACTAATTGAAAAAGCAATATCAGCACATTAAGCCGAATACAAATATGCGAGTATTCAATGTATGAATGGCGGACTTCACACTTTCTGTTTATATTGGTCTACATAAAAATAAACATTTTGCTGATGAGGAAACTGTAATGAACAACGAGATGATATTTCTGCCAGTACTTGCAAATATCCTACTGGTCTTTGGTATTTATGCCTACATGGGAAAAGCAAAATCACGAGCAGTAAAACAAGGAAGTGTTGATAAGAAAGTGGCAGCTCTAAACTCAAAGGCATGGCCCGAAAACGTTGTGAAGATTTCCAACAACCTAGACAACCAATTCGAATCACCGATCCTCTTTTACGTACTAAGCATTGTTTATTATTTAACAAATAATGTGACGGATATCCTAATACTCACCATGGCTGTCTATGTTATTACGCGTTACCTCCATAGTTACGTGCATATGACATCTAACTACGTGCCGTATCGCTTCAAATTGTTTGTCCTCGGTGTGTTAATTTTGTTGGGTTCATCGGTTTGGTTGGCAATAAAAATAATTACCCAATGACGCTAGACACCCAACACCTCAACAAAAATCGCCAAGACCTGAGTCAGTTAGACGAAATTTGGTTGTTCGGCTACGGCTCGCTGATCTATAAAGTTGATTTTGACTACATCAAAAGTGAGAGAGCACATATTTTCGGTTACGAGCGACGCTTTTGGCAGGGAAGTCATGATCATCGCGGTACGCCCGAAAAGCCAGGCAGAGTGCTTACGCTCGTTGAGTCAGAAAACACGCGCTGCGGCGGTGTCGCATTTCAGGTTAGTCACGATGTATTCGATCATCTCGATCACCGTGAAAAAAACGGCTACCAGCGCCATGAAATTAGCCTTCATTTGGATTCCGGCAAGGCAGTCACTGGTTTGGTGTATACGGCTGATGCCGACAATGAAGCCTACTTAGGCGAGGCGAGCATTGCCGAATTAGCTGAGCAAATATATGAGTGTAGCGGACCAAGTGGACCTAATAGAGAGTATGTCTACGACTTGGCTGCGGCATTGCGTGCTCATGGCGAAATTGATGAGCATGTATTTGCGATAGAGAGGGCGCTCCGAGCAATGGAGCCAGCGTAAATACAATCGTCCCCTATTGACGACATGCGCTCATTTGATGATACTTAATTGATGGCACCAGCTATAACTTACACTTAAGTACAGCATTTATATTCAAGGAAGACATGATGAAAATGAAAACACCACTCTATGCTGCAGCGCTCCTTTCACTCGGCGTTGTTAACCAAGCAGCTTTTGCTCAACAACCCACCCTATCTTTCGTTGAGCTTGGATATGGTCAAACTAAGATTGAAGATGTATTTTCGGAAGACCGTTTTTCAGGTCTTAACCTGTCAGCCTCTTTTGAATTGACAGAGGATTGGTATTTGCCCATAAACTATTTCAAGCACAGTGCAGATGACACGGCTACTTTCTCTCAGAGTTATACAGACGGTGTGAATGTCTTCCAAGAAGACTTTGACGAAAAATTTGAAGTGGATTACTCAGAATTTAGTATCGGATTAGGCTACATATTCAGGCTAGGCGATAGTTCTATGTTCACGGCAGATATTAGCTACTTGAAAGTTGAGGCAGAGGTAGCAACCACCGTCAATATTCGCACAACGTCGCCCACTGTCCCTGAAACCTTATTCACAGATCGATTTAGTGCATCAGAAAGCGACGATGGTTTATCTTCAAGACTTATGTACCGTAAGCGGGTGAACGATGCATTTCAGTTCAACGCAGGCTTGCACCTTAAAGTTGCTAGAATTAATAGTGAAACGGAGTCAAACAGCAGCGTGATTGCAGAGGGTTTGTATCATATCAATGAAAATTTTGCTTTGAAGCTTGCTGCTAGCTTAGGCGATGATGATGCAATGATTGGCTCTGTCAGATATTCCTTTTAAGACGTACTGAGAATAGCGCACCGTTTACCTAGCTTTTCCCTGCTTATCGTGGCTTTTCACCGTAAGCAGGACCACTCAAAACGGGAAAATACCATTCCCTAAAGGAATAGCGATATGTCGATTACTCAATATCTCACTGTTGGCAGTCTTGCCTTACTGTTGACGCTTAGCCCCCCGCTTACTGTTGCGCAAGAGAAGGAAACCAACCCTCTCGCAAACATCAAGTTACGTAATATTGGCCCTGCCATGATTTCAGGGCGAGTCTCTGATTTTGCTTTTAATCCAACGTCGCCCAACGAGTTTTATGTTGCAACAGCATCTGGGAACTTATGGAAAACCAGTAACAACATGACAACTTGGACTCCCTTGTTCGAGAATGAAGGTGCGTATGCAATCGGTGTGATTGAAATGGCACCCTCAAACTCCAATATCTTGTGGCTTGGATCGGGTGAGAATAATGCGCAGCGCTCTGTTGCGTATGGCGATGGCGTATACAAATCCTTAGATGGTGGTAAAAGCTGGTCAAACATGGGTTTGAAGGATTCCGGCCATATCTCGCAGATATGGATTGACCCGAAAGATGTTAATCATGTGCTGGTGGCGTCTCAAGGTCCTTTGTGGAGCAATGGCGGCGACAGAGGTTTGTATAAAACAACCGACGGCGGAAAGAATTGGCAGCGTATTCTCGACATTGATATTTACACCGGGGTGAATGAGTTTGTTGTCGACCCCAGTAATCCAGACGTGATTGTTGCCACTAGCTATCAGCGTAGACGACACGTATGGACTCTGATTAATGGGGGGCCGGGCAGTGGTATCCACAAAACCACTGATGGTGGTAAAACATGGTCACGCGTTACCTCGGGTTTACCTTCAGATAATATGGGACGTATTGGTATTGCAATGGCACCATCTTCCCCGAATACCTTGTACGTAATCATTGAATCTAATGATAAAGATAAAGGCGTTTATCGTTCGCAAGACTTTGGCCAAACTTGGCAAAAACGTTCAGGCTATATGAGTAGTAGTCCACAATACTACAATGAATTGATTGTCGATCCTCTTAACCCCGAGCGCATTTATTCGATGGATACGTTTACTAAAGTGTCAGAAGATGGCGGCCAATCTTTCCAGTCACTTTCAAACGAATTCCGACACGTTGATGATCATGCGCTTTGGATTGACCCAAACAATACGGAGCATCTCATCATTGGAGGCGACGGTGGTGTCTATGAAAGTTGGGACAGAGGACAAAAATGGCGACATGCGCAGAACTTACCTCTAGGTCAGTTTTACCGTATCCAACCAGACAACGAAAGCCCGTTCTACAATGTTTGCGGCGGAACGCAAGATAACACGTCGTTGTGTGCACCTTCGCGCACCGACCTGATCCACGGTATCACGAATGCAGACTGGACCAGCGTCATTGGTGGTGATGGATATAAGCCACAAATTGACCCAACCGACCCTAATATCATCTATGCACAATTTCAATATGGTGGTTTAGCCCGATACGATAGACGAACGCATGAACGTGTATCGATAACGCCTCATCCTAAAGAAGGTGAGAATGCCTACAAATGGAATTGGAATTCGCCAATACTGATTAGCCCGCATAAATCGACTCGCTTGCTGTATGCGGCTGAAAAAGTCTTTCAATCTGAAGATCGCGGCGAAACATGGCGTGCGATCAGCCCAGACCTTACACGGAAAATAGACCGCAATACGTTGAAAGTAATGGACCGCGTTTGGAGTGTTGATACCATTGCCAAAAATGCTTCTACCTCGATGTATGGCGCTATTATTGCCTTAAATGAAAGCCCAGTGAAAGAGGGACTGATTTACGTTGGTACAGACGATGGCTTGATTAGCGTCACTGAGGATGGTGGTGAAAACTGGCGAACGGAAAAGAGCTTCCGTGGCGTGCCAGAAATGTCACTCGTTGAAGATATCGTCACTTCTCTGCACAATGAAAACGTCGCTTATGCTGTGTTCGACAACCACAAGCGAGGCGACTATAAGCCTTATGTGTATAAAACAACGAACAAAGGGAAAAGCTGGAAAAAGATAAGTAATGATCTTCCAGAGTGGGGTTCGGCGCATACTATCGCTGAAGACCATATTGATCCGAACCTGTTGTTCGTGGGCACCGAATTTGGCCTGTTTGTGAGTCAAAATGGCGGAAGCAATTGGTCTCAAATGAAAGGTAACTTCCCTACGATTGCGGTGCGTGATATTGAAATTCAACGACGCGAGAGTGATCTTGTCGTTGGCACATTTGGTCGCGGTATTTATATCCTTGATGACTATTCACCTCTGCGTACGCCGGCATCGAAACTCGCGAAGCAAGAGGCCACTTTATTCCCAGTGAAAGACAGTTGGTTGTATCTTGAAGGTTATCAATATGGCGGCGAGCGCAAAGGCTCAAACGGCGATGCGTTTTATAGCGCAGATAATCCAGCCTATGGTGCTGTCTTCTCTTATTACTTAAAAGATGGTTATCAAACACTACAACAGGCACGACGTGCAAAAGAAAAGGAAATAGAAAAAGCTGGTGGTGATACGCCTTACCCAAGTTGGAGTACTTTGCGCAAAGAAGATCGTGAGGAAGCCCCCAGCGTCTTTCTTGAAGTAAAAGATGCACAAGGTGAAGTGGTTCAGCGTGTTGAAGCTGCATCAGGCAAAGGCTTCCATCGTGTTGCATGGGATATGCATTATCCCTCGTCTGCGCCAGTATCGCTTAGCAAACCATCTGGCTATGTGCCACCTTGGGCCATTCCACCGAAAGGTCCCATTGCCTTACCTGGCGACTATACCGTTACTCTGAAGAAGCGTCAGTTTGGAAAGGTATCAGCTTTATCAGAGCCGAAAACTTTCGCCCTGAAGTTACTGAATAATAGTCCGGAAATAACCTCTGATCGCGACGGTTTGCTTGCAGTACAGCAGCGCGCAGCGAATCTTTATCGTTCAGTTAGCGGTGCGTCGAAAGCGCAGAGTGAATTGCGCACGCGAATTGCTCATTTGAAAGCGGCGATTGATGTCACACCATCAGCCACCGAGGAACAAGCTCAAGCGGTAAGAGCCTTGGCAGACCGTCTGGCTCAGCTAAGCGTGTTATTAGATGGCGACGCTACAGTACGCTCACGTCAAGAGCCTGTGCCATGGTCGGTCTCAGGACGCACACAAAATCTTTACTGGGCAATTAGTAGCAGCCAAAAAAGTGTGTCAGGAAACCATTTAGCATCACTCGATATTGCAGAGTCGGAATATACCCGCGTTGCTGATCAACTGAAAACCTTACGAGCGGAACTGGAAGGATTGGAGGCACAACTCGAAGCGATTGGCGCACCATGGACACCAGGCAGGATCCCTACGATAGAGTAAGAAGCTTAAGCAGTGTTAGACCCTGCAATAGGGTCTAACACATCTAAAGGACTAATTGAGTAAAACTGGCTTCCCAAAGCCTAGCTTTTCTAGTCTTTCAAGCTGCGTAGCAGCATCACCGACTACCACCACATGCATCGCATCTGGGCGAACATGCGAATCTAGGACCGATTTAGCTTTTTCCAAATCCATTGCTTGAACAATTTCCATGTTTTTGCTTTTGGCATCATATGGCAAGTTAAAACGAGTGATTTCCTGAACCAAGCCCAGTTTGTCACCCAAAGTTTCGTTCTTCAGCGCTTGACCGCGAAGCAAGGCATCTTTCGTTTGAGCCAATTCTGCTTCAGTCATCTCTTCGCTATAGCGTCCTAAAATTTCATTGATTAAGCTTAAGCTTTCTAAGGTTACGTTAGTTCTTACTGACGTACCCACGCCAAATTGGCCTTGTTCAGCGTTACCAGAAGCGAAAGAACGAATACCATAAGTATACCCTTTGTTAACGCGAAGCTCGGTCATCAGCTTCGATGTATAAATACGACCTAGTGGGAAGTTAAGCGCTTCTAGCTTGGCAAAGTCATCATTTGTGACAGGCAATGCAGGACGGCTCATTTGCAGCACAGATTGCTTAGACTCTGGTACATCATAGAAATAGACTTTGGTCTTTTCGACAGCAGCCAACTTCGGCACAGCTAGCTTAGGTAATGCTTCTTTGGCTGGCCCTTCGAGAGAAGAGAACAGTTTCAGCGTTTTGCTTTCATCAAAGTCACCCACAATGTTTAATTTAGCCGACGAAATTGCATAGTACTTGGCGTGGAAAGCCTTCACATCGTCTAAGGTAATTGCATTAATTTGCGCTTCAGTGCCAGAACCAGCAATAGCAAGAGGTGTAGGCTCAGCATAGGTAATTTTCGCCATTTCACGAGCCGCGATGAAGTCAGGGTTAGCAAGCTGGGAAACCGCATTTTGACTATAGCTTTCTTGCATCAGTTTAAATTCGCTCTCATCAAAACGCGGTGCATTGATCATGTCTTGAAGCAGGGCAACAGTCTTATCAAGGTTTCGTGCTAATGTTTTACCGCGAATCAGCGTATATTGGCCTCTTGTTTGCGTACTTAAACTTGAGCCCAAAGCACCTAATGCTTTTTCAAACGCTGCAACATCTAAGTCGCCAGCGCCTTTGGTGAGCATATTCCCTGTGATTGAAGCAAGCCCTGGCTTATCGAGCGGTGAGCGCATTTTGCCCGCATCAAACTCTAAAGAAAATTCAATGAGTGGTACTTCGTCAGATTGAATACCGACCATTTGCAAACCGTTGCTGCCTTCGGCGTCCCAAATGGTAGGTGTTGGCAATACAAATGAATCACCAAAAGGCGGTTCAACACTGCGATCGAAAGACGATGCTGTAGGTTCAAAAACGCGAGCAGTCGGGTCATACGGCACGTCTTTTTCTGCGCCTTGAACCACAACTTCTTCTACTACCTTAGCAACTTGCGCACCTTCCAGAGCCAAGTCTGTTTGGCCTTTAGGGGTAAAGCTCGTGGAGATATAGTGCTTGTCTTTAATGTACTTCTTATAGACATTCATAACGTCTTCAGCAGATACAGCCTGAAGGTTTTTAATATCAGTCGTTAAAAAACCAGGGTCACCGGTAAAGATGTTGTATTCACCCATCGCGATGGCTTTGCCTAATGCGCTTTGGATACTGTCGAAAATACCCACTTCCGATTCGGTTTTGATGCGCGTTAAGGCTTCATCAGGAATACCGTCTTTTTCGAAGCGAGCGAACGCTTCCCATACCGCAGGAAGCAAATTGTCGATATCTTCGTTTGGTTTAGGGTTAATGAACAAATAAACCTCACCCGCCAGTTCTTTCGTGTAGTTAAAACCAGAAACACCGGTGGTTAATTGTTTTTCGTCGATTAGCACTTGATTCATTGGGGCTTCTTTGCCGTCAATTAAGTAAGACAATAGTACATTTAGGGCATAAGAATCTGGGTGATATTCTGGTACAGCAGGCCATGTTAAGGTCAGTTGTGGAAGTGTCGCAAAGTTGTCTTCATGCACGAAATGTTTAGTTTCACTCAGTGTGACAGCTTGCGCCTGGGTTTCAGGTGTCGGTTCCGCGCCACTAGGAATGTCACCAAAATACTTCTTGATAAGCGTTTTGGCTTCTTCAAGTTCAAAATCACCTGCCAAGGTTACCGTCACATTATCAGGACGGTACCATTGATTGAAAAAGGCTTTTGTATCTTCTAAAGTCGCGTTTTCTAAGTCTTCAAGCGAACCAATCACTTGGTGATGATACGGGTGTCCTTCAGGATAAATCGCTTTGCCAGTCACATATAAGTTGTGACCATAAGGGCGATTGTCGACGCGCTGACGTTTCTCGTTTTTCACTACCTGTTTTTCACGGTCGATAATGTTCTGATTCACCGTTTTGATAAAGTAACCTAGCTTGTCAGCTTCAGCCCAAATAACCTTTTCTAAGGCATCTTTTGGTACGGCTTGGAAGTACTGCGTCATATCGTTAGTCGTAAAGCCGTTTGTGCCCTCACCACCGATGCGCGTGTTCATTTCATCAAGACCACCATAACCTAAGTTTTCTGAGTCCATAAATAAGAGGTGTTCGAATAAGTGAGCGAAGCCGGTTTTACCGACTTTTTCCCTACCAGAGCCTACGTGAACAGCAAGGTTGATCGCCACTAATGGATCAGAACGGTCGATATGGAGTACAACTTCTAAACCATTGTCCAAGGTCATTTTTTCAAAATCTAAAGAGGGAAGAGCGGCTGATTCAGCCTGCTCAGGTGCTTTTTCTGCAAGCGGTTCGTTGGTGTTTTTACTGCATGAAACAACCGCGAAGAGAGAAATCCCGACAAGAAAAGGAAGTGTGAGTGATTTGCGCAAAGGGTACATTCTAAGGTCCTTTTAATTTAATTATGCAAACGGTAATGTAAAACGGGCGCGATGTCGACAATCGCGCCTCTTAAAAGTGTCACTGAATGTGTAAGCGTTTGTAAAAAAAGTTGGGGTCGGCCTAACCGCCGACGCTGATGTACTTACTAGCAGCCCATTTCGCTTGTCATTCCACCAAGACGACCTTCTACCGAGTATTCAATGTAACTAGGGAGAGAGGGCATTAAGTTCAAGCCTGTGCGGTTCTCAATCTCATTGATAGTCACTTCTTTCGCGCAGAAATTATCACGACGTCCGGAATCTTGTTCCATGATAAAACCAGATGCTTCAATCCAACCTGAACTACTAATCGTCATCACGACTTTAAAATAACCAGATGGCACGGTGTGGCGCTCATTGGCTCTCGGTAAGTTCGCAAAGAAATATTCATACAACGGGCCCGTCACAACGTAAACCGATTCTCCGGTTCTCACGTGGGCACGAACAGCGTTTTCAAGCTTCACCCAAGGCCCTTGGTTTAGGTTGGACGCTTGTGGAGTGATATTCGACAAGTAGTTTGTTTGTGACCAGTAAGGTGTATTGCTAAAACTTGCCAGTGGCACTTGGTGACCTCGGTCAGTTTTTATCACAGCGTTGGCATCTCGGTAATCCGTTGGTTCAAGCGTATAGCGATAGAACTAGAGTAAATAGTGTTTTCATAGTCATCCTGTTGAGTACGTTTATTGTTTTATTGTTGTACTAGCAGCACAGACGACGGCTTTTAGAAGCCAGTACCTGTACTATGGTGAAGGTGCTTTGTGACAATTTCATGACCAGTGTATTTGGGCTCTGTAAATTTTACCGATTTGTTTGTTTCTATGCCTATGTGAAGTTATAAAAAATCAATTAATTCAGGTGTTTATGGTTTGGCCCTGTATTTGCAATCTAGGTAGTAATAACAACAAACATTGCCAGAAACATCAGGTAAAACTAAGTTTCTGATGGGTATCATAAGAGGAAGTACACGATGGAATTTGAAGTCATTAACCAATTTTGGGAGTTGATCCACGAAAAAGTAGAGTCTTGGTTGGAAATGGGGATCAAGCACTTACCCAATATGGTAGTCGCCATCATCATAGTGATGGTTTTTGCCTTGATAGCGCGCATAGCATCACGCATCGTATCGAAGGTATTACACCGCGTGTTTGAATCCAAACAAATCGCCGATTTAATTACCGCTATTTTCAAAGTCATCGTGTTTATTGCCGGTTTGTTTATTGCACTCGAGTTCTTAGGCTTAACAGGCACGGTTACCTCATTACTTGCGGGTGCAGGTATCATCGGCCTCGCGATTGGTTTTGCGTTTCAGGACATGACAGAAAATTTGATTGCGGGCATAGCAATGGGTATACGAAAGCCTTTTCAAATTGATGACGTAATAGAAGCAAATGGTGTGTTTGGCACGGTAAAAGCGATTAACTTGCGCAATACGATTGTAGAAACCTTCTTTGGACAATTAGAAATTGTTCCCAATAAAATTCTTTTTAGGAATATCGTGACCAATTTCTCGACTCAAGGGAAACGCCGTGTTGAAGTGCCGGTGGGTATATCTTATGCCGATGATGTCCTTGAGGCTGAAAAGGTGATTATTGAAGCAATTAATCAGCAAGACTTTGTTATCGAGCATGAAGAAACCGCGGTATACGCTGAAAGTTTTGGAGATAGCAGCGTGAACCTACTTGTGTGGTTTTGGATTGACTATCCGGGCGAACCGGGCTTCATGCAAGCACGATCAGGTGCTGTGAATACAATTCATAAAGTATTGGCGAAAAATGATATTCTTATCCCATTCCCAATCCGTACCTTGGACTTCGGTGCGAAAGGCGGTGAAAAGCTAAACACCATGCTAACGAATCGCGAGGGCAGTGGCTCTGCCAACGCCTAGTTGGTGTAGTCCTGACCGTTACATGTTGGAAAGGGTAGCAAGCGTCGGCTTGCTATTTTTGATCTACACCATCAATCAGAAAGTAATACCAATAAAATTTAACACAGTAAGGGAATGCAGTTGATGAGTTAGGTGAAGTGATTGAAAATAGTCTACAATTACAAGCTAAAAATGAGCTCATCAGTCGTGCTCGAGAAAGGAAGTTGCGGTAGATTAAGTGTCTACCTGAACGCTGATTGCTAAACAAACATAAGCATAACGACATAATAATTAATGGAATATAAGTGAAATCGATTCTACTGATAGATGACGACAAGGACTTTACGGAAGTCGCTACCCACATTATTGAATACCTAGGCCATATCGTTTCTGTGGCGCACTCGGTGGAAGACGCTAATGAGTGGATCGATAACAATGATTTCGACCATGTTTTTATCGACTTTATGCTGCCAGACGGAAGTGGTTTGCACATTTATGACCATCTGTCGAAAACGAAAACACGTACGCCTAAATGTACCTTTATTACCGGCAATCCAAAGATCAAACAAGCGATAGGCTCCATCGCAGGACCTAGCGTCGACTACTTGATGAAGCCGATTGAGCGTGAAGACATCGAAAACGCGCTACAAAAAAAGACGGTCAAAAAAGCAGGTTCTTCGAATAATAAGAAGCTCAAAGCTGACAGTGTAAGTAAGGCAACAGCCCTACCTAAAATGCATTTTGGCTGTCTAATTGGTGAGTCGAGCGCGATGCAAACCTTATACACCATGATTGAGCGAGTCGCTCGAAGCTCCGCAAACGTCATGGTGATGGGCGAAAGTGGCGTAGGTAAAGAGCTTGTTGCACAAGCTGTTCACAATGCAAGTGACTGTGATGGCGACCTAATTGCTACCAATTGCGGCGGGTTATCGAAAGAGCTTATTGGTAGTGAATTGTTTGGACACGAAAAAGGCGCTTTTACCGGCGCTATTGGTCAGAAGAAAGGTGTATTCGAACGCGCTGAAAAAGGTACTTTGTTTTTAGATGAAGTGACCGAAATGCCCATTGATATGCAGCCTAATTTGTTACGCGTACTCGAAACTAAACGGGTTAGTAGAGTCGGTGGTACACAAGAAATTCCGATTGATTGCCGCGTTGTCAGCGCGACTAATCGCTCCATTGACGATATTGCCAAAGAGAATGTGCTTCGGGAAGATATTTACTTCCGCTTAGCTGTATTCCCTATCGATATTCCACCGTTACGTAAGCGTAAAGAAGATATTCCCCTATTAGTGACAAGCTTTTTGCATGAGCTAAACGCCGAACATAACGAAAGCTATGAGATCAGCGATGCACAATTAAAGCGCCTGCTCGACCATGATTGGCCAGGCAATGTGCGTGAGCTTCGCCACACACTTCACCGTGCATTCATTATGGGCGAACCAGGTGGTAAAACAATTGAGCTTCCCAGCACGTTTGCCTCACCTTTCTCACAGACGAGTACTGATGAGGGAAACGATGGCGGGCAACTGCAAGCAGGTAAAACTATCGAAGAAGTAGAGAAAGCGCTCATTTACGCAACCTTGGACGAGGTTGGCGGTAACAAAACAAATGCGGCTGAGATGCTTGGTATTTCAACGAAAACCCTATACAACCGCTTGCATGCCTATGGTGACGACGCATGAGTAAATATCAAAAGCAACTGCATGATATCCGCAAACCATTGAATACTATCAGCATGCAAGCTGAACTCATTCGTATGTTAAGCGAAAAATTAGCGTCGCAAGGGGATGATATCGAACGCTTAGACGCGTCTGCTTTGAAGATTATTGCTAGTGCAAAAGACTGCAGCCAGCAGCTACAAGACTTATTTGAAGAGATTGAAAATGACCAATCAAATCAACCTGACTGAGGGTAAAAGTACACGCTCTACTTGGGGATTCATTTTGTTTGTTTTCCTCTTACTCGTAGGGGTGAATAGCTACCTTAGCAGAACCACCATAAATGAACTGTCCGACTTGCAAACCGAAATCAGAAAGTCTTCAAGGATTGTGGGGCTGTTACAGCAATTGCATGTTCAAGTGTTAAGAGTAGAGTCTGGTCAGCGCGGGTTTCTGCTCAGTGAAGACCCAATGTACTTAAAGCAACACCAACAATCGATCAGTGAAATTGATCAATTGGTTGAGCGTTTTGCAGGCATTGAATCTTCTGATGAATCCCAACAATTGCTGATGCGAGAGTTGCTTCATACGGTTGAAATTAAATTAGCTGAAATACAAAAGGTGATAAGTCAGGTCAAGGAGACCGAGTTGACTCAAGCCCTAAAGGTATATGAATCAGAAAAAGGTCAGCAACTGTATAGCCAAGTACATCAAATGATCCAACAGCTTAAAGAGAATGAGCAATCAATCTCGGATGCTCAAATTGCCGAGCTTGAAAAAGTCACCCAAGAGTCAGAGAGAAACCTAATTATTTCTTTTTCGACAACCATGATCCTGGTATGTGGCCTGTTTTTGCTAGTACGCATCAACTTGAGAACGCAGCAAGTGAGACAAGAAGAAATTGAGCTACAAAATGAGAAACTTCAAACTGCGGTAGAGGAAAGAACGAACGAGTTATCACTCTACTCGGAGGAACTCACGCGGAGTAACCGAGAGCTGGAAGACTTTGCTTTTGTCGCCTCCCACGATTTACAAGAGCCGCTCAGAAAAATCATGGCCTTTGGCGACCGTCTTGAGTCCCAGGCAGATGCGCTGAATGACAAGCAACTCGACTATTTACAACGAATGCGCGGTGCAGCAGCAAGAATGAGCAAGCTCATCAGCGACCTGCTTGAATTCTCAAGAGTCAACACGAAAGGCAGAGAGTTTCAAGAGGTCGATTTAAACATTGTGGTCGCCGAAACCTTGGATGATCTAAATGTACTAATTGAGGAATCGGGTGTTTCCTTAACTATTGCTGAGCTGCCCACGATGACTGCTGACGCGCCTCAAATGCAACAACTGTTTTTCAATTTGATTGCGAATGCGGTTAAGTTTTCTGAGCAAAATGAATCACCTAGTGTAGAGGTGCGCGTAAATTCAGTGCCGCAACCTGAACAGCTTGAGCTGGAAGGACTTTCTAACTGGTATTGTTTTGAAATAATCGATAACGGTATTGGTTTTGATCAAGAACATGCGGAAAAAATATTCGCGCCATTCCAGCGCTTGCACTCACGATCGGAATATAAAGGGACAGGGATAGGATTAGCTATTTGCAGACGCATTGTTGAGCGGCATAATGGCATCATTACAGCAAGCGGTGAAAGTGGCAGGGGAGCAACCTTTTCAGTCACCTTACCCGCAAGCAATTATTTAAATAGTATTAAACAAAGCTAAGGAAGCGTGGTATGTCGATGAGTACAAAAATAGATGAACCCACCGTTATTCTTATGGCTGATGACGATGAAGACGATCGTTTGTTAGCAAAAGACGCAATGGAAGCTGCAGGCTCAAAATACAGTTGTTTTACCGTTGCTGACGGCCAAGAGCTATTGGATTACCTGCGTTGTGAGGGGGCGTTCACTGGCAAAGCGCCAGCCGAGCTTCCTAGCGTGATTCTGTTGGACTTAAATATGCCGGTCATGGATGGCAGAGAAACACTCAAGCAACTTAAGGCTGATAAGACTCTCGCGACCATCCCAGTCGTTATTCTTTCTACTAGCGCCGAAGTTGAAGATATTAATGATGGTTATGGCTTAGGCGCCTCTTCCTACATGATTAAACCGACGGAATTTTCCAGCATGGTCACTATGATGAAGCAGTTTAACGACTATTGGTTCGATTGCGCCTCAGTACCGATGATGGTTAGACACTAGTCTCAACCGACAATGAATAGCATCAAGCCTGTTTTAATAATTGATGATGATGAAGATGACTGTTTGCTCATTGAAGATCGCCTGCGCGATATTTTTGGTGATGATTGCTCATTTGTTGTTTGCTACGAAAAATCAGAGGCGATTCAATATTTAAAAGAGCGCACATTTTATTTATGCATTCTTGACTATCGCCTAGCGGGCTATGAAGGAATTGAGGTCTTAGAGGCGGTTTCTAAAGCAGAGTTAGCCACCCCAATTATCATGCTGACTGGGCAAGATGACAGTGTGGTAGCTGAAAACGCGATCAAGCAAGGGGCGCAAGATTTCGTAATGAAGTCTGCAATTGATGATGATGTTTTCGAAAAGTCAGTGCAATATGCAGTAACACGGAAAGCCCTCGAATTCGCTCGAACCTTGGGTAAAAAAACAGAAGCAGAAAATGTGGCCAAGGATAAATTTATTGCCCATTTGAGCCATGAGCTTCGTACACCGTTAACCTCCATCTTAGGCTATACATCCTTGCTTTTGGATAACGCAAAGGCAAGCGACTTTCATCAAGAACTCGGCATTATCTCTAATAACGGTAAGCATTTGCTTAACCTATTGAACGATGTACTGGATCTCTCGAAGATCGCGGCCAACAAGTTTGAGCTGAAAGAGGAGAGGGTTAACCTAGAGCAAACCTTAATTGAGTTGAATTCATTGGTTTCGATGAATGCGATAGAGAAAGGGCTGAATTTGCGTTTTGTCTGCGAAACGACTTTGCCAAAAGACTTAATAATAGATGATGTTCGTTTTCGTCAGGTGCTCCTCAATTTGCTTAGCAATGCGATCAAGTTTACAGACACAGGTGAAGTCATAGCGACTTTTGCTTATCAAGAGGGTCCGGAGGCCGCACTCAAAATTGCTGTTAAAGACACCGGCATAGGCATGTCACCAGAACAGGTGAAAACAATCTTTTCTCCTTTTACCCAATTGGAAGATGTTGCAAATCGAAAGGCCGGTGGGGCTGGCTTAGGTTTGTCTATTTCGTCAGAGATAGTCAAGCACATGGGCGGCCACTTTCAGGTGGTGTCTGCATTAGGCAAAGGCTCTGAATTCACCCTAACATTGCCCTGCAAAGGGCTAGAGCGTGACCACGAACTCGTTCAATTCAATTTGGAACAAGACGCTAGTATAGTCAAAAAACAACCTGCACCCGCATTGCACGGCAAAGTGTTAGTGGTTGATGACGTACTTGAGATACGCCAATTAGCGGGCTATTTTATTAAAGACACCGGTGTAGAAGTAGAATATGCGAGCAATGGCCAAGAAGCGATTGAGAAGGTTTCACAGGCAGCCTCGCAAGGCTCTCCGTTTCAGATTGTTTTCATGGACTTACACATGCCAATCATGACTGGCAGCGAAGCCAGTGACAAGCTGAAAGCAGATTATCAAGAACTGAACATTGTTGCGATGACTGCCGCGATTAACAAGGGTATGGAGCACGAGTTACTCGCTGCTGGCTTTGACAAGCTAATCGCTAAACCATTGAATAAAAAATTATTATGGCGCTTGTTGAGTGAATTGCTAATGCGGGCGGAAAAACCTCAATCATCGGAGTCAACGCTGACAGTGGTGCATGTTGTCGAAGACGATGCGGATAATGCCATGATTATGCAAATGATGCTTGAGCAACTCTCGTGTAATGTGCTCATTAGCACCAATGCGCAAAGTGCCATCGATACAGTACGCTCAAATAGTAATATTCAGCATCATATTCTCGATTTGGGGCTACCAGATTTGGCTGGCGAAGCGTTTTTGGCTGCTTTCTTTGCTCAACCAGTGTCAGGTGCTGTGAGCATTCTCAGTGGCAATCAGCCAGACCCCTCTTTAAGTCAGTCCTTTCCCATCACAAAGCAACTTGTTAAGCCAATCAACAAAGATGAATTAGCGTCACTCCTTAGCTAAGCATTCGCTAGCGTTGTACCTCATATATATTGGGTAAAAACTACCTAAACTCTGTAAGTCTTACACCATGATGTTTATTTTTACGCTAATCATTTAGATAAAAGCTATATAAACCAATGCTTTAAATCTTGGTATGAACTTGGCATTAACGCAAGTGAAGTAAGATACTTTTACGATACACAAGGAGAAAAATATGAAACGCATATTATTACCAGCTGCATTAGTAACTGCTTTATTTTCAACAAGCGCAATTGCCGCGAACAAGTGGGAAAAAGAATCAATGGATGCTTGGATTGATGGGAAAGCGGAAGCGACCATTTTATTCAACGGCAATTTAGATTCATTCGACATTAACACTGACGTTCAAGACGGCATTGTGACGCTAAGCGGTAGTGTCGATAATAAAATTGAGCGTGAGTTAGCCGAGGAGCTAATTTTAGGTATCGATGGCGTGAGTGATGTGGAAAACCGTTTAACGGTGATCAACAAAGATATGAAAGATGACAGCGAAATCGCCAACAATTTTAAAGACGCAAAAATTAGCACTGTCATCACGAGCCGTTTGTTATTTGAATCGGAAGTGAGTGGCACAGCGATCGACGTTGATGTAGATGATAGAGTCGTTACGTTGAACGGTGAATTAAGTTCCGAAGCAGAGCGCGATTTAGCCATCACGATTGCTGAAAATACGGCGGACGTGAAGTCGGTGAAAGACAATATCAAAATTGATGCCGAATAAATCGAATCAAAAGTGAATACTTACTTTTAATTAAATGTATAAAGGGCCTGCCTTTGAGGAGAAGGCCCTTTTTTATTCTTTTAAAAATCCAAGGGAGGCCAAGATGGCAGAACTTATTAACCAACGTTTCGACGAGCGAATTGCAGCAATTTATGACGAAGAAACGAACGCGCACCGAGCGAAAAAGAAGCTAAGAGAGGAATTAAATTTGAATCCTCAAGTGCTACACGTAATAGGACCTAAAGAAAGAAAAACAGCCGAGAAACTCGAAGGAAGAAGCGCGCCGATTGGCAAGCAAATGCTGTCAGCTCACTTCTTGTATGCCATTGCTAGCTTTTTGCTGGGTATGTTGATTGCCTTACTGCTAGTTGAGTTTGGTCCTTCGTTATTTGCCAATAATCCCTTATTTACATTTATGGCATTTGTCAGCCCAGGTATTTTTATTGGTGTCTTCGTCGGTGGCCTCCGCAGCCTGAAGCCTGAAAGAGATAGAATTAACCAGGCAACAATAGAAGCGAAGGGTGAAAACAAATGGACCTTAGTGGTAGATACCGAAAAAGCACAGGCATCAAAAGACGACATAATAGAGACAATTAAGCAAACTCTCTAAAACTAACGGCCGTGTTTACTGACTTATTACTATATCAATCAAGCGATTTAACACCCTGCTTCTCTCATAGTCGCTATCAATTGAATTTGCTGCTGTATAAACCTGTTCCTGCAGCTCTTGTGAGATCTCATTTTCATCGATAATTTGAAGCAGAAGGGAAGCAAGTTCGTAATCTGAATGAATTTCATTTTGTGCGAGCTTTACTAAATCGACCAAGTGGCGTTCGTGGTTTGATGATTTAGCAAGAGCAGTCATAGCCTCACGCATTTGATAATCACTTTGAATGCTATTCAAGCTGTTTAGCATAGCATCGGTAGATTCACTCGCGACCGTCATATTGGCCACTTGCTTGACAAATACGTCACTGAGTAAGCTATCAGACTCGATCGTTTGGGCAAGATTAAAAAACGTTTTTTGGACTGAGTGTGTGCCGAGCTGTTCGCTTGGCAGATTGCCCAACAATGAACTGAGGCTAGCGTCAGATTCGATTGTTTTAGCTGGTTGTAAAACGGCATTTACATCAATTTCCGATGTCGCGCTGTCTACTGCGGCTTGCAAAATGGCACTAAGAGTCGCGTCAGACTCGATCGTACTGCTGAGACTAATCAATGCGGATATTTCGCTACTTTCAAGCTTTATTGTTTGTATGGTTTCCAACAAATAAGCACCTTTACTAGAGTCACTTTCAATGAGCGCTATTTCGTTGATTAACGCAACTGCCCCATTAGCCTGATAGATACGCTGAATACGTTCAGTTTTATTTATGCCAGTTTCACGAAGAATTCTTGGTACCTGAGATGCAAACCATAGTTGGGCGTCACTGTTATAAGCGCTGACCTTCCCGTTGACTCGATATTCGTATTCGACCTTCCCCGAAACGTTCTCTATTTGGAGTCGGCGCTTTTGCCCTAATACTAAATCTCCAATAACTAAGCTAATAGATTCTGGGAGTACTTCAATATCGGTTTCATCATCATTAAAGCTTAGCGCATTGCGAGATGCTTTATTTGGTGCTTTCAACTCAAAGAAAAAATCATCATCGTAGATCATGTGTCTGTGCCCAATATGGATTGAGCAGGCCGATAGCATTGCTATGAAGATAACTAATAAAACGTTTCTGAAATGATGATGCATGATTCCCTATCCTGTTTATGCTTCCAGTGCTTGCTTAACCTTATTGTTGTAAACATAACGATAAATGCAAACGAGTGCTAACACTTATTTGTTTCAAGTTGTTTTATTCGGTTTTTGCTCTACCCCGTCATTACCTCGAAGGAGCGAATCCCGATTTTAGGTTACCGCCTTCGCGGCAATGACTAGTCCATGATATTTCTTCCTCCCCACCTTCGTGGGGATGACGGTAAAAATGGCGTTACTAGAAATGGAGACTAAGGTAGATCCCCACTTTCGTGGGGATGACGGGTTTGCGGGGATGACGAGCTTGTGGGGATGACGTTGACGTGGGGATGACGAGGTTGTTGGGATGGCTAGTCCGCGTTACCGTTTTGCAATTATCCAGACCGCATGCACGACGCCGGGTATATAACCTAAAATTGTCAGTAAGATGTTTAAAAAGAACTGACCTGTTAGGCCGACTTGCAAAAACACGCCAATCGGTGGCAGTAATACAGATAATAAAACACGTATAAAGTCCATGATATTTCCTCTTGTTAGTTTAGAAGTTCTTGTTCTTTCTCTAAATTAGTAATCGATTTTAATATTCTCGCCAACTTCACCCGACTTGATGGTAGCGCCAGTAGCAAGTTTGATCAGCCCGCGTAATGTTGGGTCAATTGACCATATTTCTGCGCAATCTAATTCAAAGCGCAGCATCACCAAACTGGGATCTTGCTTGCCTTCTTCAAACCAGGCTTCTACTTGTTTGCTCCAGTATTTATCAACGAGATCGTCGTCGGACTCATGAACTAAATGGCCACTGAAGCTGGCGAACATATCGTGATTTTTGCTGGAAAACGTGATTGTTGCCTTCCCACCTTCTGCTACGCGATTGTCCTTAGATGTATAAAACCAGAAAGCGTTATCTGCGTTTCTATCTAACAACGCTCTCATCGGTTCGGGATGTTCAGCATTTTTATTTAATCCAACCATCACGTATGGGCTATCCGAAATTGCTCCCCACATTTGTTCTACTAATTTGCTAGTCATATTTCCTCCAGTTTCGCATTTGAATGAATTGCGTTTAAAAATTTAACTACTTGGTTTTATTTCACTATGAGATTTCAGCACTTTGTCGCCGTCACTTTGTTCTATTAAATAGGCCGGATCATCTTCGCTAGCGTTACGAGTAACCTCGCTTCCTTTTAAGGTTTTGCTGACCTTGTCGGTAAATTTCTCTCGAATATATCCCTCTGCGGTGCCATTTCCCCAATCCCATGTCACCAGTGTGTTGGTCTGAAAATGTTTCATTGCCGTTCCTCCTTATGCATCCATTTCTTGCTGGTATTCTTTCGCTAGCTTTGTTTTTTCTTCGTCACTGAGTGTTTTACCCGCTTGCTGGAAGAACTCTTGCTCTTCTTCGGCTAAATGATGCTCAATTTTATCTGCTAGCTTTTTAAAGCCAGCTAACCACTGAGGAGTAGACATGTCAGTGTTATCAAGCTCTGCGACTAACTTATCCATTTGATGGTGCTCTGCAACACCATGGCGTGACATTTTGATTGTTGAATCTGCTTGCATAAGAGGCGCATAAAAGTGCCTTTCTTCTGCTTTTGCGTGCAAGGCTAACTCTTTTTTCAACTGCTGATAGTAGGTCTGACGAACCTCTGAATCACCTTGTGTATCTAGCAGTAATTTCACTAAAGCACGCTGTTTATCATGGTCCTTTCTTAAGGCTTCAAAAATCTTCATATACTTCTCCTAATCCTTCTCTAATATGCTGTTGCGACAATTGCATTCGCTAACTTTCGAAATGCGGCAACATTCGCACCTCGTTCATAATCTATAATGTCACTATCGGAATCTTTGCCTTCTTGAACGCATTGCTCATGGATATTTTTCATTGCTGCCTTGAGCTCTTCTTCTAGAGTTTGCTCAGATTGATAGCGCATAGCAGCGTTCTGCTGCATTTCAAAGCCGGATAAAATAACCCCGCCGGCATTCGCTGCTTTACCAGGCACGAACGTGATCTTATGCTGCTTAAAATACTGAACAGCCTTTTGTGTGCATGGCATGTTGGCTCCTTCAACGACGAATAGAGCACCATGATTTACAATGTCTTTTGCTTCTTGTTCGTCAACTTCGTTTTGAGTAGCGCAGGGCATCGCGATAGTGCTGTCGATGCACCAAGGGCTTTGGTCTTTAATAAATTCAGCTTCGCTCTCATCAGCCAATGCCGACAATGCGTTTTCTGCGTTTTGCCCTTCGGTCAAAAGCCAGCGAATATCAGATGCAGAGATACCTTTTTCATTTAATAAAAAGCCTCGGCTATTCGACAGTGTTTTCACCTTTGCCTTTTTCTCAATTGCTTTTAGGGCCGCGTGCAAACCAACATTACCTGCGCCAGAAATACAAATAGTTTGATCTTCTAAAGCGTTCGAGTGACTCTGCAATACTTCTTCTGTAAAGAAAATGACACCAGAGCCGGTTGCTTGAACGCGATACTCGCTCCCGCCTAGCTGAATTGGCTTGCCTGACAACACGCCGTCAAAAGACTTTTGATTCTTCAAATATTCACCGAACATATAGC
This sequence comes from Alteromonas sp. W364, assembly GCF_031846205.1. NCBI lineage: Bacteria > Pseudomonadati > Pseudomonadota > Gammaproteobacteria > Alteromonadales > Alteromonadaceae > Alteromonas > Alteromonas sp. W364. The sequence continues at coordinate 292,671 of NZ_JAVRID010000003.1, read as the reverse complement.
CAAGCTCGGTGTCCGACACGTTAATGTCACCGGCAGGCACGTCGCTATTAGCACCGATATAGGGTTGCAATGCGCGCATGTAAGCTTTGCAAAATCGTCTAATTTCACTCTTTGATGCAGTTTTTGGATCGAAGTCAGCACCGCCTTTACCCGCACCTAAAGCGAGTCCGGTGAGCGCGTTCTTAAAGCTTTGCTCATATGCTAAAAATTTGAGCACAGACGTGTTAACACTTGGATGGAAACGAGTACCCCCTTTGTAGGGCCCCAATATGTTGCTGTGTTGAACACGGTAACCCTGATTTACTCTACAAGTACCAGTGTCGTCTTCCCATTCAACCTTGAACTGAAGCACTCTGTCGGGCGTAATTAAACGCTGCAAGACATTATGCTTTTTATAGTCTTCATTGGCATTCACGATAGGAACAATGTGTTGAAAGCTTTCTTCTAAAGCTTGGCGGTATTCCACTTCATGTTGAGTATGTTGACCAAGCCAAGATAAGGTATCTGTGTGTAGAGACATGTGTACTCCGAAATTAGTCATTAACGGAGGTGTTTCAATATACATGCCATTCGTTTTATTTTTCTATCGTTATGATTTTATTGGTAAAAATAATATATTGAAAATAATCAGGCGGGTGTTTTGGTAAGAAGTACAGAACCTATGAAATTTTTACATAGGCTCTTTTAGTCAATATCGCTGATACCTAATTTACGCAGACGCTGGTTAATTGCAGTCAAATCAAGCTCGCAGTGTAATTGACTTTGATGGCTGAACAACTTTTTAAGTGCCATGGCCTGAGTCTTAATAGGAGCAATTAAATGCTCTGGATTTTCACTCGCTTCAATTAAGGCGTGAAAAGTGTCTAGTAGATGACAAACAACCGCCGGGCGTTGCACTGCCGATTGCCTAATTTGTGTGAAGGCATTGGCAAAAATCTCTGCAAATGATTCGTCACAAGTGACTAGTCTTGCATTATCATCGGTATCGAGCATTAAATTGGAAGGTAAATTGCTCACAGTGAATGTGCCTAATGCACAAGCAATTTTATCAATACAGTTTTTTGCAGTATGCGGGTCATCCATGCTTGGTGAGAGTGCTCGCAAGGCGATTTCAACCAGTTGACTTATCGCATATTCTGGATCTTGCAGTGGCGTGCGTTTGTCACCTATCTCCAAAAAGCGCGACTGTGTGTATTCTTCCAAGTTAATGTCTGGGTCGTTAGTATATAAAGTCGCTATTGACGCTCCATTGATGAGATATTTTCCTGCCCTTGAATTCAGCTCAATAAAGCCCTTAGACTTTTTGGCGAGCTGCACCAATGCACCATATTCAATAGCTTGAACATAGCCGGGTAGCGATGCGCGAATCTGGTACTTTTCAGAGTATTCGCTCAAAGTTGGTTTGGCTTCATTCGACCCTAGTTTGTAGGCCATATTGTTATTTGCTTGGCTACTGTCATGGTGTTGTTGGAGGGCCTTCATATCTGCCATGAGTGATTTAGCAATCGTTTCCACAACGTTATCCGCTTGAATCGAGCTGGCCACATGATGGATAAAGAAAATGAGGGTGACAACACATAAAATGGCACTGATAAACACCACTGCAACCGGATAGCCTAAGTAGGCTTCTGTACTGTGAGCCTGCTCGAATAATTGCTTGTTTTGTGTATTTAACTTGGTGTAAACAATCACACTGTAGACGAATGTAGAGGTAAATAAGCCAAGCGTGAACTGGGTTTTCTTACTTTCCATAAAGCTTCGAATAATGCGGGGGCCAAATTGACCGGATGCCATGACGAGCGCAACCAAGGTCATAGAGAATGCAATACTGATCACGGATATTGTCGATGACGCGACTAAGTTGCTCATTCCTTGACTGGCAGTAACATCATTAATCTTTAGCAGATTGAGTATCCTGAGGTCTGTAGAGGAAAACGGGCTGAGGAGTAAACCAAAAAATATCGCAACAAAAACCATCATAAGAGGAGCGAACCAAAAACTTCCGCTCACCTGAATGGCGGTTTTCTTTAGTTTCACGCTCAACTTCTTGGGGCCTGTCACAATTGATTCAAAAAAACTCATGCTTTTTCCTTAAAAAGCCCCAGTGATAGCATCCCTGGGGCGCTTGTTACTTTTTCAAAATCAAATCACTTTATTGTTTTGCAATTTCAGTGACGACCTTATCGGTTTTTGCCATTGCTTGATATGTTTTACGTATTTCTTCAGCTTTACCGCTGCTTGAAGCTGGAATAATCAGGCGCGTCGTTTCGCCATCGAGCTTAATTTCAATCTCATGTTTTACCCCTTCAATCGTCATGGCAAGGGTCTCACTTGGTTTTTTAACCTTAAACATTTTTTCGAGGTTTTTGTCCTCTAGTAACACTTTGTCTGGCGTATCAACGTCAACTTTTATCTCGTCTTTAGTTGAAGCCATCGCTACTGAAGTGTAGCCAAAAAATGTACAGATTACTGCTACTGATAGTAACTGTGTTGCTGTTCTCATCGTTTTCTTAATGTTTTTCATGATATCTCCTAAGGGTGAGGACTAGTAATAAATAGCCCTATTCTCAGCTAAGCCATAAAACTGAGTGACTGCTAACAAAAATGCCGCTACGTTCAGGCAGCGGCATTGACTTTGTGTACTCGCTTTTTAGATTTAGCAGTCTTTATCTTTTGCGTCTGTTGCTTCTTTTGCGTCTTCACACGCATCTTCCACTGCGTTACCTGCATCCTCAACAATTTCGTCTATATTCTCGCCCGCTTCTTCTGCTGGGCCTTCTGAACATGCGCTTAAGCCCATGGCGAAGAAAATTGCTAATGCTGCAGTGCCAAATTTTTTCATTGAGTTTGTCATAATGATTCCTTTTTTTAATGTGTTGATAAATTGAATGACCTTAGTCTAGCTAGACTTGAGGCTTCTTACCTTTCAAAGCTCCTGCGACCAATGAAATGACTAAGAGTACGATAAATACAAAGAATAGAATTTTTGCTATTCCTGTCGCAGCTCCTGCAATACCCGTAAATCCAAATAGTGCCGCGATAATTGCGATAATAAAAAATGTAATTGCCCAACTTAACATGGCTTTCTCCTTTTTTGATTGTCACTGCAAAGATGCTGAACACATCAATGCGACTCCTGATTTCGGTGATTGTTACTCTTGAGTTTGCACAATAGATGCCAATAGATAAGGCATTGAAAATGTTAGATTATATTTTTTTAGTTAAGCTTTCGTGCAGCGAACATGGAAATTTTTACACACTTAAGTGGAACATCTTACTCAATAGTAAATAATGCTGGGTTTTTGCTTAACTAAAGCTTTACACTAATAGCAGATGAATCAGATGTCTTACTGATTAAAGTGAGATGAAAACCTAAGAGAACACACCATGCATGAAATAAAGTGCCCGCACTGTCAAAAGGCGTTTAAGGTTGATGAAACTTCCTATGCTGACATCCTCAAGCAAGTGAGGGATGAAGAGTTCGAGCATCAGTTACATGAGCGCTTGGCGCTAGCAGAAAAAGACAAAGTGAACGCCTTAGAGCTGGCTAAGAGCCAGGCGAGTAGCGAAATACAGAAAAACACCGCTGCTAAAGAGTCTGAAATACAGGCATTGAAAGCCGAGCTAGGTAATGTAGAAGTCAGCAAAAAGCTCGCGGTCAGTGAAGCGCTTGAGTCTATTAAAAAAGAGCGTGATGCACTTGCGAATAATCTTGAGCAGGCAAAACGAGATAAAGAAGCGGCGTTAGAACTGGCGAACCTGAAGTTGCAAAGTGAGTTGAAAGAAGTCCTTTCTACCAAAGATAAAGAAATCGACAACTTACGTACTCAACTTAACTCCATTCAATTGGAGCAAAAAGTCGCTATTACGACCGCTGTTAGCCAGGTTGAGAAAGAACGTGACGAGCTTAAAAGTGGTTTACAGCATGCTGCCTTAGAGAAGCAGTTAGCAGAAAAGTCGCTTACTGATAAATATGAAACACAAATAAAAGACCGAGATGAAGCTATTGAACGTCTTAAGGATATGAAGGCGCGCTTGTCGACGAAAATGGTAGGTGAGTCCCTCGAAATCCATTGTGAAACGGAGTTTAATCGAATCCGCTCAACCGCATTCCCTCGTGCTTATTTTGAGAAAGACAACGACGCAAGCTCTGGTAGTAAAGGAGACTATATTTTTCGTGACTCAGACGAAGAAGGCACTGAAATTGTTTCTGTCATGTTTGAAATGAAAAACGAAAGCGATACTACAGCGACGAAGAAAAAGAACGAAGATTTCTTCAAAGAGTTGGATAAGGACAGAAATGAGAAGGGATGCGAGTATGCTATTTTGGTTTCATTATTGGAGCCAGAAAATGACCTTTACAATACAGGTATTGTCGACGTATTCCATCGCTATCCTAAGATGTATGTGGTTCGCCCTCAGTTCTTCATTCCAATTATTACGCTTCTTCGAAATGCAGCAATGAAATCCTTGGAATACAAGAAGGAGCTTGCCTTAGTGCGCGAACAAAGCGTTGATATTACAAACTTCGAGGAAGACTTAGAAAAATTTAAGTCGGCCTTTGCAAAAAACTATGAGCTGGCGAACAGAAAATTTCAAACCGCCATTGATGAAATTGATAAATCGATTAATCATTTGCAAAAAACCAAAGACGCGCTACTGAGCACAGATAGAAACTTGCGCTTGGCGAATGATAAGTCGCAAGATGTGACTATCAAGAAGCTGACGCGTCGCAACCCTACGATGGCTGCTAAGTTTGCTGAAATTGAGGATGGCGAAACCAAGGACAAGGGATAGATAACGTTGACTTATAGATACGGCACCCAGCATTATTGCTTGCCGTATCTAATGGCCACAATCTAATTGCTCTAAGCTCGGCGTGAGCTTTTTATAATCACAAGGTTAGACTTTACCAATCTCAGTCGCTTCAGGGACTTCAACTAACTTTCCGGTTTTGCAATCATAAATATAGCCATACACTGGAATGTTATTGGGGACCAAATTACTTGAACGTATGCGCTGAACATCTTCAACTACGCTTTTTGCATTGTCCTTAAATGTGAGCCAGTTAATATATTTACCGTCAGTGCTGCCACCTTCGGTTTGTTGATTGCGCCAGCCGTTTTCATCTACCGTAGCTGTCGCTAAGCTGTCTTCTAATAAATCACCCATGATATTGCTATCAAACAACTCCATGCCGCAATCGGTATGGTGAATCACAAACCATTCGTTTGTACCTAAAAGTTTATGTGAAATGACTAAGGAACGGATAGCATCGTCGCTGGCTCGCCCTCCAGCATTTCTTATTACATGCGCATCACCTTCAGCCAAGCCAGCATATTTGGCTGGATCAAGACGCGCATCCATGCATGTTAAAATGGCAAAACCTCTTGCTGGTGGTAATGCTAAGTCTGCTTTGTCACCGAAGTTTTCAGCATATTCTGCATTTGCAGCTAAGACTTCTGATTTAATTGTGCTCATATATAGGTACTCGTTTTTGAAAGTAAGTACCTGAGTATAGAGCGTGGTTGATTGTTAGCGCTATTAAATAAAAAGAGCGATTTGTTATTTCAAAGTTATTATGGTTATAGCGGCAATATGTGACACCAACCTTCATTACTGCTCAGGCTTGAACCAATGTTGCGTGCGGTTAGCAAACCAAACGAGTGAAAGCATCACCGGTACTTCTACTAATACACCGACAACGGTGGCAAGAGCGGCACCCGAATGTAGACCGAATAGTGAAATTGCAACGGCAACGGCGAGTTCAAAGAAATTTGATGTTCCTATCATACAAGCAGGAGCTGCAACGTTATGAGGTAACTTCAATCGCTTGGCCAACCAATAAGCAATCGCAAATATTCCGTACGTTTGAATGAGTAAAGGAATTGCGATTAAAACGATTGCTTCAGGTTTCGATAAAATCGTATCAGCTTGAAAGCCAAATAAAAGTGTGACGGTTGCCAATAAGCCAAGTATCGACCACGGTTTCATTATCGCAAGAAATGAATCGACTCTGGACAGGTCGCCCTTCTTGTCCAATTTTTTACGCGTAATCGCGCCGGCTAATAACGGAACTAAAACGTACAAAACTACCGACAACACTAAGGTGTCCCAAGGCACGGTGATATCAGTTACGCCAAGTAATAAGCCAGCAATGGGGGCAAAGGCAAATATCATGATGATGTCGTTTATCGACACTTGCACCAAGGTATAGTTTGCATCTCCTTTCGTCATTTGGCTCCACACAAAAACCATGGCAGTGCAGGGGGCAACACCCAGCAAAATCATCCCCGCGATATACTCGGTTGCGGTTTCAGGATCGACCCAATCTGCAAATAATACCTTGAAGAACAACCAGCCAAGAAAGGCCATGGTGAAAGGCTTGATCATCCAATTTATCACTAAAGTGAGTGCAAGGCCTTTCGGTTTTTTACCCACGTCTTTAAGTGATGAGAAGTCTATCTGCACCATCATAGGATAAATCATCAGCCAGATAAGTACGGCAATCACAATGTTTACATGCGCAAATTCGAGCTCTGAGACGACAGTAAAAAAACCTGGCATGAAGCTCCCTGCAACAATACCAACAATGATGGCGAGACCAACCCAGACCGACAAATACCTTTCAAATAAACCCATAGCTATGCCTTAAATTGATTTTTGATTAACGCGTTGGCTGACTTGTTCGGCAGTTTCAACACGCTCTGAATAACGATCCACAAAGTGGTCCTTATTATCTCGAAGAAGAAGTGTGAATTTCATCAACTCTTCCATTACATCGACTATGCGATTGTAATAAGGAGAGGGTTTCATTCGACCATCATCGTCAAATTCTAAAAATGCTTTTGCGACTGAAGACTGATTTGGAATAGTGACCATTCTCATCCATCGTCCCAAAATTCGCATTTGATTAACCGCATTGAATGACTGAGACCCGCCGCACACTTGCATGATAGCCAGTGTTTTCCCTTGTGTAGGACGCACGCCACCCATATTCAAAGGTACCCAGTCAATCTGGCTTTTGAAGATACCGGTCATAGAGCCATGACGCTCGGGCGAGCACCATACTTGTCCTTCTGACCACATCATTAACTCATGCAACTCTTTTACTTTTGGGTGAGAGCCGTCGTTAGTATCTGGTTGTGGAAGACCTTCGGGGTTAAAAATGCGCGTCTCTGCTCCAAAAGCATTTAATAGGCGAGCACTTTCTTCAATCACCAAACGGCTAAATGAACGCGCTCGCAATGAGCCATATAGCAACAGTATCTTAGGTTTGTGCGCTGTCGTGTTTATTTGCATCTTGTCAGGAGCAGGCACCTCAAGCATGGCTTGATCCAGGTTTGGCATGTTCCAGTTTTCTATTGCCATTAGTGCGCTCCTAGTTCAGCCAGCGCTCGTTTAAGAGACACTCTATCTAGGCCTTGTTCAGCAATAACTTTTAACTTCGTCACTCGGGATGATATTTCTTCAATACAGGATAAAAAGGCGGCTTCAAGTTGAGCATCATCCCCGTCTATTTTTGAAGGATCGCTTAGCCCCCAATGCACCTTTAGGCTAGCACCGAAATAAACCGGACATGTTTCACCTGCGGCAGAATCACAGACGGTAATCACAATATCCGGCTGAAAATCTTCAAAATCATCCCATGATTGGCTATGTAAACCTTCAATAGAATGCCCGGTTTTAACAAGGTATTTCAGTGATAAAGGGTGAACCACGCCAGCAGGTTGACTTCCTGCACTTTTCGCTTCGATTACATCACCAGCAAGTTGATTGCTGATTGCTTCAGACAAAATACTTCTGCAGCGATTGTGAGTACAAATATAAAGAATTTTCATTTGAGTTGGCCTCTCATTAGCAACATTTTAGGCTTGAAGATTTTGAAGCGACCAACTTTTGTAGTGCCGTCTCAAAGTATGAACTATTATTCTGTGCTGCATTGACAATAACGTCGCGCGCCCATGCAGGGAGTTCGTGATGAAGCTTATAAAACACCCATTTTCCCCGCCTTTCGTCGAGTAGAATGCCGCACTTACGTAATTGCGCGAGGTGACGAGATGTTTTGGGCTGATCTAAATCGAGTGCTTCCATCAGATCACAAACACAAGCTTCACCCGCTTCTGCAATTAACAGGAGTGACTTCAATCTCGTATCGTCTGATAAGCATTTAAAGAATGTACAAGGATTCATCATTTATATGTCAGAAATATATGTGGAAAATAACATATGTGAAATATCGCATGTGACTGTATGTAAGTAAAGTGTTTCGTTGGTGGGACAAGCTTTGAGTACGAAAAATGAAACAGCTGGAGTGATGGAGTTAGAAAAGAAAAAAAGGTGGCGTTGAGCAGGGAACGTCCAAGCCACCGTGTAGCTAAACTTTATAAATCGTCAACAAAGTCTTCACGAGCAGGACTGAATGTATCAATCAAAATGCCACCCGTTGGGCAAACTGCGCCATGATCTACGTGTGGTGGAACGAAAAAGCTATCTCCCGCTTTGAGTACTTTAATCACGCCATCTACATTGACGTGAAATTCACCTTCCACTACGTAAGAAACTTGCGAATGACGGTGAGCATGCACATATCCCTCAGCGCCCTTATCAAACCAAATTTTAACTGCCATTAATTCGTGGTTGTATCCAAGCATTTGGCGCTTTAGACCGCCACCGATGTCTTCTATTTCGGTTTCGTTGCCAAAAGAAAAATGTTCGCTTTGACTCATAAGAAATCCTCTTTTCGGTTTTATCGGTTTAGTCGTTTGATTCGTCAAAACTAAACTCGATGTATTTTACCAATAGGTCGACTAATAAGCAGAACGCTGCACTGCTTGTCGACCAAATTGTTAGACCAATAGATCCCTGTTTTACTTCTTCAGTTGAAGGAAGTAATCGTAAATCTCAGGAACGTTACCATTTGCCATACCAGCATCAAATGCTGCTTGTAAGTTAGCAGACGTACCTTCTGCAATTTCTGCGCGAGTACCTAAGTCTTTCACCATTTCCAAGAAGTAACCTAAATCTTTATTCGCGTTACCAATCGAGAAACCTAAATCGCTAACGCCATCTACGGCGTAGTTCTTACAGAACTGCATGAATGGAGAGTTAGACGGGCCAGTAGACATAATATCAAAGAGTTGTTGACGATCTACACCAGCAAGCTCTGCTACAGCGAATGCCTGTGACATAGCAGCAACGGTAGTCATTCCCATGAAGTTGTTAATCAGTTTCGTGGTATGACCGGCACCTAAAGCACCTAAGTAAAAGACGTTCTCGCCTTGCATTTCTAGTACAGGCTTCACTTTATCAAACGTCGCTTGATCGCCAGACGCCATAATGTTTAGTAGGCCATCTTTTGCGTGGGCTGGTGTGCGACCCAGAGGTGCGTCAATCATGCCAGCGCCTTTCTTAGCTAGGTCTGCGCCAATTTTACGCGTAGATGCTGGAATTGAAGTACCGAAATCAACAAGGACAGCACCCTCTTTAATACCAGCTAAAATACCGTTGTCTGCGTAGACTAGGCTTTCTACAACATTTGAAGTTGTTAGACACAACATAATGATGTCACTAGCAGCTGCTAATTCAGCCGCTGATGATGCTTCTTTCGCACCGCGGGCAACCACAGCAGCAACAGCATCTTTATTGAGATCCATTACAATTGGTTCGAAACCCTTCTTTTGAAGGTTCTCAACCATGTTGCTACCCATAAGGCCAAGGCCGATGAAACCTATGGTAGGTTTTGTCATATCTAACTCCTAAAATTGTAGTGTATATCTATCTGAGTACTAATTAGTGCAAGCGTTTTGCGATGCATTAGTAGTAAAAGCCAGCTGTTTCCAGTTAATGAGTTTGCAACGCTTTATTAAAGTCTTGTTTACATCTCTATCTTTAAAGTCACATACTAACCAATCTGCTTTTAAATTGTCAACCAATTTAGTTTAAATTGGATAACCATATCTGGTTTTGTTTTTTCGAAAAGTGTTTTAAGTCACAATGAAAGTGCCTTACTTGGCTTGTGAGCCCCAATTTTATTGATTGTAATGAATATAGCGTTTATCCTTGACCTCTCAATTTTTTGGCTTCTTCCTTACTAAAAATGGACTATAAAATATGACTACAAGTGCTAAATATGACTACCTAATCGTTGGTGCAGGCCTGTTTAGTGCTGTCTTTGCGCATCAAGCCAGTTTACAAAACAAGCGCATATTGGTCATCGATAAGCGTGACCATAGAGGTGGTAATATCTACTGTGAAAATGTAGAGGGCATTAATGTACATAAATATGGCGCACACATTTTTCACACCAGCAATAAAGAAGTATGGGATTACGTGAATCAGTTCGTTGATTTTAACCACTACGTCAATTCTCCAGTCGCAAACTATCGCGACAAGCTTTATAACCTGCCATTCAATATGAATACCTTCTATCAGCTATGGGGTGTAAAAACACCAGCGGAAGCAAAGGCCAAGATTGAAGAGGTACGCGCACCTTATAAAGATTTAGAGCCGAGTAACTTAGAAGAGCAGGCGCTATTTTTAGGTGGTAAGGATTTATACGAGAAGCTCATCAAAGGCTACACCGAGAAACAATGGGGCAGGCCGGCCACAAAAATTCCTTCATTTATTATCAAGCGTTTACCTTTTCGTTTTACTTTTGATAACAATTACTTCAACGATTTGTATCAAGGGATCCCAATCGGTGGTTACAACAAACTGATTGATGGATTGTTCGGTGACACAGAAATATTGACCGGTTTGAATTACTTTGATGAAAAAGAAAAGTATGACGCAATGGCAGATAAGGTGCTTTACACCGGTAAAATAGATGAGTTTTTTGACTGCCAGTTTGGCAAGCTAGAGTATCGAAGCTTACATTTTGAAACCGAAGTGCTCGACACTGATAACTTCCAAGGCAATGCGGTGGTAAACTACACTGACAAAGATGTGCCTTTTACACGCATCCTTGAACACAAACATTTTGAGTTTGGCACTAGTGATAAAACCGTGATCACACGTGAGTATCCGCACGAATTCAGTAAAGATAATGAACCTTATTACCCATTGAATGACAAAGTAAACGAAGCGTTACTGAGTCAGTATCAAGAACTGGCTCAATCTGCGCAATACCGTGAAAAGTACATTTTCGGTGGCAGGTTAGCTGACTATAAATACTATGACATGGATGACACCATAGAAGCGGCGCTTAAATTGACGTCGCGAGAATTAAGCTAATAATATGAATAATAAAGTTTTTATTGCCCGTAATTACCGCTCAAAGTTTGACGCTGCAGGTAAAGCAAAGATGGATTGTGAAACCATCCTATTAAACAATGGGTGGCGCAACGTTGGCTTTAAACAAACGTGGATTTCGAACTCCCTACTAGGCACCTTGATAAGCGCTATTGGTATTACTTGGGGAATATTGCGTATACCCAAAAACAGTTATATTTGTTTACAGTATCCATTCAACAAATTTTACGGTTATTGTTTGTGGGGTGCTAAGCGCAAAAATTGTAAAGTCATTACGATCGTTCACGATGTAAAAAGCCTAAAAGGTAAATATGGCTATTCGCAAGACGAAATCGACACCTTAAATGAATCTGACCAACTCATCGTGCATAACAAAGCCATGAGAACTTGGTTTGAGAGTCAAAATATTAAGCCTGATATGTATGAAATTGGCGCCTTTGACTACTTACACGAACCAAAGCTTTCCTTACCAAAAGCAGCGATTGATTATGCGAATTTACGTATTGTCTTCGCCGGTAATATGGGTTCAAAACAAAGTTTTATCTATTCATTAGATGACACTGAAACAGCTGGTTTTACCATGGACTTATACGGCGTGGGTTTTTATCCCGAATCAGTTAAAAAGTCAGAAGGCTCAGTACTCAACTACAAGGGCATGTTCCCAGCCGACGAAGTGATCGATCGCATTGATGGTGACTTTGGTCTAGTTTGGTATGGCGAGTCTTTAGATTCCTGCGATGGCGTTGCAGGGCAATATCTCAAATATAATAATCCACATAAGTTGTCATTGTACTTGCTGTGTGAAATGCCAATTGTCATTTGGGATAAAGCGGCCATGGCTGCTTTCGTAACAGAGCATGATATTGGGATTACCGTCAGTTCCTTAAGTGAATTATCAAGCAAGATAACAAGTTTGAGCAAAGAGGATGTTGAGCGCTTTAAGACGAATGTTAAAGCGCTTAAATTGAAACTAGAAAAAGGCGAGCTCTTATCCGCTGCCCTAAGGTCAGCTGAGGCGGAACTGTAAACTTTCATTTGTCGAAGAGTCTGAGCCAACAAAAACCGTGAACTCACCGTTTTCAACGACTGTGCTCAGATTCTTGCCAATAAAGCCTAACTTGTCGCTAGCGATCACAAACTCAATGGTCTGTTGTTGTTCTGGCAATAACAGCACTTGCGCGAAGTCTTTTAGCTCCTTAAATGGGCGACTTACCGAAGCCACTTCGTCTCTGATATACAATTGAACAGTCTCTATTCCTTGCCTTTCGCTGACATTCTTTACGTCAACACTGACGATAATTGAGCTGTCTAGAGTCATACTTTGAGAGGACAATCGCAGGTTTGAATATTCAAATTTTGAATAACTCAAGCCAAAACCAAAACAATATAAGGGCTCAGACTGAACATCGCGATAAGTTGTACTGTAGCGTAGGTCATTCTCTCCCGCGTCAAAGGTGTGACTAGTGCGCTTGTAGTTATAGTAAATCGGCACTTGTCCTGAATGATAAGGAAAAGTTACGGGTAACCTGCCTGCGGGATTATAGTCACCAAGTAAAATGTCAGCGACCGCCTTACCTCCCATTGTTCCTGGCATCCATGCTTGTAACAACGCGTTTGAATTTTTTGCAATATCAGTCAGAACATATGGGCGTCCAGATACAATGACCGTGACTACCGGTGTGCCGGTGAAAGCAATTGCTTCAAGCAACTGTTCTTGCAAGCCAGGCAAGTGTAATGAGGCAGTGCCACCGCCCTCGCCACTCATCCAATATTCCTCACCTAACACGACAACAGCGATATCCGCCTCTTCTGCGGTCTTTATAGCTTCAGGAATGAGTTCAGCGCCAGATTGCGTAAACTTGTCAATGCTAACACCTTGCGCATAGCTAAGTTTTATTTTGCCAGCCAAGGCAGTGTCGAGACCCTCAAACACGCTGAAGGTGTCCTCTGGGTTGCCTTCAGCAAACCACCATCCATTTAAGTCTGCTTTGGTTTTTGCAAAAGGACCAATAACAGCAATTTTGGTCAGATTTGAATTGCTTGAGTCAAGAGGCAAAATACCATTTTTGTTTTCCAACAAAACCATACTTTTGCGGCTTAGCGCCAATGCGGTCTGTTTGTTTTCAGTTTTGAGAAGCTCGTTAGTTTCACGTTGCTCATCAAAATATAGATACGGATCGTCGAATAAACCCACTGTGTACTTTAAGCGCAGTACCCTGCGAACCGATTCATCAATAATATCCAGACTTATTTTGTCCTCGTCCAGTAGGGCTTTCAGGTGAAGAGTATAAGCATTTGAGGTCATATCCATATCGACATTATTTGAGATTGCCATCAGGGTTGCTTGTTTTAAGTCTTCGGCAACGCCAATTTTAATTAAGTTTGGAATAGTTTCCCAATCTGTCATAACTAGACCTTGAAACCCTAGCTCGCCCTTTAACACATCCTGAACGAGAAACTCATTACACGTCAGCGGAGTACCATCATACGCAGTATAAGCTAACATAATGCTCGACACGCCAGCATCAATCGCGGCTTTGAATGGCGGAAGGTGGATCTCGCGTAACTCTCTTTCGCTGATGTCCTGAATGTTATAGTCTCTGCCAGCAAGCGCAGCACCGTAGCCAGCAAAGTGCTTAACTGTTGCGAGGACGTTTTCCGTTTGCAAGGTATTTGTGGCTTGAAAGCCCAAAACTCGACGCTCAGCAATCAGGCTTCCCAAAAAGGGATCTTCGCCAGCACCCTCTAGGATCCTTCCCCAACGAGGATCGCGACTCACATCGACCATTGGCGCATAAGTTAAGTGTATACCTGAAGCGGCAGCTTCTCTGGCCGCGACAGCTGCTGAGCTTTGGATCAAATCGAGATCCCATGAAGCTGCTTCAGCGAGTGGAACCGGCGTAATCGTTTTGTAGCCATGGATGACGTCTTCTTGAAATAACAAAGGCACTTGACCATTTGAAACAGCGATTTCCTGTAATGCACGATTTTGCGCTGCGCCATTTGACTTCAATACACTACCAACTTTCCCTTCAGCAATTAACGCATGATGTTCTGACGTGGGTTTGCCCTCAATTGGGATCAGATTAAGTTGACCTATTTTCTGTGCCAAACTAAGTGAATTTAGTAGCGATTCAATTCTATTATTTGCGTCATTCCCTAAGTCACTTCCCAGGGCTGTTTTTTTGCTATTTTCAATTGATAAGTTCGTCATAACACCGCTTCTTTCATGGCATTCATTCGTATTCTCTATCGAACAAGATACTGTGCATTTATGACGATTACATTATCATGTGCGTTTCGTCGGGCTGAATAATTAAATTTCATTATCAAATGTCGTAATTACATATTTTCAACGTCACGATGCCAAGCAGCCACCGCGAGAACAGCCGTCACCCCGCCCACAGCCGTCACCCCGCCCACAGCCGTCATCCCCGCGAAGGCGGGGACCCAGATTCCTGCCTCCGCAGGAATGACGAAGAAAGTAGGAATGACGTGCCCCCCACAACCGTCATCCCCGCGAAGGCGGGGACCTAGATTCCTGCCTCCGCAGGAATGACGAAGAAAGTAGGAAAGACGTGCGCCACAACCGTCATCCCCGCGAAGGCGGGGACCCAGATTCCTGCCTCCGCAGGAATGACGAAGAAAGTAGGAATGACGTGCCCCCCACAACCGTCTTCCCCGCGAAGGCGGGGACCTAGATTCCTGCCTCCGCAGGAATGACGAGGAAAGTAAGAATGACGTGCGCCACAGTCGTCTTCCCCGCGAAGGCGGGGACCTAGATTCCTGCCTCCGCAGGAATGACGAAGAAAGTAGGAATGACGTGCCCCCCACAACCGTCATCCCCGCGAAGGCGGGGACCTAGATTCCTGCCTCCGCAGGAATGACGAGGAAAGTAAGAATGACGAAGAAAGTAGGAAAGACGTGCCCCACAACCGTCATCCCCGCGAAGGCGGGGACCTAGATTCCTGCCTCCGCAGGAATGACGAGGAGAGTATGAATGACGTGGAAATCAGCAATAACCGTTGAACATGAGTCATTGCATGCCATGCGCATTCAATTTATTCTATGAGAGTGCTGTAAAAACAGAAGCGGCTTCAAATACCTCCTTCGTTCAAACGTTCAAAGGCAAGTTTACCTATATTAAACCCATGGAAGATTTCAATGCGCCTAGCCAAAACCTCTCGTCTTACTAAACCAAAAAAGCCAAAGATTATGCTCATTAGTTTGTTCTGGCTTGGCTTGTTTGTAGGCTTGATATTTATGGTGAGATACACTAACGAACATAACCAGGAAGTTGTTGTTGCCGAAGTCGGCGATCCTTGGGATCCTAAACTAATCGAATGCAATAAAGTGGAAGATGCCACGCCAAGTGATGCCTTATCAGCTTGTATCGAAGTTGCGCAAGACGGTTGGTACAATGCTATGTATCGTTTAGTTTGGGCGTATAACCAGCCTGGAGAGTTCTTCGATTGGCGTGCGTCCTATTATTGGGCAATGGCGCTTAGTGAAGTCGATGACTATGCTGAAGTTTTTGCACAGTTATTACTATTCAAAAATGGTGAGAGCGATACCGATAAACTAAAAGGCGAAAAGCGCATTCGAGAGTTGGCTTCAAACAACCACCATATTGCCAGCGCATATTTAGCGTCTTTATATTACCTAGAGTTGAACATCTTACCTAAAACCGAAAGGATCAGTTGGCTGCTTGAGCGTTCATACAATGAGAATAAGCATTGGGTGTTGCCAACAGACATCGCTACTATTTATGCCGAGGGTTATTTAGGAAAAAAACAGCCTGCCAAAGCGAAGAAAGTGCTCCTGGCAGCTGCTGCATTAGATTTTCCACACCACGCAAATAATATTGCTTGGTTAATGGCTACCACACCTATCAAAGAACTAGCCGACTATTCCACCGCGTTGAACATTGCATTGAAAGTCACAGAGGTTGAAGAATACTCTATAGACTATGTTTACGTTGATACCCTCGCGGCAGCTTATGCTGCAAGCGGTGATTATGAAAATGCGGTTGAAACTCAGAAGAATGCGGTTGAGTTGCTAAAAATCGAATATGAAAATGGCGGAGAAGGGCACCCTAAGATTAGCTCCTTCGAATCGCGCTTAAGCTTATTTAAGCAACAGAAACGCTTTGTTGATGATCTACCAGCCAATGATGGAAAGGCCTTTTTTACCAACTTCAAGGATATGATTGAAGCGGATTTAGGGCAGAGCTTTTTCTTTGAAATCGAGGCGCCAGAAAACCCAATTGTGATTGAAGACGAGTCCACCGTCCAAGTTGATAGCAATAACACTCAAATGTAAAGCAATGTAAAGATGCTGAACTAAACTCTGTTCTCATGGACTTATTCACGTTGAAAGAGCGCATTGCAGGTTTCATCCCTACCTTTTCCTGCGATGCAATCTTTCACATTTTCAAAAGTGAATATGATTGGAGAGTCCAAGCCCCATGCAACAAGCTAATATCCTTCTTATTGATGACGATGTTGAGTTAACCGACTTATTGAGTAAGTACTTATCGGTTGAGGGATATCAAGTGACGGTTGCGCATGATGGGGAAGCCGGAGTTGCCTTGCTAACAAGCCATAATTTCGACCTGATTTTGCTAGACGTCATGCTGCCTAAAATGGATGGTTTCGAAGTTTTAAAAGAAATTCGCTTCCGTCAGTTAGTGCCGGTGGTTCTGCTAACAGCGAAAGACGAAGAATTCGAGCGGGTTTATGGTTTAGAGCTTGGTGCTGACGATTATGTGCCGAAACCCTTCAGTTCTCGAGAGTTACTAGCCCGTATCAGAGCGCACATCCGCCGCGAAAACTATGCTTCTAATCGCAATATGCAATCGACACTGAACATTGGCAAGTTGGTTGTGAATACCAATTTAAGAGAAGTGTTTTTCAATGGTATGTTTCTTGACCTTACGGATACTGAGTTTTCACTCGTTGAAATGCTTGCGCTTCATAAGGGTAAGGTTGTATCTCGAGAAGACATCAGCCTACAAGTATTTCGACGTCCACTGAACGAATTTGATCGCAGCATCGATATGCATTTTAGTAATCTACGGAAAAAACTAGCGATGTGCAAAGCCAATAACTTGATCCGCACTATTCGCGGAAATGGTTATATGTTGGTGCAAGAATGGCGCTGATAAGCACTCATAAATTCAGTCAAATTTTGCGTCGTATTAATCCATCTGCGAGTATCTTCGCGAGAGTGTTTATCTGGTTTTGGTTTGCGACGATCATACTTATAGCAACAACAGCATATTTAGCTAGGCAGGTGTTCTTTGAGCTAGAGATCCACGACATAGACCCATCGCAATTGCTAGAGCTGAGCATGATTGAGCAGGATCTCAATAAGTACTTTCAATCCCTAGATGCGGAGTCACTCGACCCAAACCAAAAGGCAAAAGCACTGTTTGAGTACTCAACTGACAATAAGATATTTTTAATCGCTTTGCCCGCACAAGATCCTCTTCAAGCGCTATCAAATAGTCTTGAGCGTGATCTGGCTGGTGAGTTAAATGCTTCGATAAATTTGGATTTGATTGCACTTCCACCGCCTGTGATCCCGTCAAATATCCAACTGCAAATCTTTAAAAATCAACAAGAACTGAAACGTTTTGATACCAGTTCAGCGGCATACTATGGCCCATTAAATTTAAGTATCGGCGATGAACGCTTTTTGGTCTTTCGAGCAGTCCCCAAACCGCTTGCTTGGTTCGTTAGCGCAAATCAAAATAGTCCCAAGTTTTTGGCGCTTCTGTCAGTGCTACTCAGTGGCGTGTTTTGCTTTGCTTTGGTAAGAACCTTACTAAAACCTATTAAAGGTTTGCAAGAAGCCACATCACAGATGGCGAATGGGCAACTGAATTACAGAATGCAGGAAACAAAACTGGGGAAAGACGAACTCGGCGAGTTAGGGCGTCAATTCAACACAATGGCTGCTCGTATAGAGCAACAAATGTTGGCCCAGAAACGCCTATTAGCGGATATATCTCACGAACTTAAAACGCCCTTGGCGAGGCAATCTATCGCCCTAGATTTGATTCACCAACAGAAAGACCAAGCACAGCAAGCCCTTGCTACCGACTCTATTTCATATGATGAGCACCTGCAGCGTATTGAAAAAGAAAATAAGCTAATCAACGAAATGATAGGTAGTTTGTTGACCTTATCCAGACAGGAGCTGGATGAGACAAGGCAGCAAGAGGTCTTTCAAATTGGTGTTGTGATCCAAGACTTAGTCGATGATGCAGCCTATGAAAACACACGGATCACAGTGTCATTTGACAATCATTTAAGCCAAGCGCTATTACTCAATACAAACAGGCAACTTTTATCTAGTGGCTTAGAAAATATTCTGAGGAACGGGCTGAAATATGCGAAATCATTTGTTTTGGTATCCTTACGACAAGAGGGGAAAACGCTCAACATTACCATTGAAGACGATGGTTGTGGCGTGGAAGAGGAAGAGCTTAGTAACATATTCAAACCCTTTGTTAGAGTATCAAAGGCCAGAGACCGGATTAGCGGCGGAGCAGGCTTAGGTTTGGCAATTGCACAAAAAGCGATTGATGCCATGAAAGGTCATATTGAAGCCAATAATAATGAGTATGGCGGTTTAACCGTCAGCGTTTTTTTACCCATTGATTTATCAGTAGAGTTTGAGAATTCCACCGCCGTACTCTAAGCTAGTGACACATCAAAACGATATCCAACATGCTTTAGGGAACGAAACGTGCTGCAACCAGAATCGACCGGCGTTATTTTTGTTGATATCCAAGGTAAATTGGCTGAGCTCATCGAACAAGCTGAGCCCTTTATTAGCAACACAGTGGCTCTGTTCAAGGGCGCACAAGACTTACACATGAAAACGCTTGTTTTAGAACAGATGCCCGACAAACTCGGTCATACGGCTTCTGCACTCAGCGACTGTTTTTCTTCAGAACAACAAATCATCGCTAAGCACCACTTCAATGCGTGTCATGAAGCTGAATTTGTAACACAGTTGCAGGATCCCAGCATTAGCGACTGGCTAGTTTGCGGTATCGAAGCGCATATTTGTGTCTATCAAACAATCACAGGGTTGCTTGAAAGTGACTTAGCTACACCGCGGTCTATTCATCTAGTATGTGATGCCATTGGCTCGCGAAACCTAAATAATAAAGCCATCGCTATTCAGAAGCTCAATGCTTTGGGAGTGCAGTTAAGTTCCACTGAAATGTGTCTGTATGAGCTCTTAAAGGATGCTAAAAATCCAGCTTTCAAGCGCATTTTGAGCTACATCAAATAGGATGAGAGAACTCGCATGTCCCAAACATCGCAATACCAAAGGAAGACGAATGAACACGAATTACATATTGAATAGCCGCCTGCAACGCTCTGCACTAAACTTGCGGGCAGCAACCTTCGCCGGTTTGGCTCTGTTAAGTTTGTGTGCGACGAGTTTTCACAGCCAAGCTACACAGGTTGCGAATAAGTCTCAAGAAACGAACAACGCTCAAGAAACCCTCTCACAGGACAATTTGATATACATGCTCACTGACAAGGGCATGATAGTCATTGAGCTTGCCGACTTTATTGCCCCGAACCACGTGAAGCAATTTACCGCTCTAGTGGAAGAAGGCTTTTATGATGGATTAGATTTCTATCGTGTTATTGACGGCTTTGTGGCCCAAGGCGGGGACCTGAGTGAAAAGAAAGCATCGGCGCATAATGGCCCTTTGCAAGCCGAGTTTAGCCGGATAAGCGAGCCTAAATCTGAATTCTATCCGGTTCAATCTCCCGATTTATATGCAGACGAAACGGGTTTCATTAAAGGCTTTCCAGCGGGTCGAGATACAGAAGCAAAGACTGAGTGGTTGCTACATTGTCCTGGCGCTGTCGCAATGGCGCGGACTAATGACGCCAACTCTGGCACAAGCGATTTCTACATTGTGATTGGCCAAGCACCTCGTCAGCTCGACCGCAACATGAGTGTGTTTGGTCAGGTTGTTTATGGCATGGAACACGTACAAGCCTTTTCTCGAGGTAAAAGAGAAGACGGCGGACAGATTAGCGATGCAAGTCAAAGAAGCAAAATTATTAGCGCAAGGCTTGGTAAGACTATCCCTAAACTAGAACAAATCGTGCTCACACGCCCAACCGTGCGAGGAGACATATTTCAGCAACGACTGGAAGGTGGCAGAACCTTGGATAATCCATTTTTTCACCACAAAGGAAATGGCAATATTGATGTTTGTTATTACCGGCCCATGACTTCCGTTGCACAGCACTAATTAAAAAGGTAAACAAAAATGACTCAGTTAACTATCGATATTGTTTCAGACGTAAGTTGTCCCTGGTGCATTATCGGTTATAAAGCGTTACAAGAAGCGCTTGAAACCGTCTCACCAGATGTTACGGCTACTATTGAATGGCAACCCTTTGAACTCAATCCTCAAATGCCACCTGAAGGCCAAGAAATCACCGAACATCTGACGCAAAAATATCGGATTTCTGAAGAGCAAGCGGAGCAAAATCGCGAAGTGATTAAACAACGGGGGCTTTCTGTGGGTTATGAGTTCGGTAATCGAGGTGGCGGTCGTATTTACAATACCTTTGATGCTCACCGTTTGTTGCACTGGGCTAAAACAGTAAGTGCAGCAAAACAAACTGAGCTGAAACTCGCCTTGTTCGATCTTTACTTTAAAAACAGCGGAAACCCAAGTGATCATCAACAGCTATTGGACCTTGTCGAGCAAGTCGGTCTTGATAGAGCGCTCGCGTCTGAGGTTTTGAGTTCCAATCAATACGAATCAGATGTAAGGCAAATTCAGCAACGTTATCAGCAAGCGGGTGTGCAATCGGTTCCTGCGGTTATTGTGAATAACAAGCATTTGATTAGCGGTGGTCAACCTGCAGATGTATTTGCTCAAGCACTCACTGAGATAGCCAAGCAAGCTTAAACTGAGAAATCGCTTAATCCTCTGCCTGCTATATTTGCTTGCTATCAGTACGGCAACTAGAACGCGCCTTACATGCCTTGCAGTGCGGCGAAGGAGCGGGTGTAAATTAAAATTTACACATCATGAAAAGATGAACAGTAAGCCAGTTTATAACGACTTAAACATAACAAGCGGCTGTTATAGGATGAACGATTAGCCAATACGGAACGTATAAAACGCCCGACGTAAACCCATTATAATAACGATAAATAAAAGCATTGCGACCAATCTTAATGGCATAGGTTAGGGTACTCTAACCGGCAGCTCAAGAGATGAAACGCAGTGGTCTGGATATTATTCTAACAATAAACATGGAGCCCCAAACTAATGACGAAAACAACAAGTCGCCTTCCTCTGAAAAAAGTTTTTAAAGCGAGCATTATTGCCGCTTCGCTAGCGTTCGCCGGATTTGCATCTGCCGCAGAAAGCTTCGAGATAGAACATCTACCTAAGGTGAAGCACGCTGGTAACATCACCGTTTCGGCCGATGGCAAACATACCGCTTACACTGTATCTAACCCACGCGACATGCTCGCGGGTGATAAAGATGGTACGGCCGACACTCATTTATATGTGATCGGCAGTGGCAAGAACGCTAAGCCTATTAAGTTCATTGGGAACAAAGACGGCGTATCGTCATTACAGTTCAGTGCAGATGGCGAAACCTTATTCTTTAAGTCTAAGCGTGAAGACGACAAAATGACGTCTTTATATTCTATTTCAATGTCGGGTGGTGAAGCGATTAAGCGCTTTGAATTCGAAACATCTATTGGCGACTATGCAGTATCAGAAGATGGTAGCACCTTATATTTTGTTGCGCGTGAAAAGCAAAAAGAAGACGACCTAAAGAAAAAAGGTTTTAAAGCTTATGTTTATGAAGAAGACCAGCGTTTAGCATCACTATGGTCTGTCGCATTAGGTGATTCCGAAGCGAAAGCAACAAAACTGTTTGAAGGCGGAAATGTATCAAATTTTGACCTTTCACAAGACAATAAGATGATTGTGGCTGCCGTTGCTCCCACCAATCTAATCGATGATTACTACATGCAACGTGACCTTCATGTGATTGATGTTAACTCTGGTGACGTGATAGCAACTGTCGATATTCCTGGCAAATTAGGTAGCTTTGAATTTAGTGAAAATGGAAAGCACATTGGTTTACTTGCTGGAACAGATATTCACGATTCATCAAATGGCGTGCTTATGGTCGCTGATACAAAGTCAGGTAAGCTCACTCAGTTAACGCCAGACGCGGAACAACACATTGTTGATATTGATTGGATGGGTAAAGACATACTCGCTGTTGCTCATCGAGGCGTTGAGAGTGCTGTTGTATTGTACGAAACAGACGGTGATATTAAGCGTACTTACAAAACACCTGAAGATATAGTGGTTCGAAGCGCAGATATTGGCAAAGGCGAGATTCGTTTTATCGCAGACAGCCCTAAGCATCCGCGCGAAGTATTCGAGCTAACGCGCAGCAAAGCGACTAAACTGACTAACAACAACACTTGGCTAAAAGATATCGAGTTGGCAAGCCAGTCAACATTTAGCTTTAAAGCAAGAGATGGCCGCACAGTTGAAGGTTTGTTAATGCAACCCAGTGGCGATGCTCCTGCGGGCGGTTGGCCATTGATTATGGCTGTGCATGGCGGTCCGGAAGCGCATTATAGTGATGGCTGGTTAACTGGCTACTCAACGGCAGGACAATATGCTGTTGCCGATGGCTACGCGGTGTATTACCCGAACTACCGTGGTTCAACAGGTCGCGGTGTGGCGTTCGCTAAAGAACATCAGAACGATTATGCCGGAGCTGAGTTTAACGATTTAGTTGATGGTGTAGATGCGCTTGCTGAAGCTGGCGTAATAAACCGTGATAGAGTCGGTATCACCGGGGCATCATACGGTGGTTATGCGTCAATGTGGGGTGCCACTGCCTTATCTGAGCATTTTGCTGCATCAGTTGCTTTCGTTGGCATTTCAAACCAAGTCTCTAAGTTTGGTACCAGCGATATTCCAAACGAAATGCAGTTAGTTCACTCATTGAAATGGCCTTGGGAAGACAACTGGATGAACTTACTTGAGCGCTCTCCTGTGTTTCATGCTGGTAAGGCTAAAACACCCATCTTGATCCTACACGGTGAAGAGGACACTCGCGTTCACCCAGGTCAGTCGATGGAGCTATATCGTTCTATAAAAGTGCGTACTGAAACGCCGGTTCGCTTAGTATTTTACCCAGGCGAAGGTCATGGCAACCGCAAAGCAGCTGCTCAATATGACTACGCTCTTCGCTTAATGCGCTGGATGGATACTTATTTGAGTGAAGATGCAACTCGCACTACACCAATGCCTGAATTTGATTTAGGTATGGCTGATCGTTTGAAGAAAGATGACGAGAGTGAAGGAAGTAGCAAAGACGATTAAGCTACATAGTGATTTATGTGGCGACAAACTATGAGGTCTGTCGCCACTCCGCTATAACGAATAACAATAAAACGTGGAAATTTCATGAAAACAAAAAATAATGTAATGAAAACAGCAGTACAGGCCAGTATCGCCTTTGCTGTTGCTGGCAGTTTAATGGCTTGCCAACCTAGTTCAGATGAAAAAACAGCGCCAGCAGAGGCTGAAAAAGCCGCTAGCGCAATGAAAATGATTGAAGTCGAGTACCCAATGACGGCGAAAGGTGATGTGGTAGACACCTACTTTGGCGACGAGGTGGCTGATCCCTATCGTTGGCTTGAAGACGACCGCAGTGCGGAAACGGGTGAGTGGGTGAAAGCACAGAACAAAACGACGCAAGATTACTTAGCGAATATTCCTTATCGCGAAGATATTGCAAAAGTTGTTCGTGAAATGCTTGATTATGAACGTGTATCAGCCCCTTTCAATGAAGGTGACTATACTTACTTCTATAAGAACGATGGTTTACAAAATCAAAGCTTAGTCTATCGCCAAAAAGGTGATGGTGAGCCAGAAGTATTTATTGACCCAAATAAATTCAGTGACGACGGTACGGTTTCCTTGGCCGGTTTGTCTTTCTCTGGTGATGGCTCTTTAGCCGCTTACCAAACATCTACCGGTGGTAGCGATTGGCGCAAAGTGACAATCATCAATACTGACACCATGGAAACCATTGGTGAGCCGCTTGTGAATGTTAAATTCAGTGGGTTAACTTGGTATAAAAACGAAGGTATTTACTACTCAAGTTATGACAAGCCAGAAGGCTCTGAGCTGAGTCAAAAGACTGACCAGCATAAACTCTTTTATCATAAGCTGGGCACTGCGCAAGCCGATGACCTTAAGGTATTCGGTCACACCGACGCTGAGAAGCACCGCTATGTTGGTGCTCAAGTCAGTGAAGATAACCGTTACTTGCTAGTGTCAGCTGCTGTGTCTACGTCAGGTAATCGCGCTTATTTAAAAGACCTTACGAAACCAGATTCAGCTTGGAAAACAGTGATTGATACTGTCGATAATGATGTATCAATGCTCACAAGCAAAGGTGAAACCATTTATTTATTTACCAACAACCAGGCACCAAATTCGCGTGTGGTTATGGTAGATGCAAACAATCCAGGTGTTGAAAACTGGAAAGATCTCATTCCTGAAACTGAAAATGTGTTGTCACCCAGAATGGCCGGTGGTTTCATCTTCGCACAATACATGGAAGATGCGATTTCTAAAGTTTACCAGTACTCCTTAGACGGTGAACAAGTTCGTACAATCAACCTGCCGGGTGTTGGAACAGCAAGTGTGAATAGCAGCAAGGCGAGCGAGTCAACAACGTATTATTCTTTCAGTAATTACGTTACTCCAACGACCTTCTATTCTTTAGATATTGAAACGGGCGAATCTACCGTTCATAACAAGCCGAAAACGAACTTTGATGGCAGCAATTATGTCACTAAACAAGTTTTCTATAAGTCTAAAGATGGTACTCAAGTACCTATGATCATTACGCATCATAAAGACACTGAGCTTAATGGTAAAAACCCAACTATTTTATACGGTTACGGTGGTTTTAACATTAGCTTAACACCACGTTTTAGCGCCACTGTTGCTGCGTGGCTAGAGCTTGGCGGCGTTTACGCTGTGCCAAACATTCGTGGCGGTGGTGAATATGGTAAAGCATGGCACAAAGCCGGAACTCAGCTGCAGAAGCAAAATGTATTTGATGACTTTATTGCTGCAGCTGAATACCTATTTGCTGAAAAATACACAAGCAGTGATTACTTAGCTCTACGCGGCGGTTCGAACGGTGGCCTGCTAGTGGGTGCTGTTATGACACAGCGTCCAGAGTTGGCAAAAGTTGCCTTGCCTGCGGTGGGCGTATTAGACATGCTGCGTTACCATACCTTCACAGCGGGTGCTGGCTGGGCTTATGACTATGGCACATCAGAGCAAAGCGAAGAAATGTATCAGTATTTGAAAGCTTATTCTCCAGTGCACAATGTAACGCCGGGTGTTGAGTATCCAGCGACAATGGTAACAACAGCCGACCACGATGATAGGGTTGTTCCAGCTCACTCATTCAAGTTCGCTGCAGTGTTGCAGGAGTTTCAAGAAGGGACTAACCCAACCTTGATTCGCATTGAGACAGATGCTGGTCATGGCGCAGGTACACCCATTAGTAAAACCATTGAGCAGTTTGCCGATATTTACGGCTTCGTGCTATACAACATGGGTGTTGAGTCACTTTAAGGTATTTGTACACTAAATATCTAACATGAGTACGACTATTAAAGCCTCCAGCAAGTGCTGGGGGCTTTTTTTTATTGTTGCTTTGCGTACTAAGTTGACGTTGATCAAAACGCGAGCACTTCAATCCATTACACTCTAATTTCCACGTTCGTTAAGTCGCGTTTAAAAAGGCCAAACATGATGAAAATCGAAATGTCACCGAACAAGCGTTTTGATTCTGCTGTCATTGCTATGCATTGGTTGATGCTGGTGTTGTTGATTGCTGTATTTGCTTTCATCGAACTACGAGAGCTTTATCCTAAAGGTACTGAAACGCGAGAGCTGTTTAAAACATTTCATTTCATGACGGGTCTGACGGTTTTTTTACTGGTTTGGATTAGATTAGGGTTTCGTGCTTTGTCAAAAAGGCCACCAGTCTACCCGCCAATTGCAAAGTGGCAGCACACTGTGGCTATGTTAACGCATACTGTTTTGTATTTACTCATGATTACTATGCCAATAGCGGGTTGGGCGATACTCAGCGCGGAAGGAAAGTCGATTCCATTTTGGGGATTGGAATTACCTGCACTTATCGCTGAAAACAACGAGTTGGCGCATACAATTGAAGAGCTACACGAAACGGCCGGACTTGTTTTTTATTACATACTCGCACTACATGCATTAGCAGCTTTGTTTCATCACTATATTGTGAAAGACAATACTTTACGTCGTATGCTTCCATTCAATAAATAGCGCCTGTAATTTTTGATTGCATCGCCTGAACGCTTCCTTTAGCATGACCGGCCTGAATTGTTAATTGCTATAAGGAAATGCATGAATCTTACAATTAAAACGGCTTTGGTCGCCTCTCTTTTTGCCCTCCACTTTACGACAAACGCTGAAGACATTTCTGTCGGAGTAGGTGCGGGAATGAGCTATTCAGGTTTAGGCGCTAATGTTGCTTATGTTTCCGAAACTGATATGAAATATGTCTCAGCCGGCTGTGTCTCTTATTCTTCTAATTCAGGCAGTACTTGTGGTGCTGGCATCGGCTGGATAAAAACAGACCTTTTCGACAATGACTCCAATAAACATGGTCTAGGTGCGTACCTTGGTGTTGTAGGCGTCGAAACAGCATTTTTGAGAGATGACAAAGCAGTGTATGGAGCGGGGCTTGGCTATCATTATTTCTTTAACGGAATCGATAAATCAGGTTTCAACCTAGGTATTACAGTTGTAGCAGCCGACACTGAAGATGATGATAAGTTTGGTCTTTCTTTGCAAGCGGGTTATCAGTTTTAAGCTATCATTAGGACCACTCACGGTCGTAAGCGCTACAGCGCTTTAGTTTACAATGGTGTACTTCCGTATTGGGCGGCACTTGTATATATTACATGCATAGTGAAATTAGCGCTCAAGTGCCAAGACGATAGAGTGGCCGAGCCATTAGTAAGAGTGTTTAATGAGAATGTATAATATTCCGGAAGTAAACTTGCAAGGTAAAGTGTCAGACCAAGAATGGCAGACGCGCGTTGAGCTGGCGGCTTGTTATCGCTTATTGGTTATGCACGGTTGGGACGATCTTATTCACACCCATGTTTCTGCTCGGATCCCTGGTACTGAACACCTGTTAATTAATGCCTTTGGCTTAGCGTTTGAGGAAGTCACAGCATCAAACTTGGTGAAAATAGACATCGAGGGTAATGTAATAGACTCGGAATCCCCATTCACAATCAATCCAGCTGGTTTTACCATTCATAGCGCTGTGCATATCGCTCGTCACGATGATCAATGTGCATTACACTTGCATCATCCGGACGCAATTGCAGTGGCTAGTTGTAAACAGGGCCTTCAACCATACAGTCAGTATTCGGCGTTTGCGCTCGCCAGTATGAGTTATCACAATTATGAAGGCTTGGCGGTTAATCCAGATGAAATTAAACGTTTGCAAGAGAACCTTGGAAATGCGAATTTTATGCTGCTGCGGAATCACGGTGCACTCACGATGGGCGTGACCATTGGTGATGCATTTATGCACATGTACGATCTACTGCGGGCCTGCGAAATTCAAGTAAAAATGCAGAACAGTGGCGATGATCTTATTCGTGTGGACCAATCTATTATTAATGGTATCAAGGCACAAGCGAGCATCGTACATACGGGTCAAACTGGCGGTCAAAAAGCATGGCCAGCTATGATGCGCAGAGTAAAAAGAGCTTACCCAGACTTCGACCAATAGGTCACCCAATTAACTACATTAAAGAAGAATCGAATGAAGATTACCCATATCGAAATTTTTGATATCCATTGCCCAGAACGTCCGCCATGGAATCCCATATTTGTCAGAGTTCATACCGATGAAGGAATTCACGGTGTCGGTGAAGCCGGTTTAGCCTATGACTGGGGACACAGCGCCGCAGCTGCGATGATTAAGGAAATTGCCGAAGCGGTGTTGATCGGTTTTGACCCCTTTAAAACAGAATTATTATGGTCACGCATGCTACGTGAGAGCTTTTGGGGTTTGGGTGGCGGTCCGGTGCTATACGCAGCAATGAGCGCCATCGATACCGCATTGTGGGATATTAAAGGCAAAGCCTTGAATGTGCCGGTTTATCAGCTTCTGGGTGGCAAAACGAATGATGATTTACGTACTTATGCCAGCCAACTTCAGTTTGATTGGAGCCAAGATTGCGTAAAAATGTTAACACCTGACGACTATGCGCGATCGGCTGCAAAGGCAATGGCAGAAGGTTATGATGCGGTAAAAGTCGACCCAATTGTTTACGATGAGAATGGTGATTCTTCTTTCGATCGAACAAAGCTTTTCACACCTAAACAGATGAAACTATTTGGTGATCGCCTCCGCGCTATTCGTAAAGAAGTTGGTGATGAAGTGGATATTATTTTTGAGGCTCATTCTTTAATGGGTTGTGCTTCTGCTATTCAGATGGGCAGTATCGTTGAAGAAGTTGGCTGTATGATGTTCGAGGAGCCCGTAAATTATCTCAATTCTGCGGTACACAAAAAAGTTGCTGAGAATGTGAAAGTGCCCATTGCTGGTGGAGAAAGGCTTTATCACCGTTGGGACGTTCGGCCTTACTTTGAAGATCAAAGTATTGATGTATTGCAACCTGATGTTGGTTTGTGTGGTGGTTTCACTGAAGCTAAGAAAGTTTGCGACTATGCTGATGTTTACGACATTCGAGTTCAAGCCCATGTATGCGGTGGGCCGGTAGCAACTGCAGCATCATTGCAACTAGAAGCTGCAATCCCGAACTTCTTAATTCATGAACATCACACTTACGCGATCAAATCTTGGAATAGAGAATTGTGTATTCAGGACTATCAGCCAGTAAATGGAAAGTTTAAAGTACCAGACTTGCCAGGTATTGGTATTGAGTTAAACGATGAAGTGGTGAAACGTTCACCGCACATCACCGTTAAGTAATGTGATACACCAATAGAATGAATGGTAAAAAAGCTAAGATCACCAGGCCTTAGCTTTCAATGCCATAAATACGAGCGGCATTATCATGCAAAAGGGCAGTCATTAACGCTTCGCGTTGATTCTCATCCTTGTCTTTGAATAAATGCTGCAATGCTCCCAACGCGGTTTCCCAATAGTCCTGATAAGACATCGAGAATAAGCATAATGGAAAGTTGCTAGCCATCATGACTTTGTCAGAGCCGAACGCATCTATGCAATGCTTAACGACGGCAATAACGTCTTCGTTTGTGTATTGAATGACAGCGCCGATAGCATCCTTATCTTCGTTCAGCAAAGACATTTCAAAACCTGAACACTTCACGGCAACTTTGGGAAGTTTTGCTAGCAGCAACAGGTTTGCCTGCCAATTTGTGAAGTCGAGTTGATGGGCGTAAATCGATGCTTGATTGCTTTCTTCTTTTTCTAGAAAAGGGGCGAAACCTGCGTGATTTAATACTACTTGAAGTTCCGGTAAGCGATTAAAAAAGGCGTAGACGAGAACAACCAATTCCGTATTTTTCACATCTAATTGAAGTTCAAAAGTCCCTTTGTGTTTACCCAAAAAAGCAAGATTTTTATAAGAACATTCATTCTCTAATGTCGCTTTTATTTCATTCAGCGAGCCGTCGAGGATATATCGTATGCCACGGGAGCTGCGAAATTCAGACTGCTTTCCTAGGGCATATAGGAAGTCGTCATGAGGTAGGGTGATATCTACATAACCCATAGTGCACATGGGGATCGACGCTTTTTCTTCAAGCATGGCTAATTCACGCTCGCCTGACTCATTATCATAGCCCGCTTCAATATGGACATAGGCGGCGAGACGCAATGGCTCTTCTAAGTATAGAGCGTTGTCGACGTAAGTTCGGTTAATCAAATATTTTTGCGGCCAAAAAGGGGCGTTGTTGGTTTTTAACCAGTCATAGTGTCCATTTTCAATATCGAACAAATGTACATGCGGATCGATAATGCTGAGTGTGCTTCCATTCATTTTTCATTCTCGTGTTGTTTTTATTATTTTGCGGTGTAACCACCATCTATCATCTGCAAACTGCCAGTAATGAAACTAGCGTCATCTGAGGCGAGGTATAGGGCCAATGATGCAACTTCTTCTGCTTGACCTATTCTTCCTAGGGGTTGCTGAGCTGCTTCTTCAGCATGTATTGCGGTTTTGTCTGCGCCACTTGTTGCACAATAGCGGTCAATCGCGTTGTGATAAAGTGGCGTTTCAATCGTACCAGGACAAATTGCGTTCGCTCTGATGTTATACGATGCGTAATCCAGAGCTGTGGTTTTGGCCATAGAGGCGAGGGCATGTTTACTCATGTTGTAAGCGAATGAATGAGTCTTTCCAATCACCGCTTGGTCTGATGCAATAAACAAAATGGCGCCATTATTGTTCGTTTTCATGAAGGGTAAAGCACTTTGTGTGGCAGAGAAGGCACCTTTCACATTCAAATTGAATAGGCCAATTAGATCGCTTTCTGTTGTTGCCTCAATTGAGGCCGATAAGTGTTTGCCTGCGTTACAAATAAGGGTGTCTATACCATGCTTTTCACCAATCGAATGAACAGCTTCAGTCACTTGTTCATGCTGTGTCATGTCACATTTTATAAACTGCCCGTACTCGCCGGATTGTATGTCGAGGTTGAAAACTTGATATCCCGCATCTTCAAATTTCTTTGCGATGGCTAGCCCTATACCAGAACTACCACCGGTAATGACAAGTGTTTTTGGCATTAGTCTACATAGCCCCATGGTGCAGGTGGCGGTGTGATCGGTTTCGTGAGATCAAAGTCCACACGGAACTCACGACCCTCTCGTACCAATCGATATGAAAATACATCTTCATAAATGTACATCTGCCATGTGTTAGTAATCGACTGCGGTAGACCTTCTTTCGCAAACAATTGTTTAGAGTACTCATCAACAGGGAATGATTGAATTTCATTATAACCGGCGTCTACAGTATGGCCGCCATACATGGTCACCGTGTCGTGAGAGCCATCTTCATGGCGATGATCATGCTTTAAACTTAAACCGCTGCCAGTTTTCGTTATTAGCCATGTACGTGAGGCGTTGTCACCAACGTAAAAAGGTACCTGTAACTGACTATCAGAACATTTGCGCACAAACATCACCAAAGGTGCATCAAAGGCACTACTTGGTTGATTGTCCACTGTCACTTTACCCTCGTATGCCTTTGAGCAGTGTCCTCGTATACTGTCAAAAAAGGCATCTTGAGTTGGAATTGAAACTAAAGGCGCAGGTCCAGTATCTGCGCCAGCATTTGCTTTAAACGTAAATAGTAAGCAGCTGATGACCATTACCATCATCGAACTTATGCTAATGAACGAAGGTTGCTTAGCGCTAGACTGCTTGCTGTTTGTGCTCTTTTCGAAAAACGGAGACGTCAACATGTTAGATTCCTTATTCTTATTCTTGGTTTTATCGCTCTAAGTCTACTGGATTCAAGGTAAATTACCTACTCTGTGCGTCAATTTCTCAGTCATCGATAACAGAAACGAAACATTTAGGTTTACAAATGGAACTTTAGATTGATTTTAATGACTTACATTAGACTACAAAAGGCGCTAAGTTCAGTTGATTAAAGCCAATTCAGTGTCTATTCTACACCACTAGGTAAATTTTCTTAACTATAGGGACGTAACATGAAACTACGACTAATCGGCGTCGGCTTTCTAGCTGGAATGCTCTCTCTCGCTAGCGCTAACGCTATGGCTCAAAGCAAACTCGAGCCAATAAACGCAGTAGAGGGTATCAGCGAATATAGACTGGATAACGGTCTTCAAGTGCTTCTATTCCCAGATCAAACCAAAGAAACGGTGACGGTAAATGTTACCTATCGTGTGGGCTCTAAGCATGAAAACTATGGCGAGACTGGTATGGCTCATCTACTTGAGCATTTGGTTTTCAAAGGCACACCTAAGCATAAAGATATCCCTGCAGAATTAAGTGCTGCGGGTGCAAGGCCAAACGGGACTACATGGACCGATCGGACCAATTATTTTGAGACATTCTCAGCTACCGAAGAAAATATCGAGTGGGCATTGTCTATGGAATCAAGCCGCATGGTTGATTCATTCATCTCTAAAGAAGATTTAGACAGTGAAATGACAGTGGTACGTAACGAATTTGAACGTGGCGAGAACAGTCCGTTTCGAGTGACTCTTCAACACATTGCCAGCGTAGCTTACGATTGGCATAACTATGGTAAGTCAACTATTGGTGCGCGCTCTGACCTAGAGAATGTGCCAATCGACCGCCTAAAAGCCTTCTACAAAAAATACTATCAACCTGACAACGCTACGCTAATTGTTGCTGGTAAGTTTGAAGAAAAAGACATGTTAGCTCGCATTCAAAAGTATTTTGGTGTGATTCCAAAGCCTGAGCGCGTATTACCAACATTGTATACTAGCGAGCCAGCGAAAGCGGGTGAGAGAAGTGTGACTGTTCGCCGTGTAGGAGACGCCCAAATCGTTGGTGCGGCGTATCACATCCCAGCCGGTTCACACCCAGATTTTGCTGCCATTGAAGTCCTCAGCCAAGTGCTAGGTGACACTCCAAGCGGTCGCTTACACAAAGCCATTGTTGAAAACAAACTCGCGAGTCGTGTTTACGGTTTTAACTTTCAGTGGCAAGAGCCGGGGCTTGCCTTTTATTTCGCAGAAGTAGACAAAGCGAGCGATTTATCTAAAACCAAAGATGTTTTATTAGATGTTGTCGAAAGCTTAAATAGCAATCCTATCACTCAAGATGAAGTTGATCGTGTAAAACGCAGTTTAATTAAAAATATTGAATTAACATCGAATTCTTCTGAACGTATCGCACTCGGATTAAGTGAGTGGTTAGCAATGGGTGATTGGCGCTTGTATTTCTTAAACAGAGATCGCATTGAAACGGTGACTTTAGAAGACGTTCAGCGCGTGGCTAACACCTATTTGGTGCGAAACAATAGAACACTAGGTCAGTTTATTCCTTCCGAAACAGCAGAGCGAGTCACTATTCCAGCAGTCGAAAGCGTTGCTGATATGGTTGATGGCTACAAAGGACGTGAGCAAGTGGCACAAGGTGAACTGTTCGAGCCTTCATTCGACAATATTGAAAGCCGTAGTGAAGTTGTTGCGTTTAATAATGGTACAAAAGCAGTGATGCTTGATAAAAAGACACGCGGTGAATCGGTGTCACTTACCATGATGTTCCAATTTGGCAACCTCGACAAATTAATGAACAAAGGCATGATAGGTAACGCTACTGCAACCATGCTAACTCGCGGTGCAGCAGGTATGTCTCGTCAAGAAATCCAAGACGAGTTCGATAAGTTAAAAGCCAGAGTCAGTATTAGCGGTGGTTCAAGTTTAGCGTATGCTAGCATTAGCACAACGAAAGAAAACCTAGCGGCTGTTATGACCCTGGTTGAAAAAATCATGAAGCAACCTGAATTTGATGCAAAAGAGTTTGAGCAGTATAAGAGCACGATGAAGGTGGATATTGAGCAAAACCTTCAAGACCCACAACAGCTTGCTTTTAATCAGTATGGTCGCTTAATGAACCCTTATCCAAAGGGTCACCCTTTGCACTCTGCTACTTTCGAGACCATGTTGGAGAACTTAGAAAAATTAAGCCTAGATGACTTAAAGGCTTTCCATAAAGAGTTCTACACTGATGACAACTTGCTAGTAAGCATTGTTGGAGATTTTGATAAGGCTGAGATCAAGAAGGTCTTGGAACAAAGCTTCACTTCTTGGGGTAGCGATGTTGATTACCAGCGTTTAAGCAACGCCTATCAAGAGATTGAAGCTCAGAATATTGTATTTGATACACCTGACAAAGAGAACGCGACTTTTGTCGCTGCTCTTATGTTGCCAGTAGGCCAAAAGCACGCAGATGCTCCTGCGCTAGAGTTAGGTAACTATATCTTCGGAGGTGGTTTCCTCAATAGCCGGATGGCAACGCGTTTACGTCAAGAAGACGGTTTAAGCTACGGTGCGGGTTCATTCATTTCTCAACTACCTGAAGATGATAAAACTACCTTTGGTGCCTATGCTATTTGCGCTCCGCAAAACCTCGATAAAGTCGAAGTTGGCTTCAAGGAAGAAATGGCTAGATTGTTGAAAGATGGATTCACTGATGAAGAAGTAGCAGCAGCTAAATCAGGTATTTTGCAATCGAAGAAAGTCAGTCGTGCACAAGACCGTGAGCTCGCAGGCACTCTGCGTAATACGATCCGTTATGATCGTGACTTACAGTGGTACGCCGATTACGAAGCGAAAATGGCAGCCTTAACGACGGAAGAAGTCAACGCAGTGATGCGTAAATATTTCGACCTCGACAAGATATCTATTATTAAAGCTGGCGATATGCAAAAAGCGAAGTCTGCAGAATAAGACTAGCGCTTAAAATCACAAAAGCCACTTCAATTTGAAGTGGCTTTTTTCTTTCTGGTCTGTTGCCCTCATGGTTTATGCACCCCCACCAAACGTTTCATTAATGGTAGCTTACTTGGGAATGGCTGTAATAATCTCTTGGCCGCATGTCTTAAAAGCTTATCACTCTCATCCTACTGAAAAAACCGTTTACCTTGCATAAATCCAATTCTTGTATTACAGTTATTTCTGTAAGTACAGAAATAACTAAATAAAAGCTTTCCAAACTAAAAGCACAAGGCTAATCAACATGAGTGATAACGATATTCGTATTACACCGTTAATGGAAACCTACATTTTGCACTGGGGAGAAATGGGCACGCGCTGGGGGGTAAATCGCACCGTCTCGCAGATTCATGCACTTCTTTACCTTTTAAATGCGCCAGTCAACGCAGAACAAATCGCGGCAGCCTTGTCAGTTGCTCGCTCCAATGTAAGCACTAGCATTAAAGAGTTACAGAGCTGGGATTTGATAAAAACTCACTCAGTGCTTGGTGACCGTCGAGATCATTTTTGTGTGAAAGGTGACACTTGGTCAATGCTTCTCACTATTGTTGAAGGTAGAAAGAAACGCGAGATTGACCCGATTCTTAGTATGCTTCGACAATGTGAACTCGATATGGAAAGCGATGCTGACACGCCAAAACAAGTCAAAGCTCAAATTAGCAAAATGCTAAGCTTTATGAATACGCTGACGGACTGGTATGAACAAATTAGAAGTTTACCAACCAGCAGTTTAGTCTCTTTAATGAAAATGGGTGCCAGAATTACGCGTTTCCTTCCTGGTAAAAAAAGCTAAACATTCGCGCTCATAGTAAGCGCTTTATGTGGAGTAAAGAGTTATGAAAGACACGGTCAAGCCCCTAGGTCAAAACCTTAATGTAGGTCCGCATACTGGTTTAAATACTCACTACCAGTTCGACGCAAGCCAGGTTTCCCAAGATATCATTCAATATTACTCACAGGTTGGACTCGACTACGAACCTTGGAGCCCAAATTACAACATGCACTTTGGTTACTATCTAATGGGAATGAATCCTTTTAAACGTGAACCTTTGCTTGTTGAAATGAATCATCAGGTGTTATCTAGACTGCAGCTCGACACTGATGCTATGAACCAAGTCATTGATCTTGGTTGTGGAGTAGGTGCGACGGCACGTTATTGTGCTCAGCATTATGAGAACACTTATATTACGGGCGCAACAGTGGTTCCTTGGCAAATTGAAAAAGCGTCGGTTTTCACTGAGCAGGCTAGTCTTCATGAACGAGCAAGCTTTCACCTAATTGATTATAGAAACACCCCATTTCCTGACAATAGCTTCAATGGCGCCTATGCTGTTGAAAGTAGCTGCTACGCTGATGGAACCAGTAAGGCGTCGTTTATCAATGAGGCTTTTCGGATCCTTAAGCCGGGAGCGCGACTAGTCGTTGCCGACGGATTTAGAAAGCGGACAAAGTCTAATCCATTATTTGAAAAGGCGTTTCGCCTTGTATGCAAGGGTTGGTCAGTTGATACTTTCGCTAATATTCATGATTTTACCCAAGCGCTCCGCGATGCCGGTTTTGTTGATATTAAGGTGAAAGATTCATCATGGCGTGCGTTACCGAGTGTTTTACATGTGCCTTGGGTGTCGATTAAATATTTTTTTAGTAATATTGCCATGAAAAAGGGCGAACGGACGATGCAGAAAATGCATTTTATCGCGCCTGTTATGGGCATGGTTATAGGTATGCACAGACGTGACTTTGCCTACTACCTTGTGAGTGCAAGAAAGCCAGAGCAATAAGCGCTTAGAAATGATATAACTATGAAAACTATCAAGATTTGAAGGAATAAAGAATGAAAGGTGCAGGTGGAAGTTCGGGTGGTGTAGGACTCTTTTTTATTGGTTTAGTGATGATGTGTGGCGGTTTTTACATGCTGCTGAATGCAATAACAGTGAGTTCAAATTTTGGTTTAGGCTCTCGTCTTTTTGGTTTCTCTGGTTTTGGTAGTAATGTTGGTATTACTGGCGGCATGATCATGATCCCCTTCATTTTCGGTGTCGGCATGATTTTCTACAATAGTAAAAATTTACTCGGTTGGATCTTATCCATAGGCTCTATTACAGCTTTGATTTTTGGTGTGATATCTACCGTTAGATTCAACCTACGTACAATGTCTTCTTTTGAACTTATCGTCATACTTGTGTTGGCTGTGGGTGGCATCGGTCTGTTTTTGCGTTCTCTAAAAAAGATAGATAGTAAATACAGTTAAGCCAAGACTCCTCACATAACAAAGCGATGCTCGGCAGCACATAGGGGCTGCCATTGACATCAACTATTACATTTTCAACTTCGCAATGCTTCTATACTTGGTTTAAGCTGGGTGCATATTATCTAGAACACCGCTTTCTGAAGGACTAGCAAAATGCCGCACACTTTTTTATCACTGTTGTTATTACCGTTTTTGGTTTTTACTTCGCCCACGAGCACAGCAATGGATCAACAGAGAGCGAAAGCAGGGGCCTCAGAGTCACAGATTGTGGGGCTGCTCGTGGTGGTAAATAAAACGGACAATAGCATCAGTATCATTGATACCGCTCAGCGAAAAGTCATCAATACATTACCAACAGGTAAAGGCCCTCATGAATTAGTGGTGAGTCAAAACGGAAAGTGGGCTGTAAGCACTGACTTTGTTGGCGGCGACAGTTTAACGGTGTTTGATATTGCAAACCAATCGGTGGCTCGCACCATAAAGTTGGACAAATACCCTGGACCGCATGGCATTCGTTTTTTGAATGACCAACAACACGTGGCATTTACTTCAGGCAAGAGCCAACACTTTGTGATCGCCAATATTTTTACTGGTGAAGTCACACAAGCTGTCAGTACGAAGCAAGACACTACCCACATGCTAGCGATCAGCGAAAAAGAAGATTTCGCGTACACCACCAACATTCGCTCAAACACCATTTCAAAAATATCTTTGAATGATTTTAGTGTAGTTGAGCAGATCCCAAGCGCCGAAATGCCGGAAGCTATCAACATTACGCGTGATGGCAAAGAGATCTGGTATGGTGGAAATAAAGCAGGCTTGGTTCGTGTGATTAGTGCAGATTCTCATGAGACGCTGGCTCAGTTTGATGATTTTAGCTTCCCTTATCGCGTGCTTTTTTCTCATGATGAAAAGATTGCCATGGTGCCTGACTTTAGAAACCACGATTTACGCTTTTTTGATGTTGCAAACAAAACGGAAATTGGACGTTTAGCGCTTGAAAGTGAAGCAGGTCCTCAAGGTATTACCTTGCATCCAAGCCTCGATGTTGTGTTCCTATCTTTGAACTTAAAAAATAAAATTGTTGCTATCGATATCCATACCCAAGAAATTATTGCAGAATACCCAACTGGAAATAACCCAGATGGCGTGGGTTTTATATCACTCAACTAATAATTGAATTCCAGACAATAGGCAGTGTTAAGCAGTGAACGGTGATCTAATTACGAGTAAGAATGCGCATTCTGATAAGCGTTTAAGAAAGTCTTATATTGCGGTTGCACAGAACGCTTCAGGTAGAAGTTTGAATGTGCCCATCTACCGAATTAGTGACAACCTACCTGGTCCAAAAGTATATATCCAAAGCTCCATTCACGGTGCAGAAGTACAAGGTAATGTGGTTATTTACCATTTGATAAACGCACTTAAAGATATTCAAATTCAAGGCGAAATTGTACTCGTGCCTAACTGTAATCCGGTTGGAACGAATATAAAAGCGGGAGAGTACACGCTCGGGCGATTCGACCCCGTGAATGGTACGAATTGGAATCGTGGTTATTTTTATGACAAGGAAAAAGTGCAAAGCTTCGCTGATACCGTTTCTGCTGAAGACGATGAAGCGACGATAAAAGCCTTATTCCGCAAACAGTGGCAACAAGAGATTGAAAACAAGTTAGAACAACCTTGGGGGCTAGGCTTAGCGCAACAATTAAACCTTCGACTTCAACAATTAGCATTTGATGCCGACTATGTGCTCGATTTACATAACGGTCCAGTATCTACCCGTCACGTTTACATTCCTGAATACGCAAAATCAGCTGCAAAGGCCTTTTCTATTCCGCATTGTATCTTCATACCAAATGTTTTTGCTGGCGCCCTTGATGAAGCTTGCTTTTGCCCTTGGTGGACCTTACAAGAACACTTAAAAAATCGGTTTAATCAGGCTTATGATTTCGGTGTTCAAGCATTTACTTTGGAGATGGGTAGCCAAGAGGTTATCGA
Source organism: Alteromonas sp. W364 (assembly GCF_031846205.1). Lineage (NCBI taxonomy): Bacteria > Pseudomonadati > Pseudomonadota > Gammaproteobacteria > Alteromonadales > Alteromonadaceae > Alteromonas > Alteromonas sp. W364. Next base: position 253,537 of record NZ_JAVRID010000003.1, on the reverse strand, counting down.
TTTTGACGAAGGTGCGAAAGATGCAGCTAGCATTTTAGGTTTCTTAGCTGAAAACGGCGGCCTAGCGCAAAAAGAAAGCGCCGATGTTCATTATGCGCCTGCCAAAATGCAACGCTTAGGTGTTTATTTACGTCACTACAAAACCTTGTTCACGGATTTTGGTGGTATGGTCGAATACTGCGTTAGGCCGGGTCAACATGTGAAGCAAGGCGAAGTGATGGCACGTGTACTCAATATTGATGACCTTGATAACGATAATGCAATGCATGAAGTCAAAGCGCCTTGCGACCTAATCCCTATGCTACATTTTCCATCAGCGTCGGTGCTCAGTGGCACTCAATTATATAAGTGCTTTACTGAATATTTTGACGTTTAACCGAGTAAATGATTAAGCGGGATACTGCCGTTGTGTGTCTCTGCAGCCTAAAGTGAAACAAACTAGCTAATTCCAAATTGTATCGTATACTTTATGAACAGTTTAAGGAGTCACATATGAAAATTAGCTACTTGCTTATGATCTTTCTTCTTGCTGCTTGCAGCCCTCAAGTTGAAACAACAGAGGAAGCACAGAATACTACGGAAACGACCCTCCCCGCAGCTGCAGAACTTGCAGAATCTACCCCTATTGTTAAAGAATGCAGTCTACTTTTAGGCTTTGATGCGTGGGAACCTTATCAATACGCCGATGTGGGTGGACGAGTGGCTGGACTCGATATTGAATTAGTGAGTTTAGTTGCTAACGGAATTGGTTGTGAGATTACTTATAAACAAGGGACTTGGGTGGACTTATTAGGCTTACTCAAAGAGGGTGATATTGATATTTTGTTGGGGGCGTCTAAAACCCCTGCTAGGGAAGAGTTCGCCTTCTTTAGTGAGCCTTATCGTATGGAAGAGTTTTCTTTATACATCCGAAGCGGAGAACAAGACGACTTGGTTTTCACTACGCTTACAGAGTTTGTTAATAGTGGAAGCAAAGTTGGCGTCGTTGCTGAATACCTTTATGGAGAAGAAGTTGCGCGCTTAGTTGACCATCCTGAAACCTCGAAAATGTTTGTTAACGCCATTATGGGAGAGCTGAATGTTGCTCGCCTAATGGATGGCGATATCGATGGCTTTTTAGAAGACAGTTTCGTTGGTGCTTCAATGTTGAGACGCAAAGCATTGTCAGATTACATTATTGCCCAAGGCATCACGATAGAAACAGGCAACGCTTATGTGATGTTCAGCCAGGAGAGTGTTACACCAGAGCAGCTCGCTGCGTTTAACGCCGAGCTAAAACGGGTAAAAGCTAGTGACGATTATGAAGACCTCATGGCGAAGTATTCTTATTAACCAAACTGGTCGCAACCGGTCACTACCGCAACCCGTCACCAGCCGTCATCCCCGCTAGCCGTCATCCCCGCTAGCCGTCATCCCCGTAACCTGTCATCCCCGTAACCTGTCATCCCCGCGAAGGCGGGGACCTGATTCCTGCCTCCGCAGGAATGACAAGATGGGCAGGCGTTACAAGATGGGCAGGCGTTACAAGATGGGCAGGAATGACAAGATGGGCAGGCATGACACCAACAAAAGTATAGCAATATAAATGTTATAAAAACGCCACAATAACGTGTTGAAACTGTGATTATTTGGCTGCTGCCTTTCCCCTATAATCAAGGCACCGAATGACTCATGAATCCAAAATCATGTATACACGAACTTCTTTATTGGCTTTTTTAATGCTGTTAGCAAATTCAGCATACTCTTTTGATTTTGATATAACGTCATTCAGAACTACGCTATCAAAGCCTGACACCAGTCACACATTGATATTTGAACCTCAAGGTATTGATGGGCAGAAAACGGTCTTTAATTTAACACCACTGAATAACGAACGCCTTGGTTTTTTTGTAGACGTCAATGGAATTGAGATTGGTTATGCCGTAGATGTTTTTGAAAATAACGTTGAAACGAAAACCCAGAATTTCCTGTTTTCCTATCGCAAGCTTAAACACTCAAGGATTACTCTTAATTATCAAATACTCGAAGGCCTTGAGACTGAAGCTGAAAACCTGCGTGGCGTTGGTGCAGAGCGTCGTTTTTTGGAGAACAGCAAATCGTCCAAAATAGAACTCTTCGGTTTACATAATTTGTATACTTTTGGTGAAGGTGAGTCTTTATTTGAGCATTTCTTTTTAAATCGCCCTGTATTAAGTAACAAGTTTGATTGGTCTCTCAGTGTTGTTGGCGGATGGTCACTGAAGTATTTGTCGCTTGAAAGTCCCAACTCTATCCTATTTGATGCTGAATTTATTCAGGGAGATATACCTCAAGTGACTGAACTCAAATCGACTTCGTTTAGCGCGAATGTTGGACCTTTGCTGAGTGTCAACTTACCTAACAACTTCAACTTCTTTGCCGAGTATAAATACGGAAAAGGTCATATTAAGAATGAGAACAGTAGTATCGGTTTGAAGCAATCAGGAGATGAGAAGTCGAAAGCACTGGGTGTGGGTTTTTCTTGGACATCGCAAGATAAGAAAACCCTAGTCCTTATTCGTGGATGGGATCAAAAAGGACGCCATATTGAAACCTCCTTTGGTGACCTTTCGGTAGTGCGCTTCTTTTAAAGCACTTCGCTGAGTAGGGCTTATTCCGCTGGGAAAACAACTTTATCAGGGTATTTTGCTGGCACATTTTTATAATAGCCATAGACCGTCGTCATGTCTTGCTGGAAATCACCAGAGCTTTTGAAATTCGGACCAATCAGCACTTTTTTATCTACAAAATCAAAGCCAATTAAAACAACCGGCACATCTGCCTTGTGTGCAATGGCGAGAAAACCTGTTTTCCAGGGAAAAACCTGAGAACGAGTTCCTTCAGGTGCGACCGCTAAAATCATCTTCTCATTCGCATCGAACTCCTCAACAACTTGTGCCACAACACCGTGCTTAGAACGTCTGTCGACCGGCATACCACCAATAAACTCTAGCAACTGTTTTACTACCGGGACAAAGATACTGTGTTTGCCTAAAAAGCGGATCTTGATACGCAGTGAGAACAATACTGCAACGCCCAAAAAGAAATCCCAATTGGATGTATGAGGGGCCACAGCGATCACAAACTTTGGTTCTTGTGGTAGCTTTCCTTCTATTTTCCAGCCAGTGACTTTCAGAAGAGTATCACCCAACCACCCAGAGAAACGGTTGCCGCCTTTTGGTGGCTTATTCGCCATCGTGTCTATTGCCATTTTTACCTTCATTGTTTGCTGAGCGGTCGAGGAGTTTAGAAATAACAAAGATGAGTGCCACAATGGCAAGTAAAATTAAAAGGTATGGCAAGCAACACTCCTAACTTGTCTATTTCCAAATTTATGCACCATACTAGTGCCTTAATTTGTATTAGGCAATCAGCTAATCTTGTAGTCACCGACATGCCTAGGTAACATGCAGTTGAGCAAGCACACCGTGACTACGTATGGAAACCTTTAATTGAATTCTCAACAAGCAAATATGGAAGAATTGAATACGCTATATTTGGGCGATTGTTTGACCGAAATGCGTAAAATAAGGCCAAATTCAATTGACCTAATCTATCTCGATCCCCCGTTCTTCACCGAAAAAAAACACAGTTTGAAAAACCGAGATGGCAGCACGACATTCAGCTTTAACGATATTTGGGGCGATCAAGAAAGTTATGCTTTGTTTTTGCATGAACGTTTGTTGGTCATGCGAGATCTACTGAGCGACACCGGTAGCATTTTTGTGCATTGTGATAAGTCAGCAAATCATATTGTGAGAGCCTTGCTAGATGCTGTGTTTGGTGCGGAGAATTTTCAATCAGAAATTATATGGCACTACAAACGATGGTCAAATGCCAAAAAGGGCTTACTACCCAGCCATCAAAACATCTACTTCTATAGCAAAACAAAGAACTTCAAATTCCGCAAAGTTTTTACCGCTTATTCTGATGCAACCAATTTAGACCAAATTCTGCAAAGACGTACACGAAACAAAGACAATAAGTCGGTATATGCACGCGATGCAAACGGTAAGATTGAAATCGGAGATGCCAAACAAGGTGTTCCTTTGAATGATGTTTGGGATATTCCTTATTTAAATCCAAAAGCCAAAGAACGCGTGGGCTACCCAACGCAAAAGCCCTTGCTGTTACTTGATCGCATAATCGAATTGGTCACAGACGAAGATGATGTCGTGTTGGATCCATTTTGTGGTAGCGGAACAAGCTGTGTGGCCGCAAAACTATTAAAGCGGCGTTACCTTGGTATCGACCAGTCTGAAGACGCTATAAACTTAGCACAAAGTCGCTTACAGGCGCCGGTAAAAACAGATTCAGCGTTGTTGACGAAAGGGCGAGACAGCTTCGCGAAACAAGACTCGGTAATACTAGAATGCCTAAAAGGCCTAGCTTTTAATCCGGTCAATAGGAACCAAGGAATTGATGCAATTCTGATCGAACAGTTTGAGAACACGCCGGTGTTGGTAAAAGTCCAAAAGAGTGATGAAACCTTAGCTGAAGCAGCTACTCGATTACTGAAGGCTGCGTCGAAGAAAGGCTCAAAACGAGTATTCTTAGTACAAACACTAATAGACCTGAATGACTTGCCGCCTAGCCGCGATAATATTGATATGATAGTCATTCAAACACCCAGTGTGCAAATCCAAGCAAGGAGTTTAGCTTGAATAAAGTCGCTATCTTTGTTGATGTTCAAAATATCTATTACACCACCAGGCACACTTTTGGTCGTCAGTTTAATTACCGCTATTTTTGGCAGCATATTCAAGCCGATAAGCAGATAAGTGAGGCTTTTGCATATGCAATCGATCGTGGGGATGAGCAACAAAGGAAGTTTCAAAGTGCACTACGGCACATTGGTTTTGAAGTAAAACTAAAACCTTTTATTCAGCGTGCTGATGGTTCAGCAAAAGGGGACTGGGACGTGGGCATCACTATCGATATTCTGGAAGCGGCGCCTCATGTCGATGAAATTATATTATTGTCTGGCGACGGCGATTTTGACCGTCTACTCAGCAAGGTCCGACAAGACCATAACTGCAAAGCTTGTGTTTATGGTGTGCTGAATCTAACAGCGAACTCTCTTATCAATGCGAGTTCTGAGTTTATCGATATTGATGAGAAGTGGTTGATGTAGTAACTTTCCCACAGTGTTGGGTGGCATGAATGTGTAAACTGTGTAACAAAAATAATAGAAAACGGGTGAATAATGAATAATAAAATAATAGGTATCGTTCTTTTAGTAGTGGGTGTAGCGTTGGCTTTTTGGGGCTACGATGTTTATGACTCTGCGGGAGCAACGATAGGTCGTGCAATTAGCGGAGATACGCCCATCGAAGCCTGGCTAGGAATGGTTGGCGGAGCGGTGTGCATTATTCTAGGTGCATTAAAGCTTAAATGACGAATATTACTTTGAGCTTGCTAATGAGGACCGCTTGAGCACGATGATAATCTAAAATGCGCTCAAGCGACCAACTTAACTTAGTTGCTGTCTTTGTCACTCTCTTGTTTTTTCGCTTCAGCTTCAGCCCTGGCTCTGGCTTCTGCCTCTTTCCTAGGGTCAAGGTCGGTCACTGTGACAGACCCTCCGCCGAAGTTTACCGCTCTCACTCTCATAAGAGAAATAAGCTCGTTTTTCTGTGCTGGAGACATTTTAGTACCGGTAGCCATACGGGTACCGCCGCCATTAGCAACATAAAGTCCGACATCTCTGCGGCGAATGCTTCCGTACAAATCGTTAATACGCCAGTTACTGATGTCTGCTCTGAAGCTTGAGGCGTTTTCTATGAGCTCTCGAATCGAAGCATTCGCAAACTGTAAAAGGTGCGATTTGAGTGCTTGGTTAAAGCCCGGAAAAAGTTGTGCATTTCGCTCATAAAAACTGGAAACTCTCACGACACCCTCGTCACTATTGAACTGTGTCCCCCTATTTGAATTAACAAACTCGGCGGCATTACTCTTTAAGTTCTGTATAACATTACTTGCAGTGAAGGCTTTGGTACGAATATTAGGGCTACCTTTAATGCCTTGGTGTAAACCGTAAATGTATAAAGTACTATCGGGGTATAGAGCGGGCAGTATTCGATAATGGATGTCATTGAGGCTGAGTTGAACGCCATCTACTGACAACAATTTCCTTTCAAGAATAGAATCTTCGCCGGTTAAAACGGGTCGTAAACTATTCATCGGATAAAGGAGAGCGACTTCATTAATAAGCGTCACATTGTATAGATTTAACCAGTAAGCCAACTGCGCTTCTTGTGTAAATTGATTCAAAGGAGTCACACTAGGGATGGCTTCAAGTTCTTTGCGCAATCTTAGGATTTTTTCTTGGTCTTTCTTCAGGCTTTCATAAAAGAACCGGTTTGCTTCATTTTCTGTTGCGCGATCGACTGTTTGTGTAAGACGCGTCCCTGTTGATGGTGGCACCGGTCTGGCAAAAGCGCGCGTCGAAGGACCCATATTCATAACGCCAGCATGCATTAGTTGGTCCACAACACTAAAGTCCATTTCAAGCTGTGAGTTTTCAGTGAACTCTGAATACTTGGCATAATTCAGAGTGTTCCCTTGCTGAGCGATTAAGCTGCCAGAAACAGTGAGTAATACTGTCAGTACTGATACCTCGAACAATCTTTTAAACATTCCGGAAATCCTTGTTATTTTAGCTTCATCCGAAGAGTCAGAAAGGCCTAACTCTTCCTTTTGAGTATAAAAAAATTCTCAGAATTTATAAATATTACTCAAGAGATTACTTATACTTAAATTGTCGCAAATTGTTTCAAATGACACATGAAAAAGTACATTCATACAGACAACTAACTTTCACCAGTTCGGCGCTTCACGATGCCGTAGAGGTGATCAGGTAATCCATTGCAGCACGGACCCGTAATGGTAAGAAGCGTTTACTCGGATACACCAACCAGGTAGGTATTGCACTGAAGCAGAATGTCTTTAGGATGGGCTGAAGCGATTGGGACTCGATGGCTTGTTGCAGTGTCGTTTCTGGCAAGTAACAAATTCCCGCACCTGTTACAGCGCTTGTTACAAGGCTTGTGGCGCTATTTGACTGCCATACTGCAGGGACGCGTACAGAAAATTCCTTACCGTCTTCCTCAAAGCGCCAAGTATCATTCATTGAGATAATGCATCGATGTTTGCTCAGTTTACTAGGGTGTGTCGGTTCGCCATGTTGTTTCAGATAAGCTGGCGAGGCAGCTGCAACCAACTTGCGCTCAGTGAGTTTGCGGGCTACTAAACTTGAATCAGACAAATGTCCGTAGCGAACAGCAAAATCAAAACCGTCGTCGATGAGGTTGATATTGCGCGGATTAAAATCCATTTCGATACGCAGTTTTGGATGCAATAATCCAAAGCGTGCTAGGGCAGGGGACACGAACCGCTCTGCATAATCACCAGCAGCTGATACCTTAATTCTACCTTCTAACTCTGCCGCATCAGAAATAAGCGAGGCATTGGCTTCCTCCATTTCATCAGAAATATCAGCGCACTTTTGAAAATAGTCATGGCCCGCATCGGTTAAGCGAACGACACGGGTAGTGCGGTGGACTAACCTAACACCAAGCTTTTCCTCAAGCGCATTCACTCTCCGACTGATATGCGAAGCAGACACTCCCAAACGCTTAGCCGCTTTTGAAAAACTTTGGGTTTGACCAAGCGCGATAAACTCTTCAATTGCAAAAAACATAGATTACTCCGACAGCTGCTTTAAGGAGTGTATCAATTTTAAATGTTTATTGTTGCCATATAGCAATAATGATTTGTGAATATATGGGATTATCACCAAATGGCTTTCAATCTATACTATTCTAAATCGTGTATAAACACTGAATTAAATAATGGAGAATGGAAATGAAAAACATACTTGTTGTATTAACATCGCATGATGCCTTAGGTGATACTGGCGAAAAAACAGGGTTTTGGTTAGAAGAATTGGCAGCTCCATACTATGCATTCGTTGATGCGGGGCACAAATTGACCTTGGCGTCTCCGGCAGGTGGACAGCCTCCCTTGGATCCAAAAAGCAACGAAACAGATTTCCAGACTGTAGACACACATCGTTTTGAGGCCGACGCAGAAGCAAAAGAAGCTTTGGCTAACACTCATAAGCTTGCTGATATCGATGCGAGCCAGTTTGACGCAATTTTCTACCCAGGTGGTCATGGTCCTTTGTGGGATCTGCGCGAGAATGCAGACTCTATTAAGTTAATCGAAACTTTTTATTCTTCGAATAAGCCAGTTGCAGCGGTTTGCCATGCACCTGCAGTATTGTTGAATGTAAAAGATAATCAAGGCAACGCTTTGGTCGCGAATAAGAAGGTTACGGGTTTTACTAATGGCGAAGAAGCCGCTGTTGAACTAACAGATGTTGTTCCTGTGCTATTGGAAGATGCTTTCAAATCACTGGGTGCAAACTACCAGAAAGGCGACGATTGGAGCTCTTTTGTCGTCGAAGATGGTTTATTACTAACGGGTCAGAACCCAGCTTCATCAAAAGCATTGGCAGAGCTTCTAGTAAGTAAACTGGCATAGCAATGACTTGCGAATGAAAAGTGACGAATAACAAAAAGCCATCGAAAGATGGCTTTTTAATGTCGGAAACTATTGTTCGTTTGCCTGAAGTTTATCTTTAGGCTCTTGAGGAGGTTTGCCCCGCCACCACGCGGCCAAGGATGAGCCGGTGATATTCATCATCGGACCGAAAACCGCAGGTGCTAACCCCATCGATGCTACCTTACCCATCTCCAACGCAATGCCTGATGCTAAGCCCGAGTTTTGCATACCCACTTCAAACGCGATAGTACGTGAAGATGCTTCGTCCATTCCCATAACTCGGGCACTACCATAGCCTAATACATAACCCAATATATTATGAATCAATACTAAGACTATCAAAATCAAGCCTATGCCGAGCATCGATATTTTTGGCATCGCTTTATCGACGATGGGAAACTTACCATGAAGAAAGTGATTGAATGCTAAGCCCAAAATAATCGGCAGTATGACAATTTTACTGATGCTCAAGAACATCGCCATTGCATCGATAGGCACAAATTGATCTGCAAAGAGTGACATATAGAATGGCGTAATGAATGGTGCTAGAAGCGTTGATACTGCCGTTAAGGTAAGTGACAGCGCTAGGTTTGCGCCGGAGATATATGCCATGACATTCGACGCTAAACCACTTGGCGAGCAGCCCACAAGAATAATACCGGCAGCGATTTCTGGTGGCAAATCTGACATTGTCGCCAAGCTGAAACCGACAATGGGCATAATAGAGAACTGCAATACTAGACCGATCAGAACACCTTTTGGCATTTTACCAACCCGCACGAAGTCATTGACGCTCATTGAGGTGCCCATACCAAACATGATGATCATCAAAAGCGGCACTATAAGGCCCTTGAATTCGAAGTCACCTACACCGATGAAAAGCTCTGGGCAGTAGAGCGAAGCCGCAACGGCAGCAAAAATCACAAAGGTGAAGGCAAAACCAGAAAAGTGCTCGGTTTTGCGCAAGAAGAGAACTAGAAATATGAAAAATAGAATGACAGCTGGGCCTGATAGCGTCCACTGCTGCAAAACAAATAATACAATACTGCAAAGCCCAGCAATAAGCGTCAGAGCACCAAATAGATTTAATCCCTGTGTCTTTGTCATCTTTCTCTCGATTTCTCTCGATATAGTAAAGCGCGTTTGTGTCAGCTAATACTATTCAACGCACAAATGCGGAATATCGTTCAAAAAATAAGTAACTAGTTTTCCTCAGGGGTTTCAGAAACTCGCACCGAAGATACGTCCTGAGTCTTCCGACGTTTAAAATATGCAGACATATTTTCACCCAGCATCAGCAAACACGGTGTTAAAAACAACGTCAGTAAGGTCGCAAAGGTAAGGCCCCCAGCGATTGCACTAGCAAGCTGCGTCCACCACTGAGCTGAAGGTGCACCTATTGAAAGGTCGCGACCCACAATATCAATTGTGAGTGCAAAAACCATCGGCAGCAATCCGAGCACGGTTGTAACCGATGTTAGCAACACTGGACGCATCCTTTGGGCACCCGTGCGAAGCAGTGCTTCTTGTGCGCTCATACCACGCTTTTTGAGGTCGTTATACGTATCTATCAGAACTATATTGTTGTTTACAACGATGCCCGCTAAGGCAATTACACCCAGCCCGACCATAACGACGCCAAATGCTTGCCCTGTTACCAACAAGCCCAGCAATACGCCCGCAGTAGAAAATACAATGGCGCTAAGTACCAGCATGGCTTGATAGAAACTGTTGAATTGCGTCACCAGAATAATAGACATTAAAAAGATGGCAGTGATGAACGCCTTGCTCAAAAATGTCATCGTTTCTTGAATATCTTCGTCTTGGCCTTTGAATTTAACGTTAATTCCGCGAGGCAGTTCAAGCCCTTGTAAAGCTTCTTTAATCTTGTTTACTTGTGCATCCGGCAACAATTCAGGATCCACTGCGGCCTTGATTGTCATAACTCGTTTACCATCAGTGCGATTGATAATGCTAGTCTTCGGTGCAGGTTCGAAGGTCACAAAATTACTAATTGGAATTTGTCCGTTTTGTGATGGCACGCGCAAGCGGTTTAATTGCTCTAAGGTACGATCGCTACGAGGGAATCGTAAACGTATTTCTACTTCTTCTTCGGCATCATCAGGGCGATATTCAGCAAGCAAAACGCCATTTGTAATTAAGGTAACGGCATTACCTACTAGCGTGACGTCGGCACCAAATTCTGCTGCTTTTTGTCTATTCACTTTTAATCGCCATTCAATACTAGGTAAGGGGCGTGAATCTTCAACATCGATAAAGCCGCCTATATCTTCCATTGTGTCACGTAGTTTAGCTATTGCAGCCGCAATGGCACCGCCATCAATACCGCTCACTTCTATTTGAACCGGCTTACCAGAGGCTGGGCCCGACTCTTCCTCGCGCACTTGAACTTGAATGCCCGGAATCGTCGAGGCTTTGTCACGTAGCATCGGTTTAATTTCCTCTGCAGATGGACGATTTCGCCAATTGACAAGCTCCAGTTGAATGACACCGATAGTGTCGTCTGGCATATTGCTATTTGATTGATTATTAGCGCCTAGTGTGCGCGCATAGACCGATTTGATTTCATCAACATCAAGCACATGACTTTCTACTTGGCGAACAATTTGGTCACGTTCAAAAATAGAGAGGTCGCCACGTGCTTGCACTTGAACTTGCAAAAATTCTGGTTCAACCGACGGGAAGAATTCGACACCTTTGCCTAAAAAGGCATAAACGGTGTACGCGCCAACGATGAAAAACATTGCGGTTCCGAAGGCTTTAGCAGGATGCTTTAGAATGAATGCTAAAGCGTTTAAGTATTTTCCAACCCAACCTTTTATGGAAGATAAGTCGCCGTCTTCGGCCGCTTTCATTTGTTCGTCTTTCTCATCTACTCGCTTTTTGGCTTTGGTTTTCTTGTTCAATATCCCACCTAAAACAGGGATGAATATGAGTGCCATGGCAAGTGATGCAGTGAGCGTAATGATCACCGTAATTGGTAAGAATTTCATAAACTCACCAACCAAGCCTGGCCACACTAAAAGCGGTAAGAACACGACGAGCGTTGTGAGTGTTGAGGCGATAATAGGCCATGCCATCCTTTTAGAGGCCTCAGCATAGGCTACTTTGGGGTCACTTCCTTCGGCTGTTTTTCTGTCGGCAAGTTCGATAGTCACAATTGCACCATCGACCAACATTCCGACCACTAGAATTAAACTAAATAGCACCACCATATTCAGCGTAATGCCCATTAGGTCGAGCACTAGCATGGCAGCTAAAAATGAGCCAGGAATCGCAAAACCAACCAGAATAGCAGGACGAACACCCAGAGCGGCAATAATGACGATCATGACTAAAATAATAGCGGTGATAACATTATTTTCTAAGTCGCCAAGCATCGTACGGATGTTTTCAGACTTGTCCTGAAGATAGTTGACCTGCACTGCAGAGCCCCATTCTTGGCTTCTAGCGTCGACGATAGCGCGAACAGCTTCAATGGTTTCAATGATGTTGGCGCCACTGCGCTTGGATACTTCTAAGGCTAGTGCTGCTCGGCCATTTAATCGGGCAAAACTTAAGGGATCTTTAAACGTACGACGTAAGCTAGCAACATCTTGGAAAGTGACTACGGTGTTGCCGTCTACTTTGATTGGCAAAGTGGCGAGGTCTTCAGCGTTTTCAATAACACCTGGCACTTTAAACACCATGCGTCCCGCACCCGTATCTAAGGCTCCTGCAGCAACTAAACGATTGTTCTGCTGTACAAAATTGAAAAGTTCGGTGTAGGAAATGTTGTAGGCTTCCAGTGCAGATGGGTCAACGATAACCTCTAAAACCTCTTCTCGGTCACCGCCTATTTCAACTTCAAGCACGCCAGCAAGCGCTTCAATTTCATCTTTCAAGCTTCTGGCTATTGCCACTAGTGACCTTTCAGGAATGGGGCCTGACAACACCACATTTAGTACCGGGAACAAAGCAACGTTAACTTCTGTTACTCTCGGTTCGTCTGTCCCTGGTGGCAACTCTGCGCGTGCTAGGTCTACTTTTTCACGTACGTCTTGAAGCGCTTGGTCAGAGTTAAAGCCTGCATCAAATTCAAGCGTAACCGAGGCATAGCCTTCCGCACCAATTGAACGAATCTCTTTTAGCCCTTCAATCGATTGTAACTCTTTTTCTAATGGTCGAGCCAAGAGCCGCTCAGCGTCTTCTGGCGCAATACCTTCGTAGCTAACGGAAACATAGACAATAGGAATGGCGATGTCAGGTTCTGATTCTTTAGGGATAGTGACGTAAGCGCTAGTGCCCATTAGCACTAACATCACGAATACCAAAACAACGCTACGACCGCGACTGAATGCTGCGTCAATGATGCTGTTCATTTAACGTCGCTCCTTATTCGCTTTTGGCGCTGGTTATTTGAATCTCGACCTTCGTACCGTCGTCAACAAAACCTTGCCCAACAGTAATAATACGAGCCGTTTGCGGTAATCCAGTTACCCACAGACCGGCTGTTTCAGATTTGACGATAGTGACCGAGTGAAACTCGACCTCGTTGTTCTCATTGGTAATTTTCACGCCAATATCTCCATCTGTGCTCAAAGCTAAGATGGCTGGTGAAACAAAGTGAGCATTCACTTCTTTCACAGGTATTTTAATTTCAGCGCTCATACCGGCAGGTAAACTCTGGTCGCGGTTGTCTAACATAATTTCAACACGGAAAGTTCGCGTGCCTTGATTTGCCAGTGGGGAAATGTAAGTGATTTTTCCTTCTTTAACCTGGCCTGTCGCTAAGCGAACCTCTGCTGTTCCGCCAATGCTTACCTGTTGAATATTCTGTTGAGCAACGGGGGCGATGACCTTTAAGCTTGTATTATCGACAAAACGGGCAATCTCAGTACTTTCAGTCACATAACTACCTTGCTCAACCATGCGGCGGTCGACCGTACCGGAGAATGGTGCGTTTATTTCCAGCTTTTCTATTTCAAACTCGATTTGTGCAAGGTCTGCTTCCGCTGCTTTTAGTTGGGCGTAGGCTTCTTCTAACATTGATTTGGATTGCAGATTGTCTTTTGAGAGGGTTTGCGTTCTTTTGTATGTTTCTTGGCGAGACTTCAATTGCGCCTTTTGACGTTCTAAACGAATCTCTCTATCTTCCAATGCCAAAGTCGCGAAACGCTCTCCGGCTTCAATACTTTGTCCTTCCTCTGCGTGCAAAGCGGCAATACGGCCTTTAATGTCTGAACGAAGGATAACTTGGCGATTCGGTTCAACTTGTCCTTGAACAGTGAGATACAAGAAAACGACTTGCGCTTGCTTGTCTTCAACTTGAACCAACATTTTTGCTTGGGCTTCACGTTTGGCTGGCGCTGAGTTTGTTTCTGACTCGGCGCTAAAAAGCATACCGCTAGCCATCCATAATACGATAATGACGGTCATAGCGATGGCGATGATGTGTGGTTTTTTCATTAATACAGCCTGTTGAGGAACTGGGTGATAAGAATTCGAACTGAAAACGGACGCATATTATACGCTCAGTGGTCTTACAAGTGAATGACACAATTAAAACTATTTACCCATAAAATGTAGGGTTTCTGTAATAAAGTGTGTAGAGCTGCATAGAATCTTTACATTCAAGTCTTGCGAGCGCATATGAATTCATATAATTTATATTTTCTTCCCAATGCATAAGCACTACTTAAGAGAAATATTTTGTCATCAACAAAGATACACACTGAGTCACTAAAAACCGAGCTAAGCGAAATGCTTGGCAAAGCGTACAGCCCTTATTCAGGGGTTAAAGTGGCTGCAGCCGTCGAGTATGAAGTCAATGGCGAAAAGAAAGTTGCCTACGGTGTGAATGTCGAGAATGTGTCTTACGGCTTAACGGTCTGTGCTGAACGCTCGGCCATTTCTGCTGCGATAGCACAAGGGATGACATCTATTTCTGCACTTCATGTTATGTCCAATCAAGAACAGGCAATTTCGCCTTGCGGTGCTTGCCGACAAGTAGTGACGGAATTTATGGGACAAGTTGATGGGCCAGTGATGTGTGTTAATCAAGCTGGCACTGAAGTATGGGAAAGTACGCTTGGGCAATTGCTGCCCAACCGATTCGACCTCTAGTCTATCTCTTATTCGTAGTTGCGTTTAACTTTGTCAGCTAGGTCTGGGTTTTCTAATTCTAGGTCAACTGGACGATCAAGAATGATATTACCTTCAACAACCGAATCTGCACTAATATATAGCGTTGGTCTGCGTTTGTTGTAGTTGTTTTTAGAAATAGGTTCAAAATGAATGTCGCCTTTCACGACTGAACCGTCTTTCAGAGTGACGCTACCATTTTTTGTAGATATATCTTTGCTAACAATTACGCCTTCAAGACGAATGCTGCCGTTCACGGTAGAAACTGCGCCACCCACAGAGCTGTCATTATCAATGCGAATACCCCCATTTACGGTGCTAACCTGACCTCTTGATTTAAAGCCAGAACCAATTTTTACTTGGCCATTAACAGATTCAACACTGTCGGCACTCACATTGTCACCAATGCTTACCTTACCGTTAACACTAGAAATATCTTCAGCACTCACATCATCAGAAACCTTCACGCTACCGTTGACTGAACTGATATTTTCAACACTGCGTCCTTCTCCAACTTTGACACTTTTGTTGGTAGAGCTAATATCGCCTGAATAGCTACTTTCACTGCCTTTCTCATAGTCCCAGTCGGCGTCTTTTGCATTCACATGCACAATGCAACCGCTTAAAAATATGCTGAATAATGAAATGCCGATGAATGTATAAACTGGGCGTTTAATTTGAGTGATCATGGTGTTCTCCGTTTTGCCTTGAGTGTGTTTGTTATTAATTGTGTATGCGTCATTTCTTACAAATGACTCTGTTAGCTCGCCTTTTAGCTCACTTTTTAGCTCACTTTTTAGCTCAGTATGAGCAATCATTGTGCCTATATGTAAGTCTATGAAAATTAATAGTAAATTTTTTCAGTGCTGAATAAATGAGACTGACATCGGGTTACTTTCACTATTTCTTAGTCGTTTTCACTAATCAATGTGAGTTAAACCCTATCTCATCTTCAGAGCTTCTATATCGTTTGTCGCAAGGAATGTGCCGTTGGTTTAAATCCCTTCATAGGTTTCTGAACATCATGCTGATATGATGGTCTATCAAGGAGTCCTGACTCACAAGTAGGTCAGGCGAACCGCGACTTCCAGGATGAACGCATGCAGACTTTAGTAACCATTATTTTATTTCCTATTACGCTCATGATGAATGTACTGTCTTCAATATTTGGTAAGGTAGCGTGGTCGATGCCACCGTGGTTGGTGCACCTGAATACCTTGCGAAAAGCCAAGCCTCTAGCCTTTATCTTGACGCTATTCGTTTTTGCGGCGCTTTTGATTGGAGGTTATAAAGGCTACGACTACTATCAAAATTTACCTGTGCCAAAACTCATCGAGGCGAAGGTGAACCTTCCTAAAACATCGATGGCTAGTGCTGAATTGAGCATGGAAGCATTCGATAGCGAACGACAGGAATCTCTGGCTAAAAAGAATCCCTTAGGCATCCAATTTTCTTATAACAAAGGGAGCAGCCTTCCGTCAGTCGCGCCTATTGAACTGATTGGCGCCGAGATAAAAACAGGTATTAAAATTCGTCCTGCAAAAGAAGGTGAATGGATGTGGGTTGACGACCGGACTATCTCTTTTATTCCTCTTGAACCCTGGCCACCAGGTGAAGAATACGAAGTCAGTTTTGCTCCGGAAGTGTTCAGCACAAGTGATGAATTTGCTAGCGATTATGTGAAATTTACCACTGTTCCTTTAAGCGCAAGCTTGGAAGCGGCTGAATTTAATCTCGATCCAGAAACCCAAGAAAAACGTGTCTATTTTGATTTTAACTTCACCTATCCAGTGTCATTGCAGAGTGTTAAAGAAAACATCAGTCTTGCTTATCTTGAACAAAATGGAGAGACAACAAAGTTAAACGCTATTGAAAATGTTGAGTACGCCCTTGATGCAAACAAGATGTTCGTCAGCGTGTCTTACTCGCTCACAGCCTTACCTGAGCAAAGTCGTATAGTGCAAGCAAGCGTTTCTGAAGGTCTACGTAGCATTTATGGTGGTGCTGCTCTATCTAACGCACTCACATCGAAAGTGACCGTACCGGATGTTTATAGTTTTCTTGAGGTGAGCGACTTCACCGTCGATATTGTGCGCTCTCCTGAGAACGACCCTGAACAGTTTATATTGCTGAGTTTTACCGATTTGATCTCGCGCGACGAGTTACTGCAAAAGGTATCATTATATCGCCTGCCGAAAGGACAAGAAGAGCAGGGCAAAAACTATTGGGAAAGCCCAAGACAAGTCAGCACACAAGTGTTGTCCGCAGCAAAGAAAGTGAACTTTGAATTAATGCCCACTCAAGGCGAGCGTTCTACAGATTATCAAATCCGTATCGATCGTCCTGAGAATGAGCAGCTCTATTTTAAAATTGATGCGGGCTTGCGTTCTGCGAATGGCTTTATTCAGCGTAGTTTCTTTGATCGTATCATCGCAGCACCACAGTATCCGAAAGAAGTCATCATTAATGGCGAAGGTTCAGTGATGACCTATAGCACAGACCAGCGCTTGGCTTTCACTACACGCGGACTGGATTCTGTGTTGGTGTCGATTGGTAAAGTGATTGATGACGATTTATACCATTTGGTATCACAATCTCAAGGCGATATTAGCAATCCGAACTTCAACTCATGGAGCTTTGGCCCTGAAAACCTTGCTGAATTTACCACTAAAAAGATCACCATGGACAACCGAAGCGGCAAACCTCAAGACCCAAGTTATGCTTCTGTAGATTTTAATGCGTTAGTATCAAAGCAAGATGGCAAAGTCGGTTTGTTTTTCGTTGAAATTAAAGGCTGGAACAAACAAAACAACCGTGAGGAATATGGCATTAACGATAAGTTGTTGCTGCTTGTCACCGACTTGGGTGTGATTGTTAAAACCAGTAATGACCAAAGCCAAGATATATTTGTACAATCTTTAAAGCAGGGGAAGCCGGTTGCTGGTGCGAAAGTGGAACTATTAGCAAAAAACGGTACTGCGTTGTTTACCAAAACAACAGATGCCAGAGGGCATGCTAGCTTGCCTTCGGCGTCGGGATTCAATCGTGAAAAAGAGCCGACCGTGTTCGTTATCTCTCACGAGGGAGACGTGTCCTTTATCCCCTTTAACCGCTACACACGACAAATCAATTACTCTCGTTTTGAAGTGTTTGGGCGTTACGATAGACCCGAGCAAGAAGAAGACACGGCAAATCAAGCAAATGCATTTATGTTCAGCGATCGTGGTATTTATCGTCCGGGTGAAACAGTGAAATTAGCAGCTATTGTGAAAGGTAAAAACTTTCGTGACCTTAGCGGTATTCCTCTTGAGCTAGTTATCCGTGATCCCCGTTACACTGATGTGTTGGTCGAGCGCCTTATCTTGCCCGAAATGGGCTTGCTGGAGTACGAGTTTCCAAGCGAAAGCGGGTTCGCCACTGGCGACTATGTCGCGTCTCTACATTTAGTCAGAACCAATCGACAGTCGAATGGACGCACCTCAATGTATCGTGATCGCCAAATCGGCAGCGTCACCTTTCAGGTAGAAGCATTTCAGCCCGACACGATGGCAATAACCAGTGAGATAGAAGGTTTAGAAGAAAACAAAGGGTGGTTAAGCGGCAGCAGCATTAAGAGTAAAGTCAGTTTAACGAACCTCTTTGGTAGTCCAGCTCAATTGCGTGATGTGAATGCGGGCTTGAATTTAATGCCACGCGCTTTCAACTTTAAAGAATATGATGGCTATGCTTTTAACAGTATCGTTACCGCGAGCGATGTTGAAATTACAGATTTAGATATACCGTCCCAGTCTGCAACGACTGATGCGGATGGTATAGCTGAAATAGCATTTGATGTGTCGAATATTCAAGGTGGCTCTTACATTGCCTCGCAATACGCCGAAGGCTTTGAGGCATCCGGCGGTCGTTCGGTGAAAACCACGAGTACTTTCAGATACTCTCCGCAAACTTACATGCTCGGCTATTCTGCCGATGGCAGACTTGCTTACGTGAACAAGGGCAGCGAACGAAAGGTTCATCTGCTCGCAATTAATTCGCAGTTGCAGCCAATAGCATTGGAGGGAATAAGCCAACGCTTGAGTCAGCTTAAAACTATTTCAACACTAGTGAAACAATGGAATGGGCGCTACGAGTATCAAAGCATTGAACAGAAGCTGTTGGTTTCTACTGACGAGATATCTTTGTCGGCAAATGGATTACATTTTATTCTCGACGCAGAGCAAGCTGGTACGTATTTATTGGAATATCTCGATCCACAGGGCCGCTTACTCAGTGCGTTCAAATACACCATCGTGGGTGAAGGAAACGACACTGGCGAGCTGAGTAAAGATGCGCAACTAAAACTCAGTTTAAATAAACAAGACTTTGCACCGGGTGAAGAAATAGAGCTCAGTATTCAAGCTCCATATGCTGGCAGTGGTTTAATTACCATTGAAAGCAATAAAGTGCATCATTTCTCTTGGTTCACTTCCGATACGAAAAATACCGTTCAACGCATTACCATTCCGAAAAACATGGAAGGGAATGCGTATGTGAATCTCAGCTTTGTTCGTGATGCGTCATCGCCTGAGATATTTGCCAATCCTTTGAGTTACGCGGTACAACCATTCTCTATCGACCGCAATAAGCGCCGCATAGCCACAAGCATTGCCACAGATGAGATCGCACAACCAGGCGAAGCCTTAAAAATCGATGTTGATTTAGAAGAGGATGCGAAGCTAGTTGTCTTTGCTGTTGATGTAGGCATTCTGAATGTTGCCTCTTATAGTACGCCAGATCCTTTGTCTCACTTTTTGCAAAAACGGGCTCTAGGAGTCAGAACGATGCAAATACTGGATTTGATCCTACCGGATTTTGCCTTAGCGAAATCATTATCAGCAGCGGGCGGTGATATGGAAAGGAGCGCTGAAGCCGATATGTTTGCAGAGAAAATATCGGTGACCGGTTCACGCATAAGAAGAACCGATAATCCCTTCGCAAAACAAATACAAAAACCCGTGGTCTATTGGTCTGGCATTGTCGACGGTAAGAAAGGTGTGAATACACTTACTTATGATGTACCCGAAGATTTTGCTGGTGGTTTGCGCGTAATGGCGGTGAGTGTGAGCCAATCGAAAGTAGGCAGTGCGCAGAAGTCATTGTTAGTGCGTGGTCCATTTGTGTTAAGTCCGAATATTCTGAATCAAGCGGCGCCAGGAGATGAGTTTGATATCACTTTAGGCATTGCTAATTTAGTTGAAAATTCAGGTCAAGACGCTGAAGTCAGTATACAAATTAGCATGAGTGAACATTTAAGTTTACTAGATGAAAGCAATCAAAGGATGCAATTAACCTTAGACGAGAATCAAGAGGATTATGTACGTTTTCGCGTCAAGGCCAATGCGATCCTTGGGGCGGCAAAAGTATCATTTGATGTGTCTCTAACAGACCAAAGTGGGCGCACATGGCGCTCGTCGCGCAGCGCAAACATGAGTGTGAGACCGGCCATGCCATATCAAGTAGACATTGCTACCGGCCAAACGAATGATGAAGTGAAAGTGGACCTACGCACTGATTTCTATGTTGAACAATCGAGTCATAAGCTACGTGTATCATCAAGTCCTTTAGTTATTGTGGAAGGTTTGAGTGACTATCTTGCAGACTATCCTCATGGCTGTACGGAGCAGATGATATCTCAGGTCTTTCCTTTGGTAGGTTTATCGAATCTAGCGAAATATAAAGCAACAAGCGGCTCAAAAGAATCGGCAGATGTCTTAGCTCATTTTAATGAACTGCTGACCACGCTTCGTCAACGCCAAACCTATGCAGGTGGTTTTAGCTATTGGCCAGGTCAAGAAGCGAATGATTTAGAAGTCAGTTTGTATGTTATGCACTTCCTTTTGGACGCAAGAGAATTGGGTTACCCTGTTCCGCAGGACATGCTCCAAAGTGGCATTAACTACATTGATTCCACACTGTCTGCACACTTGAAGAACAAACCACGCGGGCTTGGGCAAAGAGTTGGTTTAAATAATAATATGGTCAATGTCAGAAACCGAGCGTATGGCATTTACCTACTCACACGTTTTGGTGTGGTGACTTCAAACTTGCTCATTGATCTGCTTGATGATCTCAATCATACAGCAGGACAGGGAGGCCAAACCGATTCTGCGCTTGGTAATTGGAAGAAAGATATTGCGGCTGCCTACATCGCATCGAGCTATAGATTAATGCAAATGTCCGATGAGGCTCAGGCTTTGATAACAGGCTATGATGTGTCAGAAGATAAGCCAATTGCGCAAGCAATTATGGGTAAGGCGCCGCGTTTGGCTTTAGATGCTCAATATATTTATCTGCTTGCTAAGCACTTTCCATCACTCATTAATTCAATGGCACAAGATAGCAGCCTACCGCTATCAAGCGCCGTTCGGTCAATGAATGAGTCTATCTATCAGGGCAATTTCAATACGCTCTCGGCGGCGTACAGCACATTAGCACTGGGGGCTTATCATTCGGCGATTGGCAGCGACAATATCGAAGCCATAGACAAACAGATCGTTTTCACAGCTTATAGACAACAGCAAGCAGCAGCGTTAATGCCTCGTTATAATCCATTCCCCACCGTGTCTTT
Organism: Alteromonas sp. W364; assembly: GCF_031846205.1. Taxonomy (NCBI): domain Bacteria; kingdom Pseudomonadati; phylum Pseudomonadota; class Gammaproteobacteria; order Alteromonadales; family Alteromonadaceae; genus Alteromonas; species Alteromonas sp. W364. The sequence continues at coordinate 232,200 of NZ_JAVRID010000003.1, read as the reverse complement.
TTCGAGTCGGGAAGACAGAGTCACTGCGAAAAAAGAAAACGGTGACCTTACACCCTTACACTTCGTTAGTATGCAAGCGGGTTATCAAACGAAAGTACCTTCAGAACCATTAAAACAAGGAATTGAAATACAGCGCGCTTTCTTGAATGAAAACGGCGAAGCGGTAACTGAATTTGTGCAAGGTCAGAAGGTGATGGTTAGGTTACGCGTTCGAGCTACAGATAAGGATTTCATTGATAACGTGGCGATTGTTGACCTCTTGCCAGGAGGTTTTGAGGTACTGAGAGAATCTGTGAATAGACGAGCTGGACCTTGGCAGTCCGAATACATTGATATTCGCGATGATCGTATTGTGTATTACGGACAGTTAACAAAAAGGGTGACAGAAATTAAGTATCAAGTGCAGTTGACCGCGGCAGGTAAATTCGTTGTGCCGCCAAGCTTTGCAGAGTCTATGTACGACCGAGCATTGAAAGCTTGGTCCGCGAGTTCTTCGGTGATAGTAACAGAGGACGAAGAGTAGGCTTTATGCTGGCAAAGAAATCAGGCCGGTGGCATCAACTAACCGCTCGCTTCAAGTTGTCGATGTTGGTTCTCTTTGTTTTGTGCATAGGCGCATTAAGCTATATTTTATTGCCAAAACCTGAGCTTCGCTATTATCAAAGCTATTCGTCCGCGGTGTACGACCGCAATGGTCAACTACTGCGCTTAAGCCTAGCACAAGACCAGCGTTATCGTTTGTATACAGCGCTAGAAGATATTTCGCCCTTGCTACAAGAAGCCACGGTACTGTACGAAGACCAGGGCTTTTATGAGCATTCAGGGGTAGATTATCCTGCTCTTATTAGAGCATTTTGGCAAACTTACGTGTTAAGAGAGCGTCGAATTGGCGCTTCCACCATCGTGATGCAAGTCGCTAGGCTGCGTTGGCAGATTGAATCAAACAGTATTACTGGTAAAGCAGAGCAAATCTTTCGTGCCTTACAACTGGCTCGGCATTACTCAAAAGAAGAACTGCTTGAAGCCTATTTAAATTTTGCTCCTTATGGCGGAAATATCGAAGGCATTGGTGCTGCAAGTTTGATTTACTTTAACAAATCCGCATCACAACTAAGTTTGCCAGAAGCGATCACCTTGGCGCTGATCCCTCAAAATCCAAATAAACGAAATCCTTCAAAACCGAGCGGACAACAGGCACTCTCAGAAGCGAAAAAAATCTTATTCGCACGTTGGCAAGAAGCTCACCCAGAGGAGCCATCAAATATACCCGATATGCCGTTACGCGTAAGATCTTCAAAAGACTTGCCATTTGAAGCTCCTCACTATGTAGATTGGGTAATGCAAAAGAAATCGACTGCTCAAAAATCAAGGTCACAAAGTACTTTGGTCACTTCTCTCAATTTACCTTTACAGCACCTAGTAGAAAAGCAGCTTGAAGCCTATATAAACCAAAAGAAAGTACTTGGTTTTAGTAATGCGAGTGCATTGGTGCTAAACACCAAAACAATGCAAATTGAAGCGATGATCGGCTCGGCTGACTTTTCTGATGTAAACATTCAGGGGCAAGTAAACGGTACCTTAGCCAAACGTAGTCCGGGTTCCACTCTTAAACCCTTTATTTATGCGCTTGCAATTGATGCAGGGCTAATACATCCGCTCACTTTGCTGAAAGATTTACCCAAACGCTACAGCGCATTCACACCAGAAAATTTTGGCAAAGGTTTTGTCGGACCAATATCTGCAGCAGAAGCATTAATACGCAGTAGAAATGTACCAGCAGTAGAATTGCAGTCTCGCTTAAATCAACAACAAGAGAGTAAAGCGAGTCAATCAACTGCGAACAGTAATGTATTCACTTTGTATCAAATGCTGCAAGCTGCCAATGTTAGTCAACTTCGTTCCGAGGATTTCTATGGGCTTGCACTCGCCTTGGGCGGCGTCGAATTGAGTATGCTGGAACTTGTCTCATTGTATGCTGCTATTTCTAACGAAGGTATCTATAAATCAATTGATTTGGGCGGAGTAAGCGTTAACTGGGTGAGTGGTCCAAAAAGTGAAAAGCGCTTGTTTTCCGCTGAATCGGCTCACTTAATTCGTCAGATGCTAAGTCAGAACACTAGGCCGGACAATCAAATACCAAGCTACACAATGGCAAACGCGCGAAGTGAGCTTGATGCTATTGCATGGAAGACGGGGACCTCTTGGGCATTCAGAGACGCTTGGGCCATTGGTATTGCTGGCGACTATGTGGTTGCGGTATGGATTGGTAACTTTAATGGTGAGGGTAACAATGCCTTTATTGGGCGAACAGCCGCAGGTCCTTTGCTATTTGGCATTGTCGATGCCTTACGCGCAATTCAACCAATCAGCAAGCAAAGTGAAATGAAAGCGCATCTACCCATACGCCTGCCAGCCCACTTAAATCTAAAACACGTGAAGATATGCAAGCCAACAGGTGATTTGTATGAAGTTGGATGCCCTGAACCTGCGCTGTCAGCTTTTATTCCTGGGGTCTCACCAATATCGAGCTCAAATATTTACAGAAAGGTTTTAGTTGATAAGGTGACAGGTTTATTACGATGCGATCGTGATTACACTAAAGGCACAGAGGAGTTTGTCGCGTTCTGGCCCAAATCGTTCTTAGAATTATATGCAAATGCGGGCATTGTGCTAGAACCCCCCCCTTCATACATGCCAGGCTGTGATATGAACTTCCACAAACAAGTTAACGCATCGATAGACATATACTCGCCCCAAGAAGACCTTAGCTACATCGTAAACTCTACATTATCGGACGCTGCCGAAATCCCACTACAAGCCAATGCTGATGGCGCGGCCAGCAGGCTCTACTGGTTTGCGAATAAGGAGCTTATTGGAGTGCAGGAACTAATGAGTAAAGATCGCTCTAACATCATTACATGGAATGCTCGCCCCGGAAACTATGAGGTGCTAGTAATAGATGATCTTGGGAATTCGGCCAGTAAACAGCTGACTGTGTTAGCGGGCAAATGAGTTTGTGATAGAAACGTTAAGATTTACTGCTATTGAAGGGTGGTTTTAGGCTAAGGAATGCATTATTCTTGGGCTTCAATAAGGTTTGTCGTCGCAAATCGCTTTTACCTAAAATAACAAAAAGAATATAACTATGTTTTCCTCTTTAAAAAAATCAAAATTCATTGCCGGTGCTCTGTTAGGTGCTGCCCTTTCGTTATCTACTGTTGCTAACGCTACTGTTGTAGAAGTACGAACGAATGTGGGTAACTTTCAAATCAATTTGTTTGATCAAGAAACGCCAGAAACCGTTGAAAATTTCCTAAGTTATGTGAATTCCGGTTCATATGCTAACGCCGTTTTCCATCGCTCTGTACCCGGCTTTGTGCTTCAAGGTGGCGGGTTTGCCTATAATAATACCTTTCCACCAAATAGTATTGCTGCTGGTTCACCAGTAGTTAACGAACCTGTGTTATCAAATGTACGTGGCACCATTGCGATGGCGAAAGTAGGCGGGAATCCAAACAGTGCCACTAATCAATGGTTTGTAAATGCGGTAAATAACGCTGGAAACCTTGATAATCAAAATGGTGGCTTCACTGTTTTTGGTCAAGTACTTGGGGATGGCATGGATGTAGTCGACGAAATTCTTGCGCTAAATCGTTTCAACTATGGTAGCCCATTCGATACTTTACCACTAAAAGACTTTACTGCTGAGCAAGCCTCAAGTGGCGCTGAGCCTACAGGTGACAACCTGATTGTGATTTCAGATATTGTGGTTATAGACTCAACGGTTGTCACAAATCCTAACTTAAACCCAGTCCGCAATACTACTGTGGACGCTGGCGGTGATGATGGTGATTCAGATTCAGGCGGTTCCGTTGGCTGGTTGCTAGTGTCCGTAATGAGTTTATTCGCTATTCGTAAACGTATGATTGCTCGATAAATTGAAAATTGATATTTTGATTTGGTAAAAGGCCGCCGTAGTGCGGCTTTTTTATTGCGTAAAAGCCAAAATCCAGATTTTCTCTAAACTTAAGTCTTAGCTATTTGGCATCATATTACTTGACTTGCTTTTGTCTTATTTCTTGTGCCCTGCGGGGCATACTCAAAGGTTTAAGTACGCGCTTGTCTTCTCAGGAATGAATCTAAACTAGGTATATATTTTAATAGCTTAGTATGGTCGTAAATTGGCCTGAAAGTCGCATTTCAAATGGCCTTTTGCTAATGTTCGCTCCACGTTAGTATGATGTAGTCGATAGAATATGAAGTCATTCTCAAGTGGTGAAGTTGCTAAAATTTGTGATGTAAATCCACGCACAGTTATCCGTTGGATAGAAGCTAAAAAATTAAAGGCGTTCAAATTGCCAGGCCGCGGTAACAACCGTGTGAAGCACAGTGATTTGCTCGATTTTCTGGTCCAAAACCAGATCCCAGTTCCATCAGAATTGATAGTGGAACAAGAAAAGTCATGTTTCATTGTTTCTGTTGAGAAGCAATTAGTGAAAAACGCGCAGCGTATTGCAAGAAATGCAGGTTTCGTTACTCAAGTATATCAATATGGTATAGAATCTGGCGTAGAGATTGCGCAACATAAACCTTCTTTGATAATGATAGATTCTCAAACCTCACGAGTGGATATAACTGCTTTGACTGAAGTGATTGAAGAGAAGCTAGAGTATAAACCACATATTATTGTTTTCGATGAATTTACCGATAACAGAATAGCTACTCAAAACGACGCGAAAGTTTTTAAGATTGCTAAGCCAATAGATAACTATGCCTTAGCTATGGTCTTAGACTCAATCGTCGAGACCGAACAAGAGGCGTTTGCATGACACGAAGGCTTTTATGCCTAATATTGTATTGCTGCTGTATCACGTCGTTACTCGCTAACGACAAGCAAACTCAATTAACATTCGGAATTGTTCCACAACAATCCGCATCGAAACTGGCCGCCAAATGGGGGCCGGTTTTAGCTCGTTGGTCTGAAGAATCCGGCATTCAGCTTAAGTTCTCTACGGCCAAAAATATTCCCACCTTTGAGCAACGGCTAGCCGCTGGCGAGTACGATATCGCCTACATGAATCCCTATCACTACGTGAGTTACAGTGAAAGCGCAGGCTACCAAGCACTTGCCAAAGAGAAAGACAAATTACTGAAAGGTATTATTGTTGTTAGAAAAGATTCGCCAATTGAAGATATTTCACAACTGAATGACAAGCAGATTGCCTTTCCTGCGCCAGCCGCTTTTGCGGCAACGATCATTCCTCGCGCAGTGCTAGCTCAGAACCAAATCGACACCAAATCTCGGTTTGTATACTCTCACGATTCGGTGTACCTAGCGGTAGCACGAGGTTTCTCTCCTGCCGGTGGAGGTGTTATGCGTACCTTCAATAATACACCACAGGAAGTACGTGACTTACTAAGAATCGTGTGGACAAGCCAAGGTTATACGCCGCATGCTATCGCCACTCACCCAGATATTGATCAAGAGACCAGAGAGAAGCTGTTAGCGGCGCTATTGGTGCTGAATCAAGATGAGTCATTTCTGGCTCTCATCAAAGAATTAAATTTTAAACCATTTGAAATGGCAACACACCAAGATTGGAATAGTACGAAGGAATTAGGGATATCGGGCTTCTTGGCGCAAGACGCGTCTAAATAACTATTGAGGCCTAAATGCGTCTATCTATTACCGCAAAAACAACCATCGGCACTGCCCTGATTGAAGGGGTATTATTGTTGATGTTGGTGATAACTGCCACGCACTTCATGGGTAACATTGCCAACGAAAACTTAGTTAAGCGTGCCAGTACGGCTTCTAAACTTTTCGCCGCAACAACGAAAAGTGCTGTACTTTCATTTGATTTGGCCTCCCTCGACGCTATTACTGACGAAGTACTCACTAACCCTGACATAGTCTACGCCAAGGTATTTGATGTTGACGGCCGTTTACTCGCCGCTGCCGGGAATCTGGGTTTATTGAACCGCCCCTTCGTTGAAGACGTTTTAGTCGATGATGTGAATGATGGCGTATATGACAAAATGTCACTCATCTTTGCTGGAGACCAGACTTATGGAAGAGTCGAATTAGGTATCAGCATATCGGAAATGCAAAAAACCATGACTAAGGTAAAAACGTGGACTGCAAGTATTGCCTTTGTTGAGATGCTCTTGGTCGGACTGTTTTCAATATTTCTTGGTCGTTACCTCACTAAACAACTGAATGTGTTGCGCAGAGGCGCTAAAAAAATAAATGCGGCGTTGGATTCTGGTCAATTTGATGTTGCCAGAGTGCCGGAAGATAGTGACGATGAATTAGCTGAAGTGGCAAAGGCCTTTAATTCCTTGGTTGATAACCTAGAAGTAGAGTATCAACGAACTCAATCATTTCAGAATGCCTTGCAAGGGCTGAACCGTACTCTGGAAATGAAAGTCAAGAAGCGTACTCAGCAGGTTGAGGCGCAAAATGAAGAACTTACTCACATCAATCAGAACCTAAAAACTACGCAACAGCAGCTATTGCAGGCAGAAAAAATGGCCTCTGTAGGTCAACTAGCTGCTGGTGTTGCTCATGAAATCAACAACCCAATCGGTTTTATTAATAGCAATATGGGCGTATTGAAAGGATATATCGACACTTACATTGAGATAAGTCTCAAACTTGAAACCTTGGTAAAAACGCCTACCGATGATGACAACTATCAGAATATGCTCGATGAGTTTAAAGCATATTTAGACGAACAAGATATTTCTTTTATCAATGATGACGTTAAAGAACTCCTCGTGGATACTGACGATGGCTTGAGTCGTGTAATTGATATCGTGAAGAATATGAAATCATTTAGTCGAGCAGACAGCGACACTATGCAGTTGTTCGACATTAACCAGTGTATTTCTACCACTGCAAAAATGGTAAAAAGCAAGGTAACCCAGAATGCAGAGCTAGTTTTGGATCTGAAAGATGTGCCGGATAGCTTGATGAATGTGGGTAAAATCAATCAAGTCTTAACCAATTTGATCGTCAACGCGGGTCAAGCCATACAAAAAGACGGTACAGTGACTGTTCACTCTTTTCAGGACGGCGACAATATTAAAATTATGATAGTCGATACCGGGACTGGCATGTCGGCGGAAACGATGAAAGATATTTTCAACCCTTTCTTTACCACTAAGGAGGAAGGAGAAGGCACGGGACTGGGCCTGTCAATTTCATTTGATATTATACAAGAGCATGGAGGTTCAATCGCCGTTGAGAGCGAAATAAGCGTTGGTACAAGGTTTACAATCACGCTTCCAATAACGAGCAGTATGAATAGCGACTCAAGTCAAATTGAGTCTTCGATAAGTTAGAGTGGATACCCTTTTCATGAGTGAAGAAAAATCAGAAGTAAAAGCAGCTCCGAAATTCACTGTGCTTTTTGTAGATGACGAAACCAGCATCCTACGCACTATGAAACGTATTTTTCACAGTAAACCGTTCAAATTGGTGCTTGCGGATAGCGCGCAAAAAGCACTGGATTTTATGCAGGAAAATACCGTTCATGTGGTTGTTTCTGATATGAAAATGCCGGGCATGAATGGTGCCGCTTTTCTAAGCCAAGTTGCGTTAAACTTTCCCGATACATATAAAATCGTACTGTCTGGTTTTGCTGATTTAGAGTCGACTTTAGAAGTGATCAATAACGGCCAAATTCAACGTTTCTTGCAAAAGCCGTGGGACAATGAAGTATTGATCGAGGCAGTAGAGCGCGGCATCAACCAACATAAATTAGCAGCAGAAAACAAACGTCTTCAGCTACTAACAGCTAAGCAAAACAAAGAGCTGGCCTTTCTAAATGGCGTATTAGAGCAAAAGGTAGAACAGCGAACCAAGCAATTGAAAGTGGCACTTTCGCGTTCAGAGCAAGCGACAACTTCTGTGAAGAAAGTGATTTACAACATGCTTAGCAGTAACCCCTTGTTTAGCGGTGCTTATGCAAAATCGGTCAGCAGTGTGGCCAAATCGATTGCAGATAGAATGGATCTTAGCGATAAACAAGTAGCCGATATTACTTATGCTGCTTTGATTGCTGAAATAGGCATGGTTGGACTCGATACCAAAATTATCCAAACGCCTTTCTCAAAGCTTACGCCAGCACAGCAAGAAAGCTACTATAGCCAGGCTTATCGTGCTCAGTTAATTTTAGCGCCAGCGCAGTTGCCAGAGGTGACCGATATTATTATTAACCAGTTTGAGTTTACCAATGGACGAGGTTTTCCTAATAGTGTTGCCGCAGACCAGATACCGCTTGGCTCAAAAGTGTTGGCGGTGGCAAGAGATTATATGCGCTACCGTAAAGGACGCATAAATGGTACCGAATACGACGCTTTGGATGCGATTGACAAAGTAAATAATTATTGCGGTCTTCAATACGATGGCAGTATCGTGAACTTGCTGAAATTAGAGCAACAGGCCGGTTCTGAAGATAAATATGATATTGGCTTGAAGACATCTCAACTCGAGCCAGGCATGGTGTTGCATGAAGCTTTGTACAATGAGAACGATATCTTAATTTTACCGCAGGGCCATATATTTGATGCGGGAAGCATTGAGAAAATTAAAGCGCTAGAAGAGCGCTTTAATATGACCTTGTCAATCCTGATAGAAGAAGATTAGTCGGTTCTATCTACGAGGTGAGTAAGCCTTTGTAAACATTATTCGCTTTCTCGAATGCATTTTGCTGTTCGAGTAAGCGGGCAAGTAGACGACCATCATCTGGATCGCTAGCGAGCTCCAAGGCTTTCCTTACCGCTTTTTCAGCCAATTCACTGTCACCACTATTGTAGGCCAAGTGCGCCAGCACTGAATACAGTTTGGCGTTTTCAGGATCGGCTTTAATCCAGCTTTCGATCAAGCGCATGGCAGCAAAAGGAGAAGGGTGCTTCAACTGCTTAAATAAATTGTGGAATGCACTATGCTGAGACTTCTTAGCTAAGTCGACCAAAATAGGCTCTGCATCTTTAGACAAGCCCTGATCTATGAGCAACTGTATAAATACAATCTGATTAGCGATGTCTTTTTTCGCTGCTCTCGGCAATTCTTCCCATTTTTGACGCAGTGCGTTCGCACCGTGTTTACTCGCAATCTCTGCAAACTCGCCTTGCGTTGCTTGCTGAGCCCAAACAACATAATCGTCACCTAAGACCTTTTTATGTAATTTTAAGCGTTCTTTTACTTCATCCCATTGGCCAAGGGCGGCTAGTACTGATAACCATAGACGCGCGATAACCGCTTGGTTCTGTGCTTTGGCATCGATCCCCTCAAGTACTTCTTTGGCCTTGTCAAATTGGTGCTGTTGTACAAAATGCGCCGCTTGTTGCGCTTTGGCCGATACTGCCGAAGCTTCAAAGGTTTCAGCGATACTGAGTAAATTCTCCAGATTGTTACCGTTATTTACTTTGCGATCGATATCCGCAGCTAAAATATAGTTTGAACCACCAAATTCACCAGGAAAGGTCTTGCTTATGGCCTTTTGAGCGGATTCATAATCACCAATCGCACAAGCGTTGATTGCCTCATGAAAGGCTTTTTGTTGTTTGCGTCGGGATAAGCTACCAAACCAGTTGCGTGAACCCGTCAACATGCGCGCTAACTTTACAAGTAGCCAGCCGACAATGATCACGCCAATACTGCTGGCGAGCAGGACAATGCCGGCGCTCACTACAGTCATCTGAATGCGTAAGTCACCCATTGCGATGAAGATACGCCCTTTTTCACCAATCGCATGATGGCCAAAAAGAATCGCCGCAAATAACAGGGCGATTGAGATGATGTAAAATATCAGTTTCTTCATAAGGCACCCTCAGAAATTTTGTCGGGGTCCTGGTCAAGAGTCGGTTGGTTGCCAAATGCGCCTTTAACGCGCTCGTCGATGATATCTTTTAATGCAGACGCAGAGCTTAATTCGCGAGGATAAGTTTTAGCGACTTCGGTACCTTGAAGTTGTTGCATCACTTCAATGAATTGCTTCACGTTGTTTTCTTCTAGCTGATAATGCTCAACGACAACAGCCATCGCTTGCTGCAATGAAGCTTGATAAAGGGTATTTCGTTCGCTCAGTGCAGCACTTTGAGCTTGTGCTAAGGCTAGTTTTAGTTGTTCGGTAATCAGCCATCTTTGTTTGGTGGATAAATAGGGTAGAATGGGCTCGTCACTGACATCTACCTGTATAAAATCATCAACAATCGCTGTCCAAGTCTTAGATAAATTTTCCTGCCAGTCAGCAATATCGTCACTTAGCTCTGTTGCCGCTGGATTTGGCTCGAACTCTTGAATTTTCATGGCGTTTAGGGGCAACTGATCAACTTGAGAAATCATGCCATTCAAAGCTAACGCAACGGAGTTAGTCGATACTGGACTTACTTGGTGAAGCGCCTGAATGTCATTGGCAATGAGTTTTCTTACTGGAAAAAGCGATGGATCTGCGAGGTCCGCCAGTCGAGAATCTGCGGCCTGCAGCATTAACATGGCAGTGCTAACATCTTTCTCTAGCCATAACTTCCTTCCGGCCATGCGCACAAGGTAATCGGCCTCAGCGAGCAGCCAGTCGGCAGGTCGTCGCCCAGATAATTCGCTTACTTTGCGTTTTAATAAATCAGTGTCGTCAGTGTTTTGCGCCGACAAGGCAAACAATTCATTTAGCGCAGAATCAAAATTAGCGCTCTGTGCGGCCATGGACTCTTTGATACTGCTTTGTAATGTTTCATTGGCTTGGTTTAGCTCGCGTTTCAAAGAGGCTATTTCATCGTTCGCGTTACTCACCTCAGTTTGTAGTACCGTCAACTCGTCGTTCTCGTTGCTGGCGCCCTGTTGCCAGTTGTACCAAACCCAAGCAGCGGCGGCACAAAGACCTACAATGATGAGAAAGTTCAGCAATGCTAGGAACCACAAACCACCTGTTTTTACCGTTTTCTCTTCAGCACTACTAGTATTTGTACTACGTGCGTTTGTCGTATTTGAATTCGTCACAGGAGCACGCTTACTGAGGGTTTCAGCCGACTCTTCAATCACCACAGCGTCTTCAATTCTCTGTTCATCAAGCGTGCTCTGATCGTCAACATTGGCCTCGTTCTCATTGGCTTTCGATGTGTCGTTTGTTGACTTCTGGTCAGTCATTTTGTGATCCTTTGACTTTGCGGGTTGCTGCAATCAAACATTGATCACTTGCACCCTCGCTATTGATTATGTGTTTCGCACCCAATGCCGCAAGATGAAGTTTAACGCGGTCACTGACTACTATCCATTGGATAGTATTAAGCCATTCTGGTTCAAAGTAATTATAAGCCGCATCTACAAAAGCTGCACTTGTTGCAATAATACAATGAATATCACTTTGCACAAACTCTTGTGTAAATTGCGCTTCCTGCAAGCATACCCGTTTGTACAGGTCTTGATGGACCAGTGTTATTCCCACTTTTGCTAGGCTCTGCTGGATAAGTTGCCGGCCGCCTTCACCCTTTAATAGTAGCACTTGGGAAGGCTTGATTTTGCGAGCTTGAATGGCCGCGACGACCCCTTCTGAGTTTGCTGGCACGGCTTCACTAACACGACTGAACTTACAGGCAAGTTTCTTTGCGGTGCTGGGCCCTACAGCGATAATGGGTATGTCTTTGGCAAGGTCTTGCTGTACACGTTCAACAAAGATATCTGCAGCGGCGGTGCTGGTCACAATGATCAGGTCAGCCTGGTAATCACTAAATTTGATGTCACTCGATAAGGGGACGATATCAATGAGAGCACAACCAACGGCATCTAGACCCGCCTCAGCAAATCGCGCTACTGAGGTGTCTATTTTGGTTGTCGGTCGAAGTAGTAAAAACATACTCTTTGCTCTACATTCCTATTGTCGTGAATTCATCGATTTCGTTTGCGCTGTCAGTTTGTACAATCAACGGCTGATGCAGTGCAAAAGACTAGTCACCAAGAGCGTCTAAAATCTCTCTTGCACCTTGTTCAAGTAATTTATTTGCTACTTCAGTCCCGATGTTTTCTGCATCTGCAAGCTGACCCTCTGCTGAGGCTTTCAAGATGGTTGTACCATCAGGCGTTCCCACTAGGCCGCGCAATGTGAGTGTATCATTACTTAGTACCGCGTAACTTCCGATCGGCACTTGGCATCCGCCTTCCAATCTAGCATTCATGGCTCTTTCTGCTAGCACTCTGGCGGCAGTTTGTGAGTCGTTTAGTGCTTGCAGTAAGCTAATGAGTTCAGCGTCGTCATTTCTACATTCGATACCAACTGCACCTTGACCAACAGCAGGTAAACTCACGCCGGTGTCAATCTCTTGCTTGATACGCTCACGCATTCCCAAGCGAATAAGGCCAGCGGAGGCGAGGATAATGGCATCGTACTGGCCCTCATCCAATTTGGCTAAGCGGGTATTCACGTTGCCGCGAAGGTCTTTTATCACTAAATCGGAGCGAAAAGCGCGTATTTGGCATTGACGGCGTAAGCTTGATGTACCAACGACAGCGCCTAGGGGGAGAGCTTCAATGTTGTCATAATGATTTGATACGAAGGCATCAAAGGGGTTTTCGCGCTCACAGATTGCATGCAAACCAAAGCCCTCTGGGAACGCAACGGGTACATCCTTCATAGAGTGGACAGCAATATCGGCTTCGCCATTTTGCATCGCAATTTCAAGTTCTTTAATGAATAGGCCTTTACCCCCAATTTTCGCGAGGGGTGTGTCTAAAATGCGATCGCCTTGGGTCGACATTGGCAGTAGCTCAACATTCACATGAGGATGATGTTCTAAGAGTTTGGCTTGAACATACTTCGCTTGCCACATCGCCAAATCACTTTTTCGGGTTGCGATTCGAATCGTCCTAGTCCTTGAGTTGCTCATGTCTTACTTTGCTCCCAAGTGTTCTTGAATGAACTTAGAAATGTCGACTATTTCTGGCATACACACATTGTGCTGCATAACGTACTCTTTCCAAATGACATTGTAGTCGTTCTGTTTCATGGTTTGATAAGCGCTATTACCCAGAAATAGAGGGACAACTTCATCTTGTTGACCATGCGCAAAGAATACCGGTGTGTCTTGGTTTTCTACCGATTTTTCAGTTTGCAGTGTATTCGGGGCGCACATGTAGGTGCTGAGCGCGACGATACCAGCCAAACGATGTTTGATTCGGGTGCCTAAATGCAAAGAAATGACACCACCTTGAGAAAAGCCAATTAGCATGATTTTACTCGCATCAATACCGCTGCCTATCTCCGCCTCAATTAATTTTTCGACACGCTGAGACGAATCTAGAACGCCTTCTAAATCGGCTCTAGAGTCCATATCCATCGATTTAATATCGTACCAAGCACGCATCTCCATGCCGTTATTAATGGTCACTGGCCGGATAGGCGCATGGGGGAAAACAAACTTCACACCAAGCTCGTCAGGTAGCTTCAATTCAGGTGCAATTGGCGCGAAACCATTACCTGAATCACCAAGACCGTGAAGCCATATTATCGTTGCCTTGTGCTCAGATTTCGCAGGGATAACAACGGAAGGAAGTAATGCGTCGCTCATTCATCTAGTCCTGTAAATTCAATTTAATATCTTGGCCCGCTTGCTTACTAAGCGCTTCATCGAAGAAGCTAAAGAACTCTGCATCGGTACGCTCATCAATCCACTGACCATCTGTAAAATTGAAATGATGGCCATTAAACTTAGTCGCCACCCACAGTTGTTGCAGGGGAGGTTGTTTGTTGAGTATTATTTTGGTGTGGTTAGGCATTGTCAGAGTGAGGATGCCACCAGCACCTTCATAATCGATGTCTACTTCACACACTTCTAATGCTTCTTCTATCGCGATAAATAAGTTATCGATAAGCTCATGATAATCAGCGTCTTTCATTCTTAAGTTTTCCATTTTGCGCACTTTGTATTGTGCATATGCTACCATTGTAAATTATTGCAACACTATCAATTAGCTAAATTTCCACTATATGCCTGATATTAAAACAAATTCTTCACCGAGTGAACTAACTAAGCCACTTGGTAACCTGTTTATCGTTGCTGCTCCCTCGGGCGCCGGTAAATCGACCTTGATCAAAGCTATTTTGGCAAAGTCGCACAGCAGCAATCCAATGCAGCTTTCGGTCTCTCACACTACTCGCAAACCGCGCCCTGGCGAAACGAACGGTGTTGAATATCATTTTGTTGATCATGCCGATTTCGAGGCCATGATTGAGCAAGATGCGTTTTATGAGTATGCCGAGGTCTTCGGTAATTATTACGGTACTTCTAAAGCTGCGATCAGTGACAAATTACATCAAGGGGTCGATATTTTCCTTGATATAGATTGGCAGGGTGCAAGGCAGGTGAAGGCACTTAATCCTGATGTGATTGGCATTTATATTGTACCGCCGTCCGTTGAGGCTCTGCAGGCCAGGTTATCCGGTCGTGGGCAAGATTCGGATGAAGTTATTGCAGGGCGTATGGCGCAAGCTAGATCTGAAATTTCTCACTACAATGAATTTGATTACGTGGTGGTAAATGACGATCTAGAACAAGCACTAAAAGAGTTTGAAGCAATCGTTTTAGCAAACCGCTGTGATTTAGAAAACCAAGAAAATAGACATCAGGCACTTTTTGAGCAATTATTAGCGGGTATATGAGCTATTTTTACTAGGCTTTAGCGAGATTATGCAGTATACTTCGCGACCTTTTTGAAAACCCTATTGATTTTTCGGAGCATTAAATGGCACGTGTAACAGTTGAAGACGCTGTAGATCAGATTGGCAACAGATTCGATTTAGTATTAGTTGCAGCGCGACGCGCTAGACAAATTGCTACAGAAGGCAAAGACCCACTTGTAGAAATGGGTAATGATAAGCCAACTGTTGTCGCTCTTCGTGAGATTGAATTAGGTCTTGTGACTGCAGACACAGTAGAGCAGTCTGACCTTCACGATGAACGTGAAAAAGAAGCTGCAGAGTTTGCTTCGGTAGCAAGTATCCTATCTGAAAACTAGGCCACTTTGCTCAAGTCTTTTTTATCGCTATCTAGGCGCTTGAAAGACGAACAAATTGATTATTTTGAAACGTCGATGAAAATCGGCGTTTTTGCGTTTGCAAAGCGCAAAAATAACCGTATTCTACATATATGACAGTCATCATTTTCATAATAAATATCTGTGTATCTTTTTGAAGGTTTAAAAACAAAAGTAAGTAAATACTTACCCACTGATCAAGTCGAGTATATTCAAGCGGCTTACGTACTTGCGCGCGATGCACACGATGGCCAAACTCGTAGCAGTGGCGACCCTTACATCACACACCCAGTCGCGGTCGCTGGCATTCTTGCAGACATGCACCTCGATTATGAAACACTCATGGCAGCCTTGCTGCATGACGTGATTGAAGATACCCACTACGATAAAGAAGATTTAAGCTTGGCGTTTGGCGAGACGGTTGCCGAGTTAGTTGAGGGCGTGAGTAAACTCGATAAGCTGCAATTTAGCAGTAAGCAAGAAGCTCAAGCTGAAAACTTTCGTAAGATGCTAATGGCAATGGTGCAAGATATCCGCGTGATTCTAATTAAGCTCGCAGACCGCACACATAATATGCGTACTTTAGGTGCTCTGCGCCCAGATAAACGTCGCCGTATCGCCTTAGAAACACTCGAGATATACTCTCCACTTGCGCACAGATTGGGTATCCACGATATTAAAAACGAGCTTGAAGACCTGGGTTTTCAAGCTATGTATCCTATGCGTCACAAAGCCTTACGATCTGCCGTTAATCAGGCACGAGGTAACCGCAAAGCCATCATCGAGAAAACGCAAAGTGAGTTAGTTCAACGTTTAGAGTCTTATAAAATCGAAGGAACCGTTCTGGGGCGTGAAAAGCACCTTTACTCTATCTATCGTAAGATGAAAAACAAAGAACTATCGTTTACCGAAGTCATGGATATTTATGCTTTTCGTATCGTGGTAAAAAGCATCGATAATTGCTATCGCATTTTGGGCGCTATGCATGGCTTGTATAAACCTATTGAGAACCGCTTCAAAGACTATATTGCGATTCCACGCTCTAATGGCTATCAGTCACTTCATACTTCGCTTGTCGGCCCTCATGGTATTCCCGTTGAAGTGCAAATTCGCACGGAAGAAATGGACCACATGGCAGATAAAGGGGTTGCGGCTCATTGGCTGTATAAAGAGGCGAACGATAAAGATACCACCGCACAGTTGCGAGCTAATCAGTGGATGCAATCCCTAGTTGAACTACAACAGCGCTCAAGCACCTCAGTCGAGTTTATCGAAAGTGTCAAATCTGATCTGTTCCCTGATGAAATTTACGTGTTCACACCGAAAGGGACTATTGTTGAATTGCCAATGGGAGCAACTGCCGTTGACTTCGCATATGCAGTCCATTCAGATGTAGGAAACACCTGTGTTGGGGCCCGCGTAGAACGTCGCAACTACTCGCTTAGTAAGCCTTTGGAAAACGGACAAACTATCGAAATCATAACTTCCCCTAGAGCGAAGCCGAATGCTAACTGGTTGAACTTTGTGGTGAGTGCAAGAGCACGCAGTAACATACGCCACTTCTTGAAGCGCCAACAGTCCGAAGACGCTATCAGCATGGGTAACCGTTTATTACGTCATGCATTAGGAACAATTAAACTCGACGAAATAGACCCGAGCGAAATTGAGCGCGTGGTAGAGGAAACCAAATATGAAAGCTTCGATGACCTGCTTGCAAATATTGGTATGGGTAATGAGTTGTCGGCAATTGTAGCAAGACGCTTAGTGGGAGAGACAACTGAAATCCCTGAGAAAAAATCAAACGTGGCGATTCGCGGTACGGAAGGCCTATTAGTTCACTTCTCGCGTTGCTGTCATCCTATACCCGATGACGAAGTGGTAGCCATACTGTCTCCTGGGCGCGGCATCGTGATCCACCAAACGGGTTGTACTAACATTCGTAAGTTGAGCAAAGAAGAGCCGCAACGTGTGTTGCCAATGGAGTGGGACGAAGATCCACAAGGCGACTTCAAAGCGTCATTGCGTCTTGAGCTCTTCAATCACCAGGGTACATTGGCTGCACTAACAAGCACCATTGCAAGCAGTGACTCAAGCATTATCAATCTACAAACTGAAGAACGTGAAAATAGCGTTTATCTAATCGATATCGAGCTGACCACTAAAAACCGCGTACATCTTGCCAATATTATGCGCAAGATCAGGGCAATGCCTGAGCTTCAGAAAGTATCGCGCCATAGTCAGTACAAACAACAATAAAATTTTAAGGATTACACATGTCAAAGTCTATTATTCAGACCGATGATGCGCCTGCGGCGATCGGCACATACAGTCAAGCCGTGAAAGCGGGATCTACCGTTTACTTATCAGGACAAATACCCCTCGTCCCTAGCACGATGACTATGGTGTCGGATGATTTTTCAGAGCAAGCTGTACAAGTTTTTGAGAACTTAAAAGCGGTTTGTGCAGCAGCGGGCGGTGACATGTCACACTTGGTAAAAGTGAACATTTTCCTGACCGACTTAGGGCATTTCGCTACTGTAAATGAAATTATGGCAAAATACTTTAGTCAGCCGTACCCAGCGCGCGCAGCTATTGGTGTATCGCAATTACCAAAAGACGCTCAAATTGAAATTGACGGTGTGATGGTGCTGCCAGAATAGCCTTTTCGTAATTGCAGATAGAGTGTTATCGCTATGAATCAAAGCATGTCGCCCGAGCGCTATCAGCGTATCCGAGCTTTGCTCAAAACCCGCCAGCCAGACCTGACCGTGTGTTTGGAAGAAGTGACGAAACCGCATAACGTCTCAGCGGTAATCCGCACCTGTGATGCGGTTGGTGTTCACCAAATCCACGCGGTCTGGGACCAATCTGAAAACTTGCGCAAAGGCACCGCCATGGGCAGTCAGATTTGGGTAAAAACCAAACCTCACAATACGATTGCTGAAGCTGTCGGTGAACTGAAAGCGCAAAACATGCAAGTTTTGGTAACACATTTGGATGATAGTGCCTGTGATTTTCGAGAAATCGACTATACCAAGCCGACGGCCGTGCTATTGGGCCAGGAAAAGACCGGCGCAACCGATGAGGCGATAGCCTTAGCTGATCAATCTATTATTGTGCCGATGGTAGGCATGGTGCAGTCATTGAATGTGAGTGTTGCTGCAGCCGTTGTAATGTATGAAGCTCAGCGTCAGCGCGAACTCGCAGGTATGTACCAAGCTGCAAGATTAAGTGAACAAGAGTGCCAGGA
This sequence comes from Alteromonas sp. W364, assembly GCF_031846205.1. Taxonomy (NCBI): domain Bacteria; kingdom Pseudomonadati; phylum Pseudomonadota; class Gammaproteobacteria; order Alteromonadales; family Alteromonadaceae; genus Alteromonas; species Alteromonas sp. W364. The sequence continues at coordinate 213,919 of NZ_JAVRID010000003.1, read as the reverse complement.
CATACTATTTGAGGGCGGTTTTCCGATCTTGTTTAAAGAGTGTGTTCGTCGTAATTTACCTTTTCCTCATATTGACGACCAAGGCATGATCCAAGCGGATGCTGATTGGTGGTCTGCCCTGCAGTTTTCAAAATAAATTCGTACTGACGAAATTTTATTTCTTTCCATCGGGTCTAGTGGTGTGAATAACTTCACGCCGCTAGATTGACATGCTAGTTTGGCATCAATGTACTGTATTTTTAATGATGTACCCCAAGGAATTAAAATGAAAAAATGGTTTTTAGCTGCTGCACTGGCAGTGTCAGCTTTAGTCTCAACTTCAGCTATGGCATTAGATCGAACTGTCATCGCAGAAAAAGCAGAAGATGTTACTCCTCTACTCATCGGTTCAACAGCACCCAACGTGACTGTTAACACCGCAGATGGGTCACCAGTCAGCTTTAAAGCCCTATATATGCAAAAGCCAACTGTGGTTATTTTTTACCGTGGTGGATGGTGTCCTTACTGCAGCCGTCAGCTTGCAGAATTAAAGACCATTGAGAAAGATTTAGTTGATGCTGGCTATCAAGTATTAGCAATTTCGCCCGAATCACCGGCTCGCTTACAAGAACAGAAGCTAGAAACTGAGTTTGCAGTGACACTGCTCTCTGATGAAAGCTTGTCTGCTATTCGTGGCTTTGGTGTTGGCTTTTACGTGCCGAATGACACTCGTAAGTTGTATAAAGATCGAATGAACGTTGACCTTACTGCAGATACGACTGATAAAGCCGTATTGCCAGCGCCAGCAATTTTCATTTTAGATGAGGCAGGTAAAGTACAATTTACCTATGTAAACCCAGATTACAGCGTTCGCCCATCTGCTGAGTTGGTATTGGCGGCTGCAAAACTAGTCAAGCCAAAAGCATAATGTGCAAGAAGCGCTAAGCTCAGCTTAGCGCTTCTTTGCTTTCTGTCTATTCCCAGGCATTTTTGAATTCTTCAGACTCAGTATAAAGCTGATATTCATCTACTGTAGCAATGGTTTCGCTTGTGATCCCGGCATCAAAAACTAGGTTAATGCGTTGCAATATATCGGTTAGCGATGCGAAGTCACCCTGAAGATTATAAAAAGTAGCTAAGTTCCAATAGCCACCGTCAAATTCAGGTTCGCTTTTAATCGCCAATTTCGACATTTCAATCGCTTTGTCCAATTTGTTCTGCAAAGAATAGATGGTTGATTTTAGGTTTAATAGAGCAGCATCGTTAGCTCCCCAAAATGCCATTGCCATGTCTGCTCCACGAAGAGCAGAGTCCAGATCATTGTTCATAAAATGGTAATCGATGAGCATGAACGCAGTTGATTCGTTATCACCATGATACTTGTTCAAATTGGACAACTGTTTCATGTATTCTGTGTCGTTGAGTTGCTGTGCAAACACAATCCCCATGTCTATCACGAAACGACTCTTTAACAGCTCTTCAGGTAACTTGTTTAGGCTTTCGTATGCTTTTTCTGGATCCCCTTCACGATGGTGAGCAATCATCTTTTGGAAGTTTTCCAATACCTGATTGTCTACAGAATCTCCGCTCATCATTCTGGCTAGGAAACTGCGCTTACTGCCCACAAACATGCGTGCCGCATTTGCTGAAATTCGACTGGTTAAATTTGCTTTAGAGCCAAAGTAGAAGTCTTCAATAAGTTGGTTTTCATTAATAAATAACAAAACAAATTCGTGTCCGCCTTCTTCAAAGTCGATTCGAATGAGTGGCCTAGCACCAAACTCTTCGGTTTCGATTGTGCGTTTAAAATTGTAATAGGTGACTTCATTAGGAGATATGTTTAGAAAGCTGTTGACGAGTGATTCTGGAGTCGCGCTTTGTAAGAAACCTTTCATGAAACCTGTTTTCATCGCTGGCGTAAGGTCAAGTTCCTCAGTCACCAATTTAGCAAGGCTATTCACATCTAAGTATTGCTTGGCGCGCTCAATATCGCCGCTGTTTAATGCGTTTGCGAATTCACTTGCTATTCTTTCCCCGAGTTCTACTGGCGTTTCTTCTAATATACTGGCGAGTTCACTTTCGGCATATGCATTCTGGCTAAATGACATGACAGCAAAGAAAAGCGCGAGACCGATACTGCGCAAGCGCAAGCTCGCATTCTTGAAATACATCATTATCCTTATTCCTTTGCAAAGCTGTTTCTTGCGGCAGCTTCCTTAAATTCTTCTGAGCTAGGGTAATTCGCAACGGCACCACTTTCGGCTACCATTTGAGGTGTTAATTCTGGATTAAATCGTTTTTTAACTTCAGCAAATGTTTCTGTTAAACCGCTGAAATCTTGAGTTAGATCTTGTAACGCGACGAGTGTCCAATATGAATCTTCAAACTCAGGCTCTAGTTGAACTGCTTTTTTGGCTGCGCCAATTGCCGCGTTTAGGTCGTCCAATAGGAAGTACATATTTGCCTTTAGGTTATACAAGGCAGCATCCTCACCCCAAAACGCCATTGCTTGCTCGACACTTCGCATGGCAGCTTCATTTTGTTCTACCGTCACGTGGTAATCTACCAACATAAATGAGGTACTTGGGTCGTCGCCATAGTATTTATTCAACTTAGACAGTGCATCAATGTATTCAGCTTCCCCTACATTTTGTGCAATCAGCACTTCAAAATCGATGAGTGAGCGGCTCGAGCGCATTGTTTCTGGGAGGGTGCTTAATATGTCTAATACTTCTTGAAAGCGACCTTGTTGACGCAAAGCTAACATCTTTTGAAAGCTTTCAATTGCCTTTTCGGCATCGTCATCTTCTTTCAATAGGCGGGCCACAAAACGGTTCTGGGCAGGCAATATCATCTGTGTTGTACTTGCGACCGATTTACTTGTTAAATTGCCTTTCGTTGCATAAAACAAGTCGATGATTTTATTGTCCGCATCGAAGAATATAAGCATAAACTCATGGCCACCACTCAAATAATCCAGTCGAATGAGAGGGCGAACACCGAATAAATCTGTTTTAACGAGGCCCTTATAATCAAAGTTGGCTGGTGAATTAGGAGGTAAGATGAATGACGATTGAGCAAAGGTTCTGGCGAATGCTGGGGTTTTGTATTGCTGTGCCAGAGCGTTTTTTATATTCCGTTCGGTTTCCATTTGTGCCAGAACTAAATCGCCGAAAGCGGACATGTCAAAGAAGTTGGCAATGGTATCCACATCTTGACTATTAAGCGCCGCAGCGAATGCTTTCGCCACTTCAATCTGTTCTGGACTGACTTGACTTGGCTTTGTTGAATGGACAGTTTCCTCAGCCGTAACGTGAGTGCTCAAAAATAGGGCGGTAATGATTAATAGTAAAGGGGTAAGTAGTCTCTTGTATCGACTACCTTTTGATAGTGTTAATTCCATCTAATGCAACTCCAATAATGCCTGCAGTGGATTTTGATATTACGCGTTGAGCTAAGTTTTCTCAACCTGAATCATTGAACAGCTAGCATATTGGCGACGGTCTGGTAAAGTTTAGGGTACAAACACGGACTAAAAGAAACGTCGCATATGAAGTCACTGGCTGACACGCCGGTTACGACCTTAAAAGGGGTTGGAGCAAAGGTTGCAGAAAAGCTGAAAAAGTTGAATCTTGTTACCTTACAGGATGTCATTTTTCACCTTCCAGCACGCTATGAAGATCGCACTCGCATTTATCCTATTGCTGATTTGCATGCTTATCTACACGTCTCTATTCAAGGCGAAATCATGTCTGCTGACATTCAGTACGGACGTCGACGAATGCTGCTAGTGAAAGTAAGTGACGGAACCGCTTCAATTACGCTTCGCTTCTTTCATTTTTCCGCTGCACAAACCAAGTCACTCGCCATCGGCACAACCATCAGAGCGTTCGGAGAGGTTCGTACTGGCAAGAGTCAACTCGAAATGATGCACCCTGAATACAAGCTCATTGATGAAAATGAGGATGCGGCACTCGAGGACTCACTAACACCAGTATATCCGACTACTGAAGGCGTTAAACAACTCACTCTACGTAGCCTGACTGAACAAGCACTCAAACAGTTAGATAAGGGTGCGCTAGTCGAATTATTACCTAAAGGTTTGTATGAGAATCAAGTGTCATTGACCGAGGCATTGCATCTGGTTCATCGTCCGCCAGCCGACGTTATTATTGAAGATCTTGATGAGGGGCGACATCCAGCACAAAAGCGCTTAGTAATAGAAGAGCTACTCGCCCATCATCTCAGTATGTTGAAAGTTCGCTCGCAGTCTAAAGCCGATCCGGGCATAGCTATTCCAATTGACGAAGCCCTTAAGCAAAAATTCTTATCGACACTACCGTTTCAACCTACCGGAGCGCAGTCGCGTGTGGTTGAAGAAATAGAACAAAACTTACAAGAGTCACAACCCATGATGCGCTTAGTTCAAGGTGATGTTGGCTCTGGAAAAACCTTGGTTGCAGCATTGAGTGCCTTATCGACTATTAGCGCAGGCTATCAAGTGGCCTTAATGGCACCTACCGAGCTGCTCGCTGAACAGCACGCGAATAACTTTAGTGATTGGCTCACACCATTGGGTATTAGAGTAGGATGGTTGGCCGGTAAGCTAAAAGGCAAAGCCCGAACTGAAACTTTAGAGAAACTAGCAACAGGTGATATTGATATTCTCGTAGGTACTCATGCTATTTTCCAGGAACAAGTAGATTATAAAAACTTGGCGCTAGTGATTGTGGATGAGCAACATCGTTTTGGCGTTCATCAGCGCCTCGCTTTGCGCAAGAAAGGTGAAGTGTTGGGTAAGTATCCCCACCAGTTGATCATGACCGCAACGCCCATTCCAAGAACTTTAGCCATGACGGCATATGCTGATCTTGATACATCTATCATTGATGAACTGCCACCGGGTAGAACACCGGTGACCACCGTGGTATTGCCCGACACTCGTCGCGGTGATGTGATTGAACGGGTAAGACAAGCTGCTATTGATAATAAACGCCAAACGTACTGGGTCTGTACCTTAATAGATGAATCAGAAGTGCTGCAATGTCAGGCTGCAGAAGATGCGGCAATAGCGCTCCGAACAGCCCTACCTGAACTTAAAGTTGGTTTAGTGCACGGGCGGCTGAAGTCAGCCGAAAAACAAGCGATTATGGATGAGTTTAAACAAGGCGAACTCGACCTCTTGGTCGCAACTACTGTCATCGAAGTGGGTGTTGACGTGCCCAACGCAAGTTTAATGATTATTGAAAACCCAGAGCGTTTGGGTTTGGCCCAACTGCATCAATTGCGAGGTAGAGTGGGTCGAGGCTCTGTCGAAAGTCATTGTGTTTTGATGTATTCCAGCCCTTTGTCAAAAACAGCCAGTAAACGACTAGGCGTATTGCGAGAATCTCACGATGGCTTCTATATTGCCGAAAAAGATTTAGAAATTCGCGGGCCCGGTGAGCTTTTAGGGACAAAACAAACGGGTATTGCCGACCTTAAAATAGCTGATCTAATACGTGACGCGGCGCTGATACCAGATGTGAAAAATATGGCAGATTACGTGTGGCGAGAATATCCAAGTAATTCCCAAGCCTTGATCAACCGTTGGTTAGCGTACAAAGAAGAGTATGGAAATGCGTAAGGAAAGTACTTCAGAGGCGCCTCAAAATGATAAAAATAAAGGTATAGGAATAGTTATTCTTGTTGAAGACAAAGACCGAATCGAGCCAAGTGAGGACGCAAAAGCCTTATCGACTGAAACCGGTTTTCCAATAGTGACTCAAGCTGCTGTAACAAGAGCCACATCTCCTAAAAAGGGCGCGAAGCGAGATAAAAGAACAACGACGACGCCATTTCTTTCAGCAGATGCCCTATGGCAGTTAGTCTATACCGCTGAGGGTTTGTCCTTGCGCTTGAGTAACGAACCTAGCTGGGGAGATATTCGTGTTGATTTTGCATCTGCCGCACTAAACTACCGCAAGCTTCATGGCGGCGGGCGCAATGAAGCAATAGCCAAAGCGATAGGAATTAAAGGTAAAACATCATTGTCGGTAATCGATTGTACTGCAGGTATGGGAAACGATAGCTTTGTGATGGCTTCGGTTGGTGCTGAAGTGACGATGCTTGAACGGAGCCCAGTGATCGCCGCTTTACTGGAAGATGCCCTTAAACGAGCACAAGATATTCCAGAGCTTGCGGAACGCTTGAGTCTAGTCAAATCGGATGCTTACGATTACATTGCAAAGCATACATCAGGCGCCGAGAAAGCCCTAGCAGATGTGATTTACCTTGATCCAATGTTCCCACATAAAAAGAAATCGGCACTGGTGAAAAAGGAAATGCGCGCTTTTCAGCAATTGTTAGGCGCCGATATGGATAGCACTGAACTTCTAGAACTGGCGCTCAAGCATGCCGGTAGTCGCGTTGTCGTCAAAAGACCCAGTTATGCAGAGCCTATAGCCTTGCAAAGTGGCCGTAAGCCGGATACTGAGATTACCTCTAAGAAACATAGATTTGATGTGTATATTCAGCACTGATAGGTTACACTTTTGCACCTTCAGCACGTAGCATGTGCGTTAGTGAAACCTGTAAATTAAGCAGTTCAAACTATTATAAGACTCAAGCCAGTTTGGCGGGAGTTGTTTTCACAATAAAAAACGGAGATCCCATGATTGAAGTCGGCGGTACTTTACCAGAAGCAGTATTTAGTGTGTTACAAAATGGCGAAATGAAAAACCCTAATACTGGCACCCTATTCAGTGACAAAAAAGTGGTCGTGTTTGCCGTTCCAGGTGCGTTTACACCTACGTGTTCAGCTGCCCATTTACCCGGTTTTGTTACACTAGCTGATAAAATTAAAGCGAAGGGTGTAGATGAAATCATTTGCATTTCAGTGAATGATGCCTTTGTAATGGATGCATGGGGAAAATCTCACAACGCCAGTGAATTAACGATGCTAGCCGATGGAAATGGTGCGTTTACTCAATCGATTGGTTTAGACATGGACACAGATGCCTTTGGTGGTGTTCGTTCTATTCGCTACAGCATGATTGTAGACGATGGTGTAGTGAGTGTGTTGAATGTAGAAGAGCCAGGTCAATTTGAAGTCAGTGACGCCGAAACTATTCTGAAACAACTGTAAGATAAAGGTTATCCCATCAATTTAGAACTTAAAATTCCACCCGCAATCGTCTTTCTGGTTGCTTGTGTGGCGTGCTATTACACGCCTGATATATTGCCTTACTCTTTAGTACTTGGCGACAGCACAATGATGGTCTCTCGGATGCTGTTCGCTATGGCGATTGTTATTGGCGTAATGGGTCTACTTACCTTTAAAAAAGCCAGCACTACTGTCGATCCGGTGAATATCGATAAAGCTTCCAACTTGGTTACTGACGGTATTTTCCAGTTTACGAGAAATCCAATGTATGTCGCGATGGCACTAGGTATCATTTCTGTAGGTATGCGATTTGACTCTGTTCTAAACTTGGCTTGGTTAATCGCCTACATTTTGTTTATTACGCGTTTTCAAATTGCGCCCGAAGAGCGCGCGTTGTTGAAAATTTTTGGCGAACCTTACGCCGAGTATATGCAAAAAGTGAGACGGTGGATTTAAACCTGTGATCAAAACTGATGTTATTGTAATTGGAGCGGGCGCTGCCGGGCTTTTTTGTGCAACTGAAGCGGGTAAGCGCGGACGCTCGGCAATTGTATTCGACCATGCCAAGCGCTTGGGCGGTAAAATATTAATGAGCGGCGGTGGACGCTGTAACTTCACCAACATGTATGCTTCGCACGAGAACTTTATTTGCGAGAACCCTCATTTTTGCAAGTCAGCTTTGAGCCAATATACCCAATGGGACTTTATTTCATTGGTGAACGAATACGGCATTAAATATCATGAAAAAACACTGGGCCAGCTTTTTTGTGATGATACTGCAAAAGACATCGTAGATATGCTTTTGGCTGAGTGCAAAAAAGCCAATGTAAGCATTAAGAATCGCACTGAAATCCTCGATGTGAAGAGCTTAAGAGGCGTAGAGAGTGATAGCTCAGGGAAGCCTATAGGCCAGTCGATGCGTTATTTAGTTAATACTAGCCAAGGTGAATTTGCATGTGAATCTTTGGTGATCGCCACTGGTGGTTTAAGTATGCCAAAGCTTGGCGCAACGCCATTTGGTTACCGAGTAGCAGAGCAGTTTAATATTCCTATCATTCCAACCAAAGCGGCGCTGGTGCCTTTCACTCTGCATGAACAAGACAAGCAAGTTATTGGCGAATTAAGTGGCATTTCTGTAGATGCCAATGCGCAATGCAACGATATGAATTTTAATGAGAATATTTTGTTCACTCATCGTGGCTTGAGCGGCCCTGCTGTGCTTCAAATTTCGAGCTATTGGGAGCCAGGTCAAGCAGTAGAGTTTGATTTGTTTCCGAATGGAGATTTACATCAAGATTTAATCGAGCAGCAAAGCCAAACACCAGATGCACATCTATCAACCGCGCTAGCAAAACATTATTCCAAACGTTTCGTTCAGGCGGCACTACCATACTTTAACGTCGCCAATAAGCCACTAAAACAGTATAACCCCAAAGAGCTTCAATCTGCGGCCGAGGCCTTTAGTCAGTGGCAAATAAAACCTAATGGTACCGAAGGCTACCGCACTGCCGAAGTAACTCTAGGCGGCGTCAATACGGATTATGTCTCTTCAAAAACGATGGAAGTGAAGAATCAAGAAGGCTTATTCTTCATCGGTGAAGTACTTGATGTTACCGGTTGGTTAGGTGGTTACAACTTTCAATGGGCATGGTCTAGCGGCTGGGTTGCAGGGCAGGTGGTTTGATAGTGTGCAATGATGATATAGTTTGCACACTTCCCTCTAAGCTTGCACAGTAAGTGATTTGCCTTTAGTAAACCTTATTTAGACGTCAATGCCGTCCAAGTGCAGTCATTCGCAAATTGATAATTAAGCTATCACTACTCGATACCTAACCTACAATAACACCTGAATTGATAGCGGCACCAAATTTTTCAGGACGGTCTTGCTTGGCAATTAAAAAGCAATACGCATGCCTATGTTAAACGTTGTGATTTTCCCAAATTCGTAGCCTGTTATCAGTGCCATATTGGGAAGGAAACTCCAACGTCCGTTAACACCTATAAGAACATCTGTTTCAAAGGGGTCAGAACCACTAGTGGCTACGTCCCCAACTGCGGTATAGCGAGCATGACCCTGAAGATGAAATGTTGGAGCTGCTGCCCAGATCACACCAATCTCAGACCCGACGCCGCTATCTTCAGCGTCGATATCAAGATTGAAACCTTCAACGTTCGCATCCTTTAACTCTAGCTGGTCAAGGCTCAGACGAGCATAATAAGCCAACGTTTCCGAGACATTGTATTGATAACCAACTCCAAGACGCCAGCGCACCACATCATACTCACCTGCAGCAGTATTGATGTCGGTGCGGATTTCCAGTTCTTGGCCGAGAGAAGCATACTCACCAAATAGATGCATTTGATTACTAAACTGCCATGCACCACTAACAAATCCACCACCATCGGCATCACTCTCTAAGTCTAAAGGATCACTACCCATGATCACTTCGGACGTCTCTATGTCGTTGACAAAGCCACCGATAATTCCTCCCTCGATGTGGGTGAAGCCGATATCGCTTGCTTGCGCCATCCCATTGTTAAATAAGATAGTAAATATAGCTAAAACCAATAGCAAAGCTGAGTTGTTTTTCATTTTAATGTCTTTATTGTTTACATGAGCACAAAAGAGTTTTGCTCTTCTCTTGACATAATTATAGGTTAGTTCTTTCTGGAAAGCTCAGTTGATGTATGTTAAATTTTTTTAATCTCTGCTGTTGCAGTATTTTACCGCTGATTGAAAATAAGCGTAATATCGTGAAATCCAAAAAGGCGGCTGTCCGCTATGTGCGACTAGACAGACCTATATACCTGAGAATATGATTCCTTAGGCGCTAGCTATACAGTTGCGGCCATCCTTTTTCGCTCGATAAAGTGCTTTATCAGCCAAATCTATTAGTTGGGCATTGGTGATTGAGGCATCACATTTTAGTGTCGCTTTACCAATACTAACCGACAAAATGCCTTCACCAAGAGATGGCTCAAAACTAATATTCAAGGCCGCCATCGCTCGCATTACCTCTTGGGCCACACTTAATGATTGTTCTTGATTGGTATTTGGCAGTATTATGCAAAATTCTTCGCCGCCATATCTGGCTGCTAAATCGTCAGTTCGTTTGCAACAGCTATCAAGAGCCTTGGCAACTTTCTGTAAAGCTACATCTCCCGCACTGTGACCAAAACTATCATTAAAATGTTTAAAATGATCAACGTCTACCATTAATAGGCTGATATATTTCCCATCTCTGGTGCCACGTTTGAGCGCTTTTTCCAAGCTTTTATCGAACTGTCGACGGTTGGCGATACCTGTGAGGCCATCAAAGTTCGCCTGATGGGCTAATTGTTCGTTGGCTTTTTCTAGCGCAGTGGTCACCTGTTGTAAAGATACTCTATTCGTCACACTTTCCAGCGTATTACTAAGCATTTCACCTATTAACTTTAAATAACGAACATCATGCTCTCGCCATGAATAAGGGCTACCAATAATATCGCAACCAATAAAGCCAAATAGTTTATCGTTGATATGTACAGCAACACATAACACCGACTTAATTCGCTCTCGCTTAAACTCTTCTTTTTCTAGCGCGGCTTCATCAGGCAAATCATCGACGTTATCGATCTTAAATACATTCTTGGTTTTGATGGTATTATCAAAATAAGGTAAGTCGTTCGAGCTAACATTCTGTAAATCATCTTTATATGGGAGAACACCGGGCGCAACCCATTCATGGGTATTGTTCATGCTTGTCTTGTCATCAGAAAACTGAAACAAATAGCATCTATCAACACCACAAAATTCACCAAACGCACCAAGGCTTTTCTCAATTAACTCGTCCAGATGTTCTGTCTTTACATTAATCAGTTGAGAAGAAATGCCTGACAGTAAGCGACTAAAGGCTAAGTGATTGGCCATTGACGAGTAAGTCGTCTGTGTACCAGTAATATCATTGTCTTGAAGGCTATGTACATGAAGTACAACCCACGGTTGTCCGTCAAAAGTCACTTTCTTGCCTTCAATACGACAATTCAGGTTCTTGAAATTGCTTTTCACTCTGACTTCTAAATGAAGTGTATCTTGCCCATTGCAAAGCGAAAAGGGATGCTGTTCAGCCGTTAATGGTTGACGAGATTGTACATCGTAAAAAACCAAACTATTGCCGAAAGTATCAGCTTGCCGCTCGGCCCCAAACATACTCAAACAAGCTGGGTTAGCATAGACTTCGCCATTTTCCATGTTTTTACAAAGCAAACTAACTGGCAATGGCGCCAACAGTTCTTTATAACTTGTGTTAATCAAATACGCTTCCAATATCAATATCTACCTGATTTTCTGCTTTTCCGTTCTGATTTTTGACCGGATGCATATAGATGATTCCATGCAGCTAACACTTATTGTGAGGAGCGCAAGCCTAAGGTGACAACTCGATAGATTCATTTCGAAATGACGCCACATCTATTTCATTTCATTAGCTTACTATTCTTATGGTCATAATTTCTACACTTTTTTACGTGTTTGCTGCGAACGCATAGTATGAATAGCACGCAAACCGTTATTGCGCCAACGTGTCATCAGATCAGTCTTCGTTTCGGCAAGTAATGTTCGATTGGACAATGAATCAACCCATCGGCCATGGCGCTTTTTACGGCCTTACTTTGTTTGACATGCCCTCTGATATTTCAATACATCTCACAAAAAGGCCAAGCATTATTGGTTGCAAAACGTCCAAATTGATGTATTTTTGACTAAACAAGGAAAGCACTCCTAAGGGAACTCACGCAGGGAATACTATGAATATCTTAAAGTTATTGCTGTGTATAAGTATCGTTAGCTTACTTATTTCATGTAATGCAACTGGACTAACAAATGAAAGTGAAGCTGGAGGTGATGTTAGTGCATCGACGTCTCTTTCAATAAAGTTTGATGCATTATTAAGTGAACAATATCAGTCTGACCAACCAGGCGCTGCGGCACTTGTGGCGATCGACGGCGAAGTAGTTTATGAAAAAGGGTTTGGGCTAGCGAACATCGAATTGAATGTGCCTATCAAGCCTGAGATGGTATTCGAAATAGGTTCCATTACTAAACAATTTACTGCCGTTGCAATTTTGATGTTAGTTGAAGAGGGAAAACTGAGTTTAGATGATGAGATTACCAAGTTTTTACCTCATTACCCGACCAAGGGTCATACGATTACACTCCACCATTTGCTTACTCATACCTCAGGTATCAAGAGTTACACTTCAATGGAAAGCTGGACTAAATTGTGGCGACAAGATCTTTCACCGCTAGAACTCATAAACATTTTTAAAGATGAGCCAATGGATTTTGAGCCTGGCGAGCAATTTTTATATAACAATTCCGCTTATTTTATTTTGGGTTATGTCATCGAAAAAGCTTCTGGCCTAACGTATCAAGATTATATTCATAAAGAAATATTTGAGCCTGTGGGCATGACTTCTTCTTACTATGGCAGCGCTCAGACTATTATTCCAAACCGAGCAAGTGGATATCAGCAAACCGATAAAATTATTAATGCGGAATATCTAAGCATGTCGCAGCCTTATGCTGCAGGTTCTTTAATGTCTACAGTACATGATTTATTCAAGTGGAATCAGGCAATTAGAAGCAACCAGTTAATTAATCAAGCGTCGACTGAGAAAGCCTTCACTAATTATGAACTTAATAACGGTGAAAAGGTTGGGTATGGTTATGGATGGTTTCTAAGTGAAATAAATGGTAGTTCAACGAAGGAGCATGGCGGTGGCATTTTTGGTTATGTCACGAATAGTATTTACTTGCCTGAAGAAAATGTATTTGTAGCGGTACTATCAAACACTGATTTTAATGGCCCGGGGTTTGTTTCGACGAAGATGGCGGCTATTGCTATTGATAAGCCCTATCCTGAGTTCTCTGATGACGTATCTGTAGATACTGATGAGTTAGCGAGTTTAGTAGGCGTCTATGATTTTGACGATGGTGCTACTAGGTTTATTACCATGCACGATGGCTCGCTATACTCACAACGGGAAGGAGGAACGAAATTCTTATTGCATCCAACAGCAGATGGCATGTTTTATTTTGAAGGTAGCTTTTCAAATTTACGATTTACGCAAGAAGATGGCAAAACAGAAGTCTTATTCAAAAGTCGAGCTAGCGAATCTGTTGGTATAAAAACTGACAAGCCTGTTCCGGTAAAGACTGAAATTACGCTAGATAGCGCAACGCTGATGCAATTTGTTGGAGTATTTGAGTTACAACCTGGCTTTGATATCACTATCACGCTTGAAGACGATAAATTAATGTCGCAAGCAACCGGACAACAAAAATTCCAAATCTACCCTATGACAAAAAGTCGATTTTTCTTGAAGGTAGTAGATGCAGAGCTTGAGTTCATTGCAAATGAAAATGGAGCATATACATCTATGATCTTGTATCAAGGTGGGCAAGAAATACCGGCGCAAAAGAAGACATCGAACTAAACATCAATAGGGAAATCATGGCGTCTATTTCTTTAAGTATTTATCGAGCGACTTTTGCAGTTGGCCATTGAATTTGTCGTACTTCCCACATCCGTTACTTGAGGTCCAGAGTTTTGGGCCCTTCCAAAATGGATCATCCAGTTCTGTGGTAGTGACTTTTAAGCATTTCCCATCCATCAGTATCGTTTTCTCATTTGGCCCAAATTCAGATAGCACAATAATGTTAGCTTCTTTTGGTGCATAAGAAGTACTCGACTGCCTTAGCTCTTTGTTTATATTGGGTTCTGATGCTGGGTCACCAATCGCCTTAGGTTCCTTATATTGTCTTAGGGCACCTTCTGATAGTCTTTCCACTTCTACTTGATGCAAGTTTTGTATGTAGCTAGAAACACCTTTTAAGCTACTCGATTGAGAGTCCATATTGTCTATATCGAGTGTTGGTGAAATATCGATTGTATTGACTTCCTCTTTACTTCCTGTGACTTTACTTACTTCTGGCTGTGATGTTACTTCCTCTTTGGGAGTTGTAAGTTCGCTTTTTATGATCTCTTCGGCAGGAGGAGTGGGCTCAGGTGGCTTCTCTACAGAGAGCTTTTCTTTTTGACTAGGGGCTTCCTGCAATTGAATTGGCTCTGTTTTGGCCGATGCCTCTGCTTCGAGTTTTGGAGCCTCAATGATCAAATAGCTTTTTATCGATTTTAGTTCTTGTTTGTCATTTTCGTATGGCGTGAATCCTTGGAACAAGGCATAAATAACCAATCCATGGAGCAGTATCGATAATAAGACAAAGCGTAAGGTATAGAGCACTAAACAGCACCAATAGGGTGAAAGAGTCGGTTGATGTCTAGCTTAGGACAGAGAACGCCAGTAGAAGTTCAGCGAGGGTGCTGGGACGTTACTGGCAAACTAAAGTTGAATTGAACCATGACTGATTACTTATTCGCTCACCTGAACATGAAGTCTGAGCGTACGAGAAACAGCTGGAATGTCACTATTTGAAATGATCAGAGAAATATAATTGTCACCCGCCTCGCTAAACGATGTTTGCACGAAAGTACCTACATCATCTACCTCGCCGTCACCATCATAATCCCATTGCCAGTTAGTCACATCACCGATACCCTCAATGCTGTAGCTGGACGTCACCTCAAAAAATACAGTTTGTCCTAAGTAAGCCTCATCGTCATATTTGACTGTTGCAAAGAGCGACTTGGCTCCTTTTCCTTCGATGATATCTGCCAGTTTCGTCGCCGTGGTTTCCACAAAATCTTTAGGCATTATCTCACTTTCTATTCCTGTCATCGTGAAGTTTAAGATTGGCCACACCATACCTCCCGTTTCAAATGCTAATGTTGCGAGTTTGCGCTCTTCAGGCTTTTCGCCGTAACGCTTACCCTTCAGAAAACGTAAGGTGTCACACTTTTGCATACTCGAATCTGGGTTTAGGACCATATGGTCGCGATCAACGGCCAATGCAAGGCTTCTATTACACCAAGCAGGGAAGGGAATAAAAGCATGAAACTCGGAGCGTCTATTTTTCAAATTCTGCATGAGTTTAGCGGTATCAGCATTTTCTAAGAGGTCATTTTTGCCATCGGAAAAAATGAGTACTATAGCTTCGTTAAGTTCAGGTGTGCTGGCGATCAATTGAAGGGCAGACAAGACATCTTCCGTTGATGAAATCAATTTGGTTTCAGCTAGGTTTGTTCTTATCTGGCTTAAGCTTCCCTTTTTTTCATCAATAATAACGTCGCGAAATGATATTAACTTTGCTGCATCAGTTAAGCTGCTATTGTCCTGTAGTTGCTGCTCTAATTCCTTCAGCATGTCAGCAATGACTGTTTGAGAAACTCCCATTGAAGAAGAAGCGTCAAAAATAACCCAGATGTTTGAGTCCTTTTCGGCAAGCGCTGACTTGGAAGATAACAACATGCACAGCATCATAGTGGCGACGCAGTTGAGTAAACCTTTCGTTTTGAAATTAAACACCTTTAACATCCTTATTTAAGGTAACGCACAGTTAGTAATACTTTGTACTACGAGCGTATTGGTTTGGTTTAATATCAGTATAGGCAAAGGAATGCTATTAAGGAATAGATTGCTTGGTATATGTCAATATTTCTTACATGTTATTTTTTTGTAAAAAATATGTTTCATGAAATCATAAGGTTATAGCGTGGCCTATTTAATGCATCCCCCCTAATATCAACGTTTACTAAAACTAAAATCATATATTTAAGGAATCTCATGAAAACATTATTAATTGCAACTTTGTTTGTATTTTCAAATATTGCAAATGCCACTCTTATCGTTGACTACTCAAACACTGGAGTGAGTCAATCAGTTAATACATCTGAAGTCGGCATAAACGCCAATAGTGGTTCGTTCTCAATTAATGATGGAGACACTATTTTGGTCGACCTACTAATAGCGTTTTCAACAACGCAATTCTCTAATAATGCGACATGCCCGAATGGAACATGCTCAAACCCGTTCACATTAACTACCACTATTACTGCAAACTCTATAAGTGAACTCTTCACATTGACTGGTTTATATGACATCACACCAACTCAAGATATGTTTACGCTCAATGCTGGTGGTCCAGTTTCTTTCGACCTTCCAACGGGATTATTGACCTTAGTTGAAACCAGTGAATTGAATTATGTTGTAACGTCATTGGGAACGGTAAACACAAGTGTATCTGCGACTTTTACATACAGCGAAGTATCTGCACCACACTCACTAGCTCTTTTAATGGGAAGTGGCTTATTTTTATTATTCCTTCGCAAAAAGAAATAGGAGAACTTCGAGTTCAGTTCAAACTGTAGTCCGTGATACTGAACTCGAACATTTCGAACCTTATGCTGCTGTGTTTAATTATCTTTGGAAACAAGCAGCGTTAGTTTACCTGAGCAAATATTGGTGAGTTCCTCGCAAAAGGCATCTAGTTCATTACGGGGTACTAAACTGGTCAGTGAAACGCTTTCAGCATAATTAAAGTCAGTTTTGGCGCAATTAAAGCTTCCTAAGGCGCTCTTTATTGCACCTTCTAGTGCATAGTCAAAGCTAGCTTGCACTGCTACTCGGTCCACCTTCTCTTCTGTTTGAAGCTCTTTTAATACCTGCGCAACGGCATCTGAATATGCTCGCTGCAAACCCCCTGTGCCTAACTTTGTACCCCCAAAATAGCGAACTACCGCTACAGTGATATCTCCTAAGCCGCTGTGCTCCAGTATCTTTAGCATCGGCATACCCGCAGTTCCACTGGGCTCTCCATCATCGCTCATTGAGCGCAAGGTCGAATCAGGTGAACCAACAATGTAGGCCCAGCAAACATGGTTAGCTTGAGGGTGGGCCGCTCTGAGTGCCTTTACAAAATCGTTTGCGGTTGCTGTTGTGGCAGTTGGTCTAGCGAAAGTGAGAAATTTACTGCGTTTTACTTCATGCTCAATATCATGTTCATGAGTAGGTGTTAAGTAGGGCTTGAAGAGCATAGCATGCCAGTTCTTTTTAGTTAGGGCAGTATTTATTCAAAACACTGATAAGGTCAGACTCAGAAGCGGGTTTTGAAATATAGGCTTGAATACCATTTCGTGCTAGCTTCGAGTCAGCTTTAGAGAATACGTCGGCAGTTAAGGCAACAACTTTCTGATTTGGATCCATTGATGTGATCTTCTTGCTAGTTTCAAAGCCGTCTATACCTGGCAAATGTAAATCCATAAAAATCAAATCAAAATAATCACTTTTCAGCTTTTTGATAGCATCTTCGCCACTGCCACATACGCTAATAGAGATGCCGATTGTATGAAACATCGCTTTTGCAACTTCCTGATTAATCAAATTGTCTTCAACGACTAAGATTTTTGCGTTGGGGTTAAACGTATGCTGAGTTTGTGATGGAATGTCAGTTTGCTGGAATGTATTTTCAGTGCATACGGGGAGTTTTACTTTGAATAAGCTGCCTTGACCGAGCTTACTCGATAGCTTAATGCTTCCGTGCATATGCTCAACAAGGCTTTTGGTGATCATTAAGCCTAGGCCAGAGCCTTCTTGGTTTTCATTTGGCCTTACTTGCTGAAACTTCTCAAAAATAAGGTGTAAGTCTTTCTTCGCAATACCAATACCTTCGTCACGCACCGCAACAATAAGGTTAGCGCTAGAGAGCTTAATCTTTATGTCGATAGTTTGCTCATTGGGTGAAAATTTGATTGCGTTAGAGACCAGGTTCAAAATAATTTGGCTAAGCCTAGTTTCGTCAGCTTGAAAGTATTCATTTTCATTTGTTTCGCAGCTAAAGTTCACAACAAGGGATTTCTTCGCTGCAAGTGCCTTCGTAATCGAGTGAATAGATTCGAAAAAGGTCTTTGCATGTATGCTGGTGTATTCTAGGGTGAAATTCCCCGATTCAATTTTATTTAAATCTAATACTGAGTTAACTAAGCTCAATAGCCGTCTACCACTGTAGTCAAGGTGCTTTAGATACTGTTTTTGCTTGTCGGGTAAGTCAAACGTTTTGTCATCAATCATCAATTTGCTAAAGCTAACTATTGCGTTCAAAGGCGTTCGCAATTCATGACTTAAATTAGACAAAAAATCTGTTTTTCGTTCGTTTGCACTTTCAACTTCTTTGATCTTTAGTCTTAGTTGCAATTGAGTAATGACTTGTTTACCTAGCGTTTCAAGCGCCTTAATTTGATGGGCATTTAACTTTTTAGGTTTGTCGTTTATCGCACACAATGTTCCTATCGCGAATCCCTCAGGAGTGATCAGTGGCGCGCCAGCATATGAGCGAATGTTGGGTGATTCTGTTACTAAAGGGTTATCTTTAAACCGTTCATCAAGAAAAGTATCGCTTACCTCAAATACCTCTTCTTGATGGATTGCATGAGCACAAAATGCAATATCTCGGTGAGTTTCATCGGCACTTAAACCTACTTTTGATTTGAACCATTGGCGGTCTGCGTCAATAAGGCTAATCAGCGCGATGGGAGTATCACAGATCTCTGAAGCTAATTCAGTTAGCTCATCAAATACCTTTTCCATGTCAGTATCTAAAACTTCGTAACGATACAACGCTTCAAGGCGATATTTTTCGTTGCTTGGTATATCAGCTACTTTCATTGCTTGTACCTACACTATTGTGTTGCATCTAAAACAACCCACCGCCAAAAGCCCAATTTCCTAGGATACTTTCTTTATGTATAGCTGGCAATACGACTAAATAATGAAAAACACCCGGTTACTCACCGTGAACGACGACACGTCTTTGCTAGAACTTAATTAATACAATACATCTAACAACAAAGAGAAGTTAGTAAGCAAAGACTATTTATTTCAATCACTCGAACTTATTTGATTTTTTACCATTCACCTAGCAATATCAATGTTAATTATATGTTGCGAGAAATTGATATGGATGCTGCGAAAATAGATTTACCCATCGATAAATTAAAATACTGGGCTAAAAACTACCCCGAACGCCAAGTCTTATTTCAACCCATCGATGGTAAACTTCACACATATACGTGGCAGCAAATTCTCGAACAAGCCACCGCAGTTGCCTCAAAGTTAGTGTCTTTAGGTTACGAACCAGGTGATAAAATTGCGCTGCTTTCTAAAAACGTAGCTGAATGGTTTATTGCCGATTTCGCCATCATGATGGGTGGATTTGTAAGTATTCCCATTTATCCTACTGCAAATGCTGAAACCATCGCATATGTGTTAGAGCACGCGGAATGTAAAGCAATTTTTATTGGTAAGCTCGATGATTTTGGCCCTCAAGAAGCAGGTATAAATACCAACGTGAAGCGTATTGATATGGGTTATCCAACCATGCAAACAGAGGTTTCTTGGTCGGATTGTATTGCCTGTGAAAGCGAATTTGCAGAACCAGTGGTCACGCCCGATGACGTGATGACAATATTATACACTTCAGGCAGTACAGGTATGCCAAAAGGTGCGCTTCACTCTTACCGTAGTTTTGTAAATACCGGACTTCACCTTGGAATGCGCGTTGGGACTACTCCTGAAGATCGTTCCTTATCCTATTTACCCTTGGCGCATTGTACGGAACGCGCGTATGTCGAATCGACCTTTTTAAGTTATGGCGCGCAAATCTATTTTGTAGAATCGCTCGATACATTTAATCGCGACTTGGTGCGTTGTTCTCCAACGGTTTTTGGCTCTGTACCGCGCTTATGGACGCTTTTTCAAAAGGGCGTACTACAAAAAATGCCACAAAAGAAACTCGACTTGTTACTGAAAATTCCACTTGTTAGTTCTTTAATTAAAAAGAAAATCAAAGCAGGCTTAGGCTTTAGTGATGCTCGTATTTTCCTCAGTGGTTCTGCGCCAATTTCAGAAAAGATACTGGAATGGTATCAAAAGCTGGGTATCAATATTGGTGAAGCGTGGGGTATGACCGAAACATTCGCCGCTGGTACAACCCCTCGCATGGACAAACCCGCTAAATTTGGGACGATTTCACTGCCTACCGAAGGTGTAGACTTGCGAATTGCCGATGACGGTGAAATTGTTATGAAGACCGATTCCAACATGCTTGGCTATTATAAAGACGATGCTAAAACAGAAGAAGCACTCGTCGATGGCTTTGTGCAAACAGGCGATCTAGGCGAGCTCGATTCTGAAGGGTATGTGAAAATCACTGGGCGCAAAAAAGATATCTTTAAAACCGAAAAAGGCAAATATGTTGCGCCTGTACCTATAGAGAAGTTATTTGCAGAAAACGAATACATTGAGCAAATGTGCTTAATGGGGACCACTTTGAAGCAACCGGTATTGATAGTGAACTTAAGTCAGTCTGGTAAAAGCCAAGACCGAGGGCTGCTCACTGAATCTCTTGAAACTACCTTAGCCCACGTGAATCAAAGCTTAGAAAAGCATGAAGCTGTCTCGTATATTATTGTTGCGAGTACTGATTGGACTGCAGAGTCTGGCGAGTTAACACCTACTTTGAAAGTGAAAAGACATGTTATTGAGAAAGTATTTTTGAGCCAAGCGCAGAGTTGCGAAGGAGAAGGTAAGATCCGTTTTGACTAGGTTAATTCTCACTTAACAACATAAATAACTAGCTGCCGCACTGTTTCACAAAGCCTCGATTTATCGGGGCTTTTTTATTTCCAACTACCCGTCTTCTGATAACCGCGCTCAATCCACAGGAGCGCTTAATTCTATCCCAGTAGTCATATAAATATCGTCGTAAGCTAAACCGCCATTACCATAAGGTTGTTTGAGCGGCCCTGTATTTGCGATAGTGACAAAATACACCAATTCGGCTTCACGTTTCATACGAAACTCAGCATTGTCGTAGACCTTTTGCTGCTGACTAAACTCACCTCCGCGGATATAAACTGAATATGTTTGTCCGCCATTTTCTTTTAAGCGATTGTCTACCACATACCAAACTTCGTACCATTTACCTTCTTGCAGAGGTTCTGCAGCTTTACCATTGAGTGGATTTTGAATATCTTGATATTTCGCTTTTCCATTTAGCGCTTCTTTGATCACCATCAGCGCACCAGAATTCCGAGTGCCATCTGACTCTGTCTTATCTGTGACTCTTAACATCGGTTCGAAAGCATTATATGCGAGTTTATCGATATCCGCGGGGCGTTGATTACTCAAGCCAAAGGAATGATTATTTGGAAATGACTCAACCATGATACGGGTGTAAAAAGTAGCAGTGTCACCGACGTTGAGTGTATTAGGTAACTGTATGTAAGATAGGGCTTTTCTATTACCGACCACACCGTTTGCTGCAGGTTTTTTTAAGTAATACTGGTTTTGGGAAGTTTGTTCTTGTTTTATTAACGCTATTTGCGGACTCTTAACAAAGGGGTTGGTCTCGTTCTGGACGTCTCTAATGTGCCAGTCCGAGGACAGAGTGTTACTAGCGCTTTCGAAATCGTCAATTAACAGCCAAGAGGTATCTACTTCAGCCATGCCTTTTGCGCTGACACACAATAAACTGGCAACAAGTAGTTGGTAACTTTTTTTCATAAAGTCGTGATTTTTCATAGATAAACTAGAATCTGGACTGTGATTATTTAAACAAAATAATATAAATACCAAGTTACTTTAGCAATCAATAATAGGTCAATATGAAAATGACGGCATCTTCGGTAGCTGCATTCGCGGCTTTGTCTTCTCTTGTGTTGTTTGGCACAGCCGCGTGTAGCACAAACCAAACTGCACGCGAGAATGTTTCAAATAGTCCTGAAATAGATGTGCCAGGAGAGCAATTCGATCTAAGTCAATGGAATATCACACTGCCTATAGATGCAAATGCAGACGGTAAGCCTGACATGGTGAAAGTGAAAGACCTCCAGAATTATAGCCATCCGGAATTCTTTTATCTTAACGACAATAAGGAATTGGTCTTTACTAGCCCAAATATAGGCGTCACAACAGCTAACTCTAAGAATGCACGGAGTGAACTACGGCATATGTCGCGGGGCTTCAACACGAAGATAAAGACGAAGGCACCGAAAAATAACTTTGCTTTGGCTGCGCATGAAAACGCGAATGCATTTGCCGCTATTGGCGGAAGAATGGAAGCTACTTTGAGTGTGGATCATGTAGCCGTGAATAGCGACCGACCCGAAAAGTATCCAAGCTATTCAGTGGTGATTGGTCAGATACATGCAGGCAACGATCCAGACCGCTCAAAAGGCTTTGGATACGGGAATGAACCACTCAAGATTTTCTACAAAAAATTTCCAGACCACGACACAGGCTCAGTATTTTGGACCTATGAGCGTAATTTGCCAAAGGCGCACCCGGATAGAACAGATATTGCCTATCCAGTTTGGGGCAATACGTGGGAAAACCCTTCAGACCCAGGCAGTAAGGGTATAAAGCTCGGCGAAGAATTTAGTTATGTAGTGAATGTTTATAAGAATACCATGTCCCTTACGTTTACCTCGCCTAATCGTGAACCGGTAGAATACTCGATTAACTTGGCAGATAATGTTGATGCTTACGGCAACATTGACGACAAAGACTTTAAGCATGGCTACGCTGGCGATTGGCACTACTTTAAAGCGGGTGCTTACAGCCAATGCAATGGCGGCACTAGCAATCCATTTTGGGGAACTGCATGCGGTGGAACCGGTGTTTGGGAAACAGACAAAGCGAATGGCGATTATTCGAAAGTAAGGTTTTCGAAGTTGGTGCTAAGTAATGGAACGCCTTCGTCGTAACTTGGACTAATTTCTGTTATTGAGTTAGTTTGTCTCTTGATTGGAAAACAAGCTGTATTTACGTAGAGAACGGAATCAAAGTGCTAGATAAGTATATCTAGCGAATTTACATAAAAAGGAATTTAAATTGAAAAAACTGATATTGATAGTAACTGCAATCGTATTAATGAGTGCTTGTGGTGGTGGCTCTGGTGATTCTTCTCCAGTAGGTGACCCTCCGCCACCACCACCACCGCCATCAACGGTCTCTTTGCAGATATCTGGAACAATAAGTTCCCCCGATCTACCAAATGCGCTGATTACCGCCACGGTAGCTGGAAGGAGTTTTGAAACAAGTTCAGACGAGCTCGGGAATTACAGTCTAGAGATTGAAATTAATGAAAGTGAGCAAACTAGTCTATTGGTCATTGATGCATTTGGCACAGGTAGTTTGAGCCACATACATTATAAAACCTATGTAGACTCGATTCAGAGTCTTCTTACCATCGGTAATCAGCTCAATGATAGCGATGTACCTTCCTTGAGAGTCTCTCAGATAAAAACGGCTCTTTCCGCTGTTTTACGCCATGAAGGTGAGATTACAGATCTAGACTCTTTGGCGCTCGCTCGCCAGGAATATGATAGAGATTTAGTCTTACCCTTTGCGACCACACTGGTTTATTTTACCGACCTTGTCGATGGGCAAATGTTTGATTTACCAGATGGAATTGAAACCACGTGGGAGTTACTTTCTGATAAAGAAACGGCTCTGGATATGGCACGGGTACTTGCTGAGCGCAATCCACCTGCCGCGCAAGGTGAAACCAGCGAGTTCAATGAGGTCACCCAATCTCTCGTTACAAATTCAGAGCTTGTAGGCTCTGCAGAATCGTTAAACTTACCCACTAATTTTTATTTCATCGGTCTGGGTGATAGTAATGGAGATGGAAAAATCGAATTGCTGGAAGACGGTTCCGGTTCTTTAACATTTTCCGGCACGGAATACCCTGCCACTTGGGATTTACAAGACCAATTACTAAATTTGCAGCTTGATGGAGCAGCATTTAGAGTTTTTCTAAGTGGTAATATTTGTGAAGGCTACATACGTACAGCAAATATTGGTGTCATTGATGACGCCGCCGACAGTACCTTGTTGAGCTTGCTTTTAACCAGAGAAGTGATCTGCGAAGACGAACCTTCATTGAATTATACAAGTCGCACTGTTCAAGCATATGAAGTCGTTGATGAGAGAGTTGTCGCGGATCCAGAATGGTTAACCGAGGGTGAATATGTCGTGCTGAGTCCAGATGTGGTAATTAGCCATATAACACCAGAATCACCTATAGCAGTTATAAACTATTCGTATCTTACAAGACTGATTGTGAGCGAAGGGAATGGTTTTGTATTGCGACGTGCAATAGATTTCACAGTAGACAATGAATTGATATACAAAGAGTATCAGGGGACTTTTTCAAGCGATCAAAAACAGCTCATATTTCTACTTGAAGATGGTGAGACTTTCTCGTTTAATATCGCAAGGCCAATTAGCAATGAGCTTGCTTTGAGCTCAATTTCTGCCACTCAGATCGCTATTTCAAACGATGAATCAGAGCCCGACGCTGAAGTAGACCCCGATGCCAAAACGCTTGTTCAAAAAAGCGGATTTATTGTGCAAAAAAATGATCAAAATTTTGCCAACAACAGCATTGTTGGTTGGTATGAAAGTCGCAATGTCTCATGGTTCAAAACCCAAGTCACTTGGTATGAATACAGGGAAGATGGTACAGCATATACTTATAGTTGGATTGACCAAAATGACGATAATCAAATTCAAGAAGCATCTAATACAGGACAGTCTGAGATATCAATCTTTAAACGATACTGGCGTTTAAATGACGTTGGTGATGTTACAGAGAAAGTATATTTACCTATTTTTAGAGGCAACGATGATGCGTGTGCGAGCGCTACTTTTGATTCATTTCCTGAGCAAGATTGCTACTTGAGACAAACTAGTGTTATCAGTCGAATAAACTCCATTGATGATAAACTCTTGATTGATTGGCAATACAGTCGTTTTAGATTTACTGGTATATCAACCATTACTGAGCTCAACGCAGTAGAACCAGAGATGCTAAAGAGACTAGAGGCTAAGCCAACCTTAATAGAAGAAGCTGGACTATAGTTACACAGAGGTGGCCAGCCAGCCACCTCTTGTTACCCTGATACTGAGCCAAGCTTAGCTATGGTTCGTATATCTTCTTAATCGCGACTTAACACAACTAGGGTAACTGTATCGTAATGGACCTTATATTTTTCGACCTTGACGGGACCTTGCTCAATGCATCGTCTGAGATCTCTCCATTCACCAGAGAAACCCTAGGTCTACTTCGAGATAAAGACATTGCTTATACCGTAGCAACAGGGCGTTCTTTGTTGTCGGCAAAAAAGATTGTGGAAGGACACTTTTTTGAACTGCCGCATATTTACAATAACGGTGTCACTATTTGGGATCCAGCAAAACAAGCCTTAAGTTTTGATAATTTACTAGAACACAGCGAGATTGAAGACGTTGTTAATGCCGCTCTGACGCATGGTATAACACCCTTTGTAAATACTATTGAGAATCACCAACACTTCATTTATCACAGCCAAGTTCGACATCCCATCGAGAAAGAGCTTATTGAAAAGTATTTTTCGCGAACCGACGCTAAGCTATTGCCACTAGAGGCACTGCCTAAAAACAGCGATGTGACTAACATCAGCATGATAGGTGACAATAAAAAAGTGGCGTCTATTTGGAATGAAATCAATGAGCATCCGCATTTAATTGCATACTCTGGTCCAGCTCACGAGGGGCGAAATAACAGCTGGATGGACGTGCATCACCGTCTCGCTAATAAAGGATCTGCAGTAAACAACTTGAAGGTAGATTTAGGGGCAAGTAACGTGATCTGCTTTGGCGACGGTGAAAACGACTTAAGTATGTTTGAACTCGCCGACGAGTGTTATGCCCCTGACAATGCAAAACCTCAGGTGAAATCAAAGGCGAACGCAGTTATTGGACATAATCATGACGATGGAATTGCGCATTTTTTAAGGGAACGTTTTAGCTTGTAAAACGCTCCCAGCCTAATGGCCAATGTTAATTCTGTTGTTCAAAAAGCTTATTCAGGAAGCTTTTTGACCGGTTTGTAACCTTCTGATTCAAGTTCTTGATTCACGCAAATAAGTAAAAATTCTGGTAGCGACAAATCACCCGTACCATCATCTTCTGCGATCTCGGTACAGTACTCAACAAACTCTTGGATCAATTCCGCATCTGCTTCAGGACGATCGTCAGCATTTACGGCGAATGACAATAAACCTGCAAATACAGCGCTTGTTACTAGAGTAATCATTTTCATTAAAACACCTCAAAAAAGTGGTTGGCTATTTACGCCGAAGTGTAGGCTGAATTTTCCAATACGCTAACGAAATAATCTGTTCTTGAAGAACAATTTATTTCGTTCGAAAAATAGTCAGTCGGGCCTTGCTAATCAACAGATAAAGCCTATATTTCGCGCGAATTAACCATGCTTTATTTTGTGACACTGGACCAAATAAATGATTACAACTTTGATTGTTGTCGACAGCCTTAATGATTTCCCTGCGCTTGAACTAGACGCTACCGTGCTGGACTTTGAGAGTTACCTTGCTGACTATCCAAAACTCAGCGAGCGGAAGACGCGCGTAATTAACTTATGCAATACAAACAAGTATTTAAGCAAAGGGTATTACTGCTCTTTGTTAGCTGAAGCGCGCCATCACAAAGTGCTGCCTAGCGTGAACACGATCAATGATTTGATAATAGAAAGCACTGAACAGTCTTTAGAAGTTGCTAGCTTAACATTACCAAAAGCGCTGAGTGACAGCGTTAAAGATAGTGCCGTGTGCGATTTAGTGTTTGGCACGGCAAGTGATGAAGCAATGCAAGCAGTTGCTAAGTACGTATTTGATCGTTTTCCAGCACCATATCTTCAGATCAGTGTGAGCAAACAAGTGAACGCAACAAGCCTAAAAGTACGCTTAGGCAACTGGGACGAAATTATTTCTCAGGGTCAGACATTTGTGGTTAAGGCCCTGCAAGACTACCTACAAAAAAACTGGGTGAAACGATTTTCTAAAAAGTCCGCACGTTGGGATATGGCGATTTTGTGTAATGAAAACGAAGCCACGCCACCAAGTGATAAAAAAGCATTAAAACACTTTGTGCAAGCCGCGAAGAAAGTGGGTATTAATGCGCAACTAATCGATAGTAGGCAAGCAGCCAATATTACCCATTTCGATGCGCTGTTCATTCGCGAAACCACAGCGATTAATCACCCTACCTATCATTTAGCGAGAAAAGCTGAGCGTGAAGGTCTAGTGGTCATTGATGATGCCAACAGTATTCTCAAATGCTGTAACAAGGTGTTTTTACAGGACGCATTTAGCTATCACAAAGTGCCGGTGCCAAAAAGTGGCTTTGCATACGACCCTAGCGATAAAACTTGCACGTCTCTAGCACAAGAGTTCGGCTTTCCAATGGTACTTAAACTGCCTGAAAGCTCTTTTTCTTTAGGTGTATTCAAAGTTAAAGATGAGACTGAGTTGAAAGCAAGACTTGCTGAATTACTTCATCAATCTGCTTTGGTATTAGTGCAAGAATATGTTTTCACTGAATTTGATTGGCGCATCGGTGTACTCAACGGTAAGCCTATATATGCGTGTCGCTACTTTATGGCAAGAGGACACTGGCAAATCTACAATCATGCATCAAGCAAGAATACTTCAGGTGGTTTTGAAACATTACCCACTTTTGAGGTGCCAAAATCGGTGCTGGATGCAGCGATTAAAGCCAGCGGTATTATAGGTAAAGGCTTATATGGTGTCGATATTAAGCAGGCAAACGGCAAAGTATATGTCATTGAGGTTAATGACAATCCGAGTATCGAATCGAAAGTGGAAGATAAGTACTTAGGCAAAGAACTGTACATGATTATCATGCAAGAATTTGCAAATCGCTTGGAAGCGAGGGGGCGCTAAGTGAAGGCCACTTATCGTTTGGCGGAGCTTGATGATCTGACTGCTTTGGTACGCATTGAAAACCAGTGCTTTCAAACAGATCGCCTTTCAAAACGTCGATTCAAGCACTGGATACAAGCTGACAATGGCATTTGTTTGGTCGCAAGCAAAGATGAGCAAATTTGTGCTTATGGCTTGGTGATTATGCGCGATGGTACCCGTTCGGCGCGTTTGTATTCTCTCGCCTTAGAAAGCGAAAATCGAGGGCAGGGTATTGCGCAAGCCTTATTACTTGAGTTAGAGCGCTTAGCGGTGGGCCAGCAGCGTCTGTTTATGCGCTTAGAAGTAGCTGAAACCAATGCGGCCGCCATTAAAATGTACCAATATTTGGGTTACAAGCAGTTTGGTGTTTATCAAAAATATTATGCTGATGGTACCAATGCGTTGCGCTTCCAAAAGCCAATCAAACAGAGCCTGGCGGTACAGAAACTTCCTGCATATCCATGGTATCAGCAGTCGACAGAGTTCACTTGTGGGCCGTCTGCTTTGATGATGGCCATGCAGAGTCTGAATGCAGATTTCAAAATGTCCGCCACCCAAGAAATTGATATTTGGCGGCAAGCAACAACCGTTTTTATGACCTCTGGCCACGGTGGTTGTCATCCTGTGGGCTTGGCC
The DNA here is from genome assembly GCF_031846205.1 of Alteromonas sp. W364. NCBI lineage: Bacteria > Pseudomonadati > Pseudomonadota > Gammaproteobacteria > Alteromonadales > Alteromonadaceae > Alteromonas > Alteromonas sp. W364. The sequence goes on along the minus strand of NZ_JAVRID010000003.1, from coordinate 185,395 downwards.
TTAGCAGCGAAATCCTTAGGTTTCGATGCCGAAGTATATGTTAGTCAACCAGGCGATCTATTTGTTGAAGGTGTTCGCAGTGAGCACAAAAAATCGATAATGCAGTTAGTTGAAAAACAGTTTTTTGAACGAGCTACTGAGTATAATGTAAGCGTTCACTTTCACGATGCGTCACTTAATACAATAGAGAGTGAATTGGCTCAAGGTCATGCTGTTATTTGCTTAATTAGTACTTATCAATTCGATGGAAAAAAAGCACCGCATTGGGTCGCGATCACGCATATCGATGATACGTTTCTGTACTTTCATGATCCTGACGCCAGCGTTGAAGGTGTTATTCAGGCTCAACTATTAAGCAAGACCGAAGAGCAGTTGTTCCAATCAAGTGAGATAGATTATCAACATGTCCCCATCCTGAAAGAAGATTTCACCAAGTTTTCAGTGTTTGGGAAGAGTAAGTTAAGAACCTGCCTTGTGATCAAAAAAAACACAAAGCGGCGCAATAGAGGAGGCGACGAATGAGTTTCTTTAATAAGAGTGTTGAGGTCATCGACTTTGCAGACCATATCAATTTAAAAAGTGCACAAAAGCAGTTTGCGACGAGGTACATCGCAGAGCAGTATCGTGATGCCTTGCATATAGAGATGCCAAAAGGACAAATGTTCATTTTTGACTATGGTGTAGTTGTTGCGTGGGGCGTGAACCCAGATAAAGCAGCTCAATACATAAACGAGTTAAAAGGTTTGGCATCGAAGTTACACGATGATCAAGTCGATACTTACGAATTTACCAAGGTTGATGAACAAGCAGAGCAAGCCCTAGCGTCAAACGATACTCTGTATTTACCTAATTTTCAGACGAATACCTTGTTAGCCTTAAGCCATGCTTTCGCGCAATCGGCAAAGTTACAGCATTATGAAGAAATTGCAGAAAAGACGATAGTGAGCAATCAATACTTGATTGATATGTTGGCGAAAAGCGGCAAAATCGCGCTGAATCGTAAACAGTTAGCGAAACTGAGGGGGCAATTATTTCAGACGAAAACAGACATTGTGTTGCATTATAATTTACTTGATACGCCAGAGTTTTTCTGGGATTTTCCCGCGCTTGAGCATTACTATTTAAGTCTAGGTAAATACTTGGAGTTGAGTCAGCGAATTGAAATCTTGAATTTGAAACTAGAAACCATTCAAGACTTGTTTGATATGTTAGCTGCAGAACAAAATCATAAACATTCGTCATTTCTCGAGTGGATTATTATCATCCTGATTGCCATTGAAATTGTGATTTTCTTTGGGGAGTATTTTCATATTCTTCCAAAGTAAGTGAATGTTTACATTCTTTAAAAGGCAATAAAAATAGTAACAATCACTCAGTAGTAAAAAGAGAGGTTTGCATAAAGCAAGCCTCTCCTCTCTTGTTTTTTAAAACTAGGCTGTCCAAGTATTTGGTTTGAACGCTTCATCCACCGGTGTTTCGGTAATGTGATTCGTGTAGTTGGACATGACTTTAAGGCTTGTACCCAATACCACATTCAAGACGGTTTCTTGAGTGTAACATTCAGTCAATTGCGGTGAAGTTGACATGCCAGCCAGTAGGTTGCTGTTAATAATGTAATTTTGGAAAATTCAACAATCGCTTTTGTCAGCAATCATCAAGCTTCTTCAGATCAATATTATAACTTCGCTTTAGAGCGCCAAAAATGTATCACATTATTGCGGTCTTGGCCGAATATGGTCAGTTAGCCAATACCTCAGGTTTTTCCTTACACGCAGGGGTCTTCGCTAATACCGATGAGCCAGAAAAATTAGAAAGACTGTGCCGCTACATTAGCCGCCCAGCGATTAGCGAGCAACGTTTGAGCATAACCGACCATGGAAAAGTACGCTATGAATTGAAAACGCCTTATCGAGACGGTACAACCCACGTGTTCTTTGAAGCTCTGGATTTTATTGGCAAGCTAGCCGCTCTGATTCCACCACCAAGACTTAACCTCACTCGATTCCGGTGACCGGCGCAGTTCGGCCTAATTCGCCCCTGACAGCAACCTTCGTGCGCAAGTCACTGCATCACAGCGAGGTAAAAATAGCCCTAAACTTATAAATAAAGAAGATAGCCAATCTGATAAGCCATACTATGCCAGAGGGATGACCTGGGCACAAAGGCTAAAACGGGTCTTCAACATAGACATTACTGAATGTGAGAAATGCCAAAAGCACAATGTAAGTATCATCGCTTGCATTATAGACGTTCTCGTTATTCAAAAAATATTGAAGCATTTAGATAAAAAGTACCCAACTTCTAAACAAACAAAACTGTTGCCACATTTGCGAGCGCCACCTGATGAACAATACGGAAACGATTTTACTATTCAACGTGACTTCACTTTTGGGGCGTAGGCTCTATTTACTGCTGCAAGAGTAAAGAATAACGCGAGTATATGGCGGGGCTATTCGCGGTTTAATTCTCCATTTTCTGTACCAAAGGCCTGTCTACGCATGAAATGCTAAACTAACACGCCATAAAACACTTCCGCAATTCGATATTTCAACAAACCAATCTAGTCAAAAAGTCAGCTGTCACAGGGGGTAGCAAATAGCTTTTATTTTTCTTATGCTCAGTTACTTATTCTCCAGCTTGAGTATTTTAAGGTATTGCTAACTGTATAAAAAACTTGTACGTATAATCATCGAATGGTAGCGTTTAGTTTTTTAGGGATAATTATGTTTATGAAAAATATAGTAAAGTCATTACTTTTAGGTTCGTTTTTACTCTTTTTATCTGCATGTGAAAATGAAAATTCTGTAACAAGTAATTCAAATGCTAACCTACCAGCAGCTAAAATTAATCAGGAAAATCTACTTCTAATAATGCAATCTATTAAAGATAATAAAAAACTCAGTGAATTTAATATACAAAGAGATTCTTGTATTGATAGAAATTGTAGACGACAAGCAAAGTATAGTTTCTTTGAAAATGCATTTACCGAACATGGGTTTTCGCATATAGATACCTTTAAAAGCTATATAGATCTGGTTAAGTCTGAATCTGAATTTTCTGAGTTATTTGGAGCATGGGGGCAAATATTTATGCCCACTTTTGAGTGCATCAGTAAAGACGAATGTAAGGCATGGCTTATTAATTCTGGTAAAATTACTGAATCAGAAATTACTAAAATGAATACCCAGTAATTTATTATTTATTTTTAAATACAAAACGATAATACATGGCCTTGATGTTCTGTTTGTCTGAGTATAATTCTTTTCAAAGCCGGCTTTACCGGCTAACAAAGCTTTGTTCATTACATTCTCGACTTATTGTTTATAACTAACTTTTAGAGCGGATGATGGGAGTGAAACGTTTTCCTTATCCTTAAAGTGGCTGGGTATGCGTCCACCTCATCTGATGCGGAAAAAGAGCAACTCAAGCTATTACTGCTCGCTTTTTTGTAATTGTTTAACACTCTCGAGGATTCAGTTCCAAGGACTATTAATATCAGACAGTAACGGACGCTATTTCCACAAATATCGCCACACACGCCTTTTCACAAGAAACAATCACAAGCTAAAGACAGTTGTTACGAGGGGAGCTTTTATTCATCGCTTATGCCCGACCCACTGAGAATCTGAATTTGAGCGATATCTGCTTGGCCATCAATAACTTTAACAATGGCATCCTGTACTAATGTGCGCATACCATCTTTCATTGCCTGATTCGTCAATTCTTCACTTGGCGCATTATTGTAGATCATCGAGCGCAGCGCCGGCGTCATAGACAATAATTCATGTACTCCAGTTCTGCCTTTGACCTATCCCCCTAAATTAAAACCATGAAATTGATGAGATTTCCAATTATTCTTAGATTGTGGAGATCTCAAAATGAAAAAACGTTACACCGAAGAACAAATCATTCGAGCGATTAAACAGCACGAAGCAGGAGCCAAAGTCGACGATATATGCCGTGATATGGGCGTATCTACAGGTACTTTTTACAATTGGCGGAGCAAATACGCTGGCTTAGAAGTGAACGAAGCCAAGCGGTTGAAAGAGCTGGAATCTGAGAACAATAAGCTTAAACGCTTGCTGGCTGAGAAGATGCTTGAGGTTGAAGCTATGAAGGATGTAGTTTCAAAAAAGTGGTAAAGCCTGCGGGAAAGAAGCGTATTTCTGCTCATTTAATTGAGCAGTTCAAACTGAGTGAGCGCAGCGCCTGTAGGCTTGCTGGAATAAGCAGAACGGCATTTAGATATATTATGAAACAAAAGGCTGATGGCGTTGTGCGAGCGCGGCTCAAGGCCCTCGCGACACAATATTCTCGTTACGGCTACTTGATGCTGCATGGTCTGCTAAAGAGCGAGGGCTTAGTGCAAAACAAAAAGCGCACTTATCGACTTTATACGGAAGAAGGGCTGCAAGTTCGAACAAAGAAACGCAAGAAGCTACAGCGACCGCGCCTGCCAATGGAGCTGCCGAACCGAGCAAATCAGCGTTGGTCGATGGACTTTGTTGCTGATCAGTTAAGTAGTGGTCGACGATTTATAGTGCTCAATATCGTTGATGACTTTACTCGAGAAATGGTCGGTCAGCTTGTTTCGGTTTCAATTAATGGTGCGATGGTAGCAAGATTCCTAAACCAGATTATGGAACAACGGGGTAAGCCTGATTCGGTTGTTTGTGACAATGGCACCGAATATACCAGCAAGGCAATGTTCTTCTGGAGTAAAGAAAGTGGCGTAAAGCTAAGTTTTATCCAACCAGGAAAACCGACTCAAAATGCCTTTGTTGAGAGCCTAAATGGTAAGTTTAGGAATGAATGTCTGAATCAACATTGGTTCAGAACTTTAGACGAGGCACGTTACGAAATTGAACTATGGCGAGAGCATTACAATAATGTTCGACCACATAGTTCTTTGAATTTTATGTCGCCTGTTGAGTTTGCAAAACAAGCAGCATAGTATGAAAAATCTCATCCGTGGATTGGTACTAATCTCGGGGATAGGTCACCCCGCCAGAGTTTTTCTGGGATTTTCCCGCGCTCGAGCATTACTATTTAAGTTTAGGTAAATACTTGGAGCTGAGTCAGCGAATTGAAATCTTGAATCTGAAGCTAGAAACCATTCAAGACTTGTTTGATATGTTGGCTGCAGAACAAAATCATAAACATTCGTCATTTCTCGAATGGATTATTATCATTCTGATTGCCATTGAAATTGTGATTTTCTTTGGGGAGTATTTTCATATTCTTCCAAAGTAAGTGAATGTTTACATTCTTTAAAAGGCAATAAAAATAGCAACAATCACTCAGTAGTAAAAAGAGAGGTTTGCATAAAGCAAGCCTCTCCTCAGTTGTTTTTTAAAACTAGGCTGTCCAAGTATTTGGTTTGAACGCTTCATCCACCGGTGTTTCGGTAATGTGATTCGTGTAGTTGGACATGACTTTAAGGCTTGTGCCTAATACCACATTCAAGACGGTTTCTTGGGTGTAACCTGCTGCTAATAGGGCAGCGACTTCTTCTTCACCTACCCAACCTCTTTTTTCATTTACCTGAGCAGAAAATATTCTTAATGCTTCAAGCTTAGGGTCAGCAATCGGTGAACCCGTTCTTAAGGCTTCGATAACATCAGCATCGACATTAGCCCCTTGAGAAATAGTTGTGTGTGCGGCCATACAATAGGTGCAACCATTCAGCCGATTGTTAGTCATTAGGATGATTTGTCTTTCCGTTTCTGACAAATCAGTCTTATTAAAAATAGATGATAGCGTCATGTAACCTTCAGTCAATTGCGGTGACGTTGACATGCCAGCCAGTAGGTTAGGCACAAAACCATAGGCAGATTTTGCTGTTTTTAATAAAGGTGCGCTATCTGCCGGCGCCGATTTTTCATCATGAAAAGTAAAGTTGCTCATATTTGTTCTCCGTTAGTCAGTTAAAATTTGTTTGTACCGATTGGTTTAAACCGTAGTGTGTTTAAACCAATCGGTCAAGACATCAAAAGAAATATGATATAATAATTACTTGAGTAAGCGTTTCGCTTCGGTGGCGATAGCGTGTAAGGCAGTCTCGCTGAATACACCTCGCCCCAGAACCCTAATGGCGACGATCATTGCCATTAAGGCTTTTGCGGCATTTGCAGGATGAACACTTAACGGGACTTGCTTTCTGGCCTGAGCGACTTCAATCCCACGTTGAAAAAACTGTTCAAACTCCAAAAGACCTCGGTTTACAATTGTTCGCACCTCTTCCTCATGGAAAGGAAGTTCTGACGCGGTATTCACTAGGAAGCAGCCCTTCTTCTCTTTATCAGTGAGTGTTTGTGCAATCACTGCTTCAAAGCAACGCTCAAAAGAAGTGAGTGGGTCGTTCATGGCTTCTAACTCTGACAGGAACGATCTTCTATGTTCAAGATCGTATTTTAGTAAACCACGAGTGAAGAGCTTTAGCTTCCCGCCGAAAGCATTATATAAACTGCCTCGATTAATGCCGGTGGCACTCGTCAAATCATTGATAGATGAAGACGCATAGCCTTTAGACCAGAACACGCGCATGGCACGATCTACAATTTCGTTTTCATCAAAAGATTTTTCCCAAGGCATAATACACTCTCACGTTATTTTTGAAGAATATTAACAGTTTAAACCAGTCATAACAAACTAGCGTTTTCATATCACTTATTTCGTTTTAGACACTGACTCTTTGTTGACATTGTCACTACTGACCTATAGCCTACCTATCACGTGATAGGTTTCTTCATTCTCATTTTGAATACCCACATGTAGCTATGTTTATGACCTTGATGGGAATAAACTAAACTTCTTCAGTATGTAGTATAGACACTAACTTGGTAGGTAAAAAAGTATGGAAATCAGAGCAGACTTCAGTAAGCGCGAGGTAGTGCATAGTGAAACACTGGAATGGGTAGCCTCGCCAATGCCGGGAGTGGATCGTCGTGCTTTGGACCGAGTGGGTGACGAAGTTGCTCGAGCTACCAGCATTGTCCGATATGCCCCTAATAGTGAGTTCTCTCCACATGTGCATACTGGCGGAGAGGAATTTGTGGTACTTGAGGGCGTATTCCAAGACGAGCACGGTGACTTTCCAGCAGGCTCATACATTCGCAACCCTCCTCAATCCAGTCATAAACCCGGCTCTGATGATGGCTGTATTATTTTTGTGAAGTTGTGGCAGTTTCAAATGGATGACCGAACTCATGTTCGTTTGCAAATGAATGATCTGAGTGCCCAACCAATCCATGTAAATAGTGACCTTATGCAAACTATGCTATATTCAGACGACCACGAAGAAGTTAGTTTGATAAGTGCTGCCGCCAATACCGAAATATACATCGACAAGCCCGGGGGAATTGAAATTCTTGTGTTAGAAGGGGACATGGTCGAACAAAATGATACGCTGGTGAAGAATAGCTGGCTTCGACTTCCCGTCGGCACAATCCTAAATGCACAAACCGGTGAGTATGGCGTGAAATTTTGGATGAAAACAGGCAACTTAAGTGATGTTGAGGAGCAGATTAAACGTGTTAAGCTAGCAACAAAAAAATAAGGAAAAAATATGACCTCAGGATATAAGCTTTACGGAGCACCACTTTCGCTCTATACAGGTAAAGCGAGGTCGTATCTAACATTTAAAAACATTCCATTCGAAGAAGTATTTTCGTCTCGCAAGGTATATCAAAATATCATCGAACCCAAAACGGGTGTGCGTTTTATTCCTGTCTTAGAGACGCCAGAGCATGACTTTGTGCAAGATACTGCCGTGATGATGGACTTGCTTGAGGCGCGCTTTCCTGAGCGCTCAATTATTCCAGACACTCCTAAACAAAAATTGGTATCAGCCATATTGGAAATGTGGGGTGATGAGTGGTTACTTTTGCCTGCTATGCATTACCGCTGGAATCACGATAACTTCCCGTTTATCTACGAAGAGTTCGGAAAAATCGCGTTTCCACGCATGCCTGCTTTTATTCGAAGAATTGCGGGTAAAAAAATAGGCTCGATGTTTAAAGGCTTTGTACCTATGTTAGGGATAACACCAAAAAGCATTCCTGCAATAGAGAAGTGGTATGAGCAGGACGTATTACCCTCGTTAGATGCGCATTTTGCGATACATGACTACTTACTCGGTGCTCGTCCATGTGTCGGTGATTTTGGATTGATGGGGCCGTTATACGCGCATTTATACCGCGACCCAGCATCGGGTAGAATCATGCAAAAAATAGCACCAAACCTGGTTAAGTGGGTCGAACGCATGAATCAGGAAAATCTCCCTTTAGGTGAGTGGCTCGCTGATGATGAAGTGCCAGACACATTACTTGCGATATTAACGCGACAGTTCAAGGAGTTTTGGCCGGTGCAGCTTAACTCAGCCAAAGAAACGCAAAAATGGATATTGAACAATCCAGAGCAACATGAGCTCCCTCGCAAAATTGGTGATCATGTGTTTTCACTAGGCAATGTCAGTGAAAGCCGAGCAATCCAGTCCTTTAGCCAATGGAAACTCCAGCGTGTCTTAGACCTATACAATGGTTTTAACGCAGAGGAGCGTGCTCAAGTCGATAGCCTCTTACTCCAAATAGGTGGACTTGAGGCAATGCAAACGACCATTAAACACAGAGTAGCTAAAGAAAATAATAAATTAGTCTCGGAAAAGGGATCGCAAAGAAATGTTAAATGAACTTGCTAAATTAGTTGCAAAAGGTCTTCTCACCATCCTGCCTTTTGTGCTCACCATTTACCTTTTAGTTTGGATTGCCCTTGCTGCCGAAGGTTTGTTTTCGCCTTATATCCCTTCACAATACTATTTTCCGGGTCTAGGTGTGATTGTTGTGCTGATTGTGTTGGCTTTCATTGGCATATTGGTCAACGCCTATGTAGTTAAGCTGATTATTGAGCGCAGTAATGATTTACTTGAGCGAGTACCTGTGATCAAAACGCTATTTGGCGCAATTCAAGATGCAGTTCATCTCTTTCAAATCAAAAAAGAAACCAGCACCAAACGAGCGGTTTCTGTAGAGATGGCAGATGGGAGTCATGCCATTGGCTTTGTTACTAACGAGAGTGTTGCCAACATTGTGTTTCCCGGTCAAAACAAAATAGCCGTGTATTTGCCACTCAGCTACCAAATTGGTGGCTATACGATGTATATGGACCAAAGCAAAGTGGCCAATCTGGATATTGACGTTGAAACAGCCATGCGCATTGCGGTAACCGGTGGTAGCTCTCTTGATAAAAAAGGAGAGCCAAAAACGAAAGCGACTAAACAAAGTGAGTAAACAACTTACTAAGTAAATCAGCTTACCTTCACACTATCACAATATCAGTAGACCTTAGGTTCTAAGCTTTACAACTGGAATTTCATCGCGTGATTCAGTCACTCAGGTGACTTATCGAATTAAACCGTATTTTGTCGCAAATTTAACGACGACTATTCCTCTTTCGCATTTAATAAGACTATTGAAACGGCACAGGGCTGTTTCCATATCAGCTTACGAAAGGTGAATCCTATGTTGAATATCAAACGCTTATCTCTTTCTTTGTTCTTAGGTGCACTTGTTAGTGTATCGTCCATTGCACAGGCTAATCAGCTCTCACCGAGCTTAGAAAAAAAACTAGTAAAAGTATGTGAGGCCATCCAATCAAACAATCGATTTAAACTTCACCGTGCAATTAAAAACTCTGGCGTAGACAAACGCCAAATTGTGAAAGGCTTAGTTTGTAACGGAATGGATGGGGAAAGTTTTGCTCTATCGGTGAACGCTACAGTAACAGCAGAATTTCTGGCTTCGAATAAAAAGCCGAGTAAAGAGCAATTAGCTCGTAAAAGTTAGTGCATCAAATAACACTTGAGTAAACACAAGTGTACTCCCTAGCACATCGAGGGTCATTTCGGCCCTCGTTTTTATTTTTGTCGCATAAATCCGTCGTTCGTCTTTCAAACAGTCGACAATTGCCACCTAAATACTACACTATGAAAAAGCTGGGCTTAGATAAAACACGTGAACCACGCATTACTATATTAGGATTATAAATTGCAATGAGTAGTCAAATTGAACAAGCTTTACCCAATGATTCTCAGCTTCAGTTGAGCAATGACAGCTTGTTTTCGGATAATCACAAACCGTCTTTTTGGTTGTTGCACATTGCAGGTTGGATAGCATATGTCATTATTTTTTCTTTCGACAATATCCTATTTACTTATGAAACAGATGCGAGTTTTGGCATCATTCTTCCTCTAATCGGAAGCGCTGCGATTGCCTTTTTACTGACTTTACCTCTGCGCTACATTTACCGACGTTGTTGGCATCTCAATTCGGTTAAACTTATTATTCTTATCGTTGTGCTGAGTCTACTTGTTGCTTTAATCTGGACACCTGCTAAGAACTACACCATGTCTCTGTATTATGCTTTGGATGGTATGAGCAAGTTAGACAAAATTTTAGAAGGCGGAGATATTAATCCCTGGGGCATTTTGAGCTCACTTAGCTATGCATTCTTCATGATCTTGGTATGGAGTAGCATGTATTTTGGCATTAACTATCACTACCGCTTATTAGACGAAAAAAAGCTACACCTTGAAGCACTTCGTTTATCGCATCATGCCCAAATTAAGATGCTACGCTATCAAATTAATCCACACTTTTTATTCAATACGCTTAATGCAATATCCACCTTAGTGTTGCAGGGACAAAAGGAGAGAGCAAACGGGATGCTTGTTCGCCTATCGACCTTTCTGCGATTCTCGCTAGACAACGACCCTGAAAAGAAAATTGCACTTTACGATGAAATTAAAGCATTAATGATGTACCTGGAAATAGAAAAAACGCGTTTTGATGACCGTTTATCTATCAACATTCAAGTAGAACCAGAAGCTGAAATGTTAATGGTGCCAAGCTTATTGCTTCAGCCACTCATCGAGAATTCGATTAAATATGCGATTTCCAAAATGGAATCGGGTGGTGTGATTGGCATTCAAGCATACTGTGCGAAGGGTATGTTACACCTTTCGGTATCGGACAATGGACCTGGCGTGGCTGATTGTAAAACGCAGTCCAAAGTAAATGAAGGCGCTGCGGCACATAATGGCGTTGGTATTCAGAATATCCGAGACCGTTTAGCAGTACTTTACCCTCATAATCATATGTTCGACGTTGATTGTACTCAAGACCAAAGCAATGAGGGAGAGTGCGAAGAAAACACAGGGTCAGGCTTTAAAGTAAAAATTGCTATACCGATGGAGCGAGCATGAACCAGAAAATCAAAGCGATGATAGTTGATGACGAGCCACTCGCCAGAGAGGGCTTGATCATGCGTCTGCAAACCAACGAGCATATCGACATTATTGCCTCATGTGCTTCAGCGAATGAAGCTAAGCTCACGATCGCTCAGCTTATGCCAGATGTCATTTTTCTAGATATCGAAATGCCAGGAATGTCAGGTATTGACCTCGCTCGATGGTTGCAAGCTAATGTTGAGGGTACATGCAAGATAGTGTTCGTTACTGCATATAGAGAATTTGCGCTAAATGCATTTGATTTTGAAGCGTTTGATTATTTGTTAAAGCCTTTTGCTGATGAGCGGCTAGAAGCATGCGTCGGACGCCTAATTAAATTGCAGCAGGAAGGTGAATTAGCACAGAAACACCGTGAATTAGATGAGTTGGTTGTGTCGAAGACGGGTAATTCTCTAAATGCATTCATGCAAAACCTGGAAACTGCAGTGCCCGGTCGTGTCACTGAAATGCAAAAAACAATATCATTGAAAAGCGGTACAGAATGGTTACGAGTCAAACTAGATAGTATTTTTTGGATAGAAGCTGCGGGCGATTACATGTGTGTGCATACTCAAGAAGGTACACATATCATTCGAAAAACACTAAAGCAGTTTCAAGATGAGCTAGATTCAATGTTATTTAAGCAAGTGAATCGCTCCGCCATTATCAATACAGCTAAGTTAAGTAAACTGACACCAAACTCTAATGGTGAGTATATGGCACTGTTAAGCTCAGGTGATAGCGTAAAAGTCAGTAGAAAGTTTAAGCTTCTTTTTGATGAGCTTAGCAACCACTCGTAATCAGTGTGATGTCAGGGATGCCAGTGCTTGTTTGGTCATAACGGACATAACAATTTGTGGGCGTCACCGAAGTGTTGTTTATATATTGGCCTTTTCTTCCGCCAATATCTGCTGTTGTAATTACAAATGCACCGTTGTAGAAAGTTGACCATGTCCACTCTTCGGATACTGATGAATCCAAGGCTTTCACAATGCCATCACCGCGAGATCGACTTGGTATTCCATAATGTGTATTAATGTCACCGACCCCGTCACCATCTAAATCCACATAAGGTGCTGGTGTTGCATTGAATGGAATCTTTTCTAAACCTTGTAAAACAGCTTTTGAATAAACCAAGTTCGACGCTGATAGCATGGCTGATTTCATGCCCTCTAAACTCGCTATTTTTCCATCTTCGCTTAAATCCAGAAAACGCGGCACAGCAACCACAGTCAAGATTCCTAGTATAACGATTACTATAATAAGCTCTATCAGTGTAAATCCCTGTTGAAAAGGGTTTTTAGTCGTGTTTGATGTGCGTCGAATGTGCTGCATTTGCCCTCCAAGGCCCTTTCGTTTTTGCAATATTACTGTTTTATGTGTTTTTAACGATAGTTTCGGTAAGTGCTTGGCGACACACCTGTCCACTGCTTAAATGCACGAGAAAATGTAGCAAGTTCAGTGAAACCAACTGCCAAACCTATCTGTGCAATGGTTAAACTTCCTTGCTTAAACAGATTGATAGCTCTGTCTCTTCGCATATTATCTTTGAGTTGTTGAAACTTACTCCCTTCAGCGACGAGTTTACGACGTAAGGTTCTCTCGGTCATATTTAGCGTAGACGCTACGCTATCCAACTGAGTCTCCCTATCTGATTTCGCGCTTTCTAATATGCGAATAACTTTGGCGCTGTATGTGTCGTAGTAAGACTGTTTTTTGAACCATTGTAGAGGACTCTCTTTAAGGTATTTATCTAAGGCTTCCTTATTGCGTATAACCGGAAGCTGCAAATACTCGCTGTCGAATACCAATGCATTCTTTTCACTCATAAATTCGCACCGACACGGAAACATTAATCGGTATTCTTGGAAGTGCTCAGGTTTTGTGTGCGTCACGGCCACTTTGTTCAAGGCTATAAATTCAGCGACAAGCCAACTACTAAAACGATGAAAAATTAATAGTAACAACTCAGTTAGTAGGCTTTGAGGTGTTGTATCTTTTCTTTTTTGGGTAAAGTTTGGCTCAAGGTAGCAAAATACCCTGCCCCCTTGCTTTTCTATAGTGAGTAAGAGTTGATCTCCGCAGAGTCTGTAGAACTTTGCTGCATAGATCAAAACGTCCCCAAGGGTTTTGCATTGAATTAAGCGCTCGGCTAATAAAGCAAACATACCCAGTTTCATCGTTTGTTCAGTCAATCCTAAAAACTCGTCACCCGTTGCTAGCCAACAGCGTTTGACTATGCTGGCTAATTGGTCTGGTGTTATTCGCCGCTTTTCTTGTTCAATAACAGCATAGGACAGTCCTGCACCAGCTAGCACGAAACGAGTATCAGCCCCTAGGTTATGAGCATTTTTAACGTGTGTACGAGCAAAGTAGCTAGCAATCGTATGGTGATAAGATGGATTATGTTCTGTCTTCAAGTTTGTCCGCTTATAACAACTAAATCACTTAATTCAGCTTTTTTTATACTTTACCTGACACTTTTGTGTCCGTTTATGTAAAAAGTTTGGCTGAATCCATCATTGCCTGTGGTGGTTGTTATGTCAATAATTGAATGATGTGTTACCCCACTAATATTTAGCAACTGAGGTTTACTATGTCTTCGCATGTCGATGTCCAGAATGAAGAAATTGAAATGTTCCGTGATATGGTTTTACGCTTTTTAGAGCAGGAAGTGACTCCTCACTATGAAGAGTGGGAAAAGAACCATCACATGCCTCGAGAAATGTGGAATACCATGGGCAATGCGGGCATGTTGTTAGTCGATTTTGATGAAAAATACGGTGCTGCAGGTGCAAGTTTCGAAGTATGCCAGATGATTCAGGAAGAAATGTGCAGAATGAATTTTCATTCCCTAGCAACGGGATATAACATTCATGCAAATATAGTCGCTCCATATATTTTAAACATTGGCACCCAGCAACAGTGCGATAGATGGTTACCAGGAATGGCGAGCGGTGAAGTTCTGACTGCGCTAGCAATGACTGAACCCGGCGCAGGAAGCGATGTGGCCGGCATGCGCACGAATGCAGTTAAAGATGGTGACGACTATATTCTAAATGGCTCGAAAACATTTATTACTAATGGCAATAGCGCAGATATGATCATTGTTTGCGCTAAGACTGACCCTAGCCTTGGTGCTAAAGGTATTTCGTTATTTCTTGTGGATACCAGTTTGCCGGGCTTTTCAACGGGCAAGCCTATTGAAAAAATTGGTCAACATAGTAGTGACACTGGCGAATTGTTTTTTGAGAATATGCGAATTCCTGCCGACTCGCTGCTTGGCGAAGAGGGCCAAGGCTTTGTGTACTTAATGCGAGAGCTTCCTCGAGAACGTTTAGGGTGTGCGGTGCAAGCGATTGGACATGCACAAGGGGCCTTGGATATTACTTGCGAGTACGTCAAAGAGCGTAAAGCTTTTGGTCAAACGGTATCTCAATTTCAAAATACCCGTTTTAAGTTAGCTCAATGCCAAACTGACTTAGAATTAAGTCGCGCTTTGTTAGAAAAGCACATGGATAAATACAAACGTGATGAGATGACCGTGATTGATGCTGCTATGCTCAAATTAGCTGCGACTGAAATGCAAGTTAATACTGTGAATGAGTGTCTGCAGTTATTTGGGGGTTATGGTTATACCGACGAGTATCCAATTTCTCGTTTTTATCGCGATGCGCGAGTGCAAACTATTTATGCCGGGAGCTCCGAAATTATGAAAGAAGTCATCGCCCGCGGAATACTTGGGCGATAAAGTCGCCCCTCTGCTAATTGATCACTACCTTTTCTGGAGAAACAATGTCTATACCTGTTGAGTTTACAGATCGCTTGAGCATTCCTTTGATTGCTTCACCTATGTTCATTGCAAGTGGTATTAACCTTGTAGTTGAATGTTGCAAAGCAGGCATAGTAGGAACCTTCCCAGCATTAAACCAACGAACCAGTGAAGGCTTTGAAAGTTGGTTAATTGAGATAAACGCTAAATTGGCAAAATGGGAACAACAAAGCGGCAAAAAAGCAGCGCCTTTTGGTGTTAACCTTATTGTGCATAAGAGCAATCCTCGCTGGCAAGCTGATTTAGCACTATGCGTAAAGTACAAAGTGCCCTTAATTATTACCTCTTTAGGTGCTGTCGCTGATCTAGTAAAGGAGGTACATGCGTATGGTGGTCTAGTTTTCCATGACGTAGTGAACGCACGGCACGGACAAAAAGCTGCAGCGGCCGGCGTAGATGGCATTATTGCTGTATGTAACGGTGCCGGTGGGCATGCAGGTTCAACAAATCCTTTTGCCTTGGTCACAGAGTTACGACAATTTTTTGATAAAACAATCCTTTTAGCTGGCAGTTTATCGCATGGTAAAGATATCGCTTCGGCGCAAATGATGGGTGCTGATATGGCATATATGGGCACGCGTTTTTTAGCGACAAGTGAGGCGAACATTGATCGTGAATATCAAGATATGATTTTAGATAGCAATGCAAGTGACATCGTATATACACCGAAAATATCAGGCGTGAATGCGAGTTTTATTCGGCAAAGTATTGTAGATGCCGGTATTGATCCAAATGATCTCAGTCCAAAAGCAGAACTAGATTTTGGTGCCGAACTTGATATGAATGCTAAACCTAACAAAGACGACAAAAAGGCGTGGCGCGATATTTGGTCGGCAGGGCAGGGAGTAGGTTCAATCGACGAAATTAAAAGTACGTTGGAATTGGTGAGTCAATTGATTGGTGAATATCATGAAGCCACAGAGAAATACAATCGTTCATATAAGAACACTTTCGCAAAGTAGTCTACCTTTGATGTGTGGGGGGCAGACTATTGCGGTCAAATATAGTAAATATTTCAGCCATAATTGAGGCAAACCATGCAATACAATACGATCGAATACACAGTAAAAGACTTAATATTAACCCTTAGCCTAAACCGTCCAGAGCAAATGAATGCATTTACGGTTGAAATGGCGAATGAACTGATTCATGCGTTTAATCGAGCAAGTGATGACGATGAAGTGAGTGCCATTGTGGTAACCGGAAACGGACGGGCTTTTTGTGCCGGAATGGATCTTACTCGAGAAGGGAATGTTTTTGGTCTGGATGAAAGCCAGCAACCTTCGCTAGACGATATGCAGCAAAGCGATAGACTCGATGGTGTTTCTGATACCGGTGGTACGGTCAATCTAGCCATATTTGAGTGTAAAAAACCTGTCATTGCGGCCATCAATGGCGCGGCAGTGGGTGTGGGAGCAACGATGCTTGCAGCAATGGATATACGCTTGGCATCAGAAAAGGCAAAAATTGGTTTTGTGTTTGAAAAAATTGGTATCACGCCTGAAGCATGTTCAAGCTGGTTTCTACCTCGTATCGTTGGCATAAGTCAGGCACTTGAGTGGGTTTATACAGGTGAAATATTTGATGCGGAAACTGCTAAAGCGACTGGGTTCGTTCGCTCAGTGCATGCATCAGATGAATTATTAGACGCGGCATACGAGTTGGCCCAAAAAATTGCCAATAAATCACAGGTCAGTATTACTTTAGCAAGGCAGATGATGCAACGACTGTCAGCAATGCCGCACCCTAGAGACGCTCATAATATTGACTCACTCGCCATTTTCTATGCAAGCCAAACTGATGGAAAAGAAGGTGTGAAGTCCTTTTTGGAGAAACGAGAGCCTCGTTTTACTTCAAAATCGTCTACAGATATGCCTAGCTTTTATCCTTGGTGGGATGTTAAATAAGGATTCTCTAATTTTTAGTGGACAATAAATGCCTGAGGCGTTCAAGAATAAATTTAATCTAGATTCAGTTCGCCACATGGGCGAGTGCCTTGCTGCCCACGATGAGTATTTTCAATTGGATAGTTTTATTGCTGCCGCTACCAAAGGTATTGACTCTCTCGAGTTACTTCAGCGGTCTGATCAGATTTGTGAAGCCATGGGCAGCCATCTTCCACTGGACTACAAGCTTGCGATTAAAATTATTCTAGCTAGTTTGTCGCCAGTTTCTCTCAACCAGAATACAGATAGTATTATTGGGGCTGGTATCTCGGGTTGGTCGATTCTACCAATTAATCGTTTTGTCGGGTTAAATGGCCTTGAGCACTTTGACGATTCAATGCGTTTACTGAAAGAGGCAACAAAACGCTTTTCATCGGAATTTGGTATTCGATACTTTCTCCTTCATGATGAAGAAGCATGTTTAAGGCAGTTAACAGAATGGACGAGTGATGAAAATTATCATGTACGCCGACTCGTCTCTGAAGGTAGCCGCCCGCGTTTGCCATGGGCAATGCAATTACCGTCCTTTATCAAAGACCCACGCCCTGTTGTGAGGATATTGGAACTGCTGAAAGATGATCCAGAAGAGTATGTGAGGCGTTCAGTTGCCAACAATCTCAATGACATAGCAAAAGATCATCCAGACTATGTCGCGGAGATTGCTGAAAAGTGGTTGGTTGACGCCGATCCAAATCGAACAAGACTAGTGAAACATGCGTGTCGTACCTTATTAAAACAAGGACATACAAAGGTGATGAATGCCTTTGGTTTTGCTCCCGTTGATACACGAGATACATCAATAAGTATTGATACGAGTAAAGTAAGAATGGGCGAGGAAGTGACTTTTACTTTTAGCTTAAATGCTGCAAGGTTAGGCATCAAAGCTGCGAAAACCACTAGAAAGCTCATGATTGATTATGTTGTTCATCATCGAAAAGCAAACGGCAAGACCATGCCTAAAGTGTTTAAATGGAAGAACCTAAACCAAAGAAACGGTGAAGCATTAAGTTTCACGAAAGCACACAGTTTTAAAGCGGTGACCACCCGAGTTTATTACCCGGGTGAACACTTTATTGAAGTGATGGTAAACGGTGTATCAGCAGGTAAAATCAGTTTTGAGCTTACTGCTGCCAATTAGTCCTTGTTTTCCTGTTTGCTTTTACGTGAGAAAAGACCTTTGAGCAAAGCACCGATGCCAATGACGATGAAGACACCAAACTTTTTCAAGAATATGACCAGCATGGCTAGGAAGCCGGTTTTAGCTAATACTTTGCCTGTTATCAATGCACCCAAACCATACGCGGCATAGTTGTCTGTATCGGAATTAAAATCAGCATACTGATTACCCGTTTCAAAGTTAGCAATTTCTAACACTTCTGGTAAAACGGCATCAATTTCTGCTTTTTGCTCCATGCCAGCGATAAAGCTTAAAACGAGGACTCCGCGGCGTCCCAGCACTCGAATATCGTAGTTGAGCGTGTTTTGCTCATAACCGCCAAACTTAAGTTCTTTTGCCCAGTGCAGTTTGTGAGCTTGCTTATCGTAATATGGCTGACTTGCCCAGCCTATTAATTCAATGGTTTCATAACCCTGTTCAACTCGGTTTTTACTCGCTTCTAAGGTGTCTGATTGCATCTCGCTAAGCAATTCTGAATAATCGATTTCTTCCGCTTCTTCATCTGAAACGTAGCCATCTTCTTGATATTCGATAGTCACGGCCCAAGCATTACTATCAAAAGGCGTCACGCCAGCGGGCATCAACATTCCTAGTACATTGCTACCTGGCATGTTTCCCCATGCATCCACTAGAACAGATTCTGCGTCTTTGGCATTAAGAAAAATATAGTTGTCTGGCACATCTAACACAACATTCGCGGCGTCTATTCTAATAGTGCCTTGCGCTTGGTCCATAGCCTGCCAAAAATCAATTAAGGCTTGCGCTTCGTCGACGCTTGCTGCCTGGCTTTGGGCATCATCAATTGTTTGTGCATTAACGCCTACTGTAAAAAGCATGGCGCACGCAAGCAGTGAGGTAAGTGATAAGTATCTCATGTTCATTCCTTTGTATTGTATTTTCCTAAATAACGATGCAGTGCTTAACTAACATTAAAACCCTACTTCGAATAAGGTTACTGTAGCACTTGGGTACAGAGATTTATAGCGTGAATAACAATCGAATGAATTTTGTATCGTTCAGCTTGAAATATCTCGACAATACCCAGCTGTGATGAGTTTTTCTTGGTTTCAGCGTCTTCAATAGCAAGTGCGGCTGCATCAATCGAGCAGCCGCATGCTTTGCTTTAGTATTTGTATTAATTTAGCTTTTGTATTTAATTGAACAACCATATGGAGGTGTGAGTATTTTTTCAGGTGATTTTCCTGAGTTTAGAGCGTCCATACTTGCATTGACATAGTTGACTGCTTTGGGAATGTCCGCGGGGTTTGCCGACTTAATACTATCGATAGCGCCGGCATATCGTAACTCGCCTTCTGGATCGATGATATACATATGCGGTGTCGTTTTAGCGGCATACATTTTACCCACATCACCTTCTGGATCGAAAAGAACATGTGTGGGGGCAGCATTTCTATCAGCGCTTAACTGATTAGCCTCATCTGCGCTTACATAGCCTTGTTTGCCAGGTGCTGAAGAGATAATGGATAACCAAACTACATCTTCGTCAGTATATTTCTTCTGTAGTGATTGCATATTATCACTGCCGTAGTGTTTAACAACATAGGGACATTGATGGTTAGTCCATTCTAGGATGACATATTTACCTTTGTAGTTTGATAGGCTAACTGCCTCACCTTGGCTATTTTGCAGCGTAAAAGTAGGCGCAGCATCTTCAATTTTCGCTGCATTGACATTGGCACTTAATACCAGCGCTAATCCGATTGATATTATACGTTTAATAGACATTTGAAAGTTCCTCTTGGGCTTGTTTAAGGGCATTTACAACGATACCAGGGCTTAACATTTGGGGTAAAACTGTATACGAATTTGTTCCTGCATAGACCACATACAATGGAACGCCAGCTCTTTCATAGCGTTTAAGATAGTTTAGGATCTCATCATTCTTGTTTGTCCAATCACCTACCATGTAAGTGACATTATCTTCTGTCAATGCTGAGCTAACCGCTTGGGTGTTCAGTGCAACTTGTTCATTCACTTTGCAGGTAATACACCAATCGGCTGTCATATTCACTAGTACGACTTTTTGTTCAGCTTTAAGTTGCTCTAGCGTGTCAGCGTTGAAATCGATTGAGTTTTGCGGCAGTACATCGGTCACTTTAGCTGTTGTGGCCGTTAATACGGTGCTTGCCGGTGTCAGTGGAAGTGCAACAAGCAATATCATTAATGCGCAATATAACCACGGCAGGCGAGTTTTTGTCATCAACCAAGCAAATAGGGCAAAGAGAATGAGTGATAGAAGCAAGATAAACTGAGCTTCTGTACCTTGTTGGCTGGCAAAGACCCATGCTAACCATGCAACAGTAAAAAACATTGGGAAGGCCAAGAAATGCTTAAACGTGACCATCCAATTGCCTGGTTTTGGAAAGTAGTTGCGTAACCTTTCTGACGCGAATAACAAGGTGAGTGGCAAAGCGAAACCGATAGCAAGTGCATTGAAAATTAACACAGTCACATAAGGCTCACTGACCAGTGCAACGCCCAGCGCGGCTGCCATGAAAGGAGCAGTGCAAGGGGAAGCGACGATAACGGCGAGCACGCCAGTGAAAAAATGACTTTGAGCATTGTTTCCTGCCACCAGGCCATTACCAAATCCAGCCATTCGGGTACCGATAGTGAAAAGATCAAGCAGTACTAGTGCAATAAACGTAAACAAGAAGGCCAGTAACCATATTACTAAGGGTGATTGCATGTGAAAGCCCCAACCCAATTGCTCGCCGCCTTGTTGGAGTAAAATAATCAGAATAGCAAAGGCATTAAAACTGACGACTACACCCAGGAAATAAGCACTTTTTTGAAGTAGGCCGGTGTGCTCTTGTTGCATAACTAGGGCTTTGATAGACAAAATGGGTAACACACAGGGCATCACATTTAGGATGAGTCCACCAAGAAAAGCGAAACCTAAGATACCCAATAAGGCAATACCACTTAGCGTGGCAGCTTCACTAAGCTGAGTGTTTGGCTCGCTGTTCAGATAATACGCTTTCTCACCTTGCTTGACTAAGAATCGTAATGTGTTTGATTCCTCTGTCATACTTGATGGATCAAAGTATGCGGAGCGCTTCAATAGCACGCTGACAGCATTGTTGGTCACGATTTGTTGCTGTTGTGCCGCATGATCAATAAGGTCGTTTCGCTCTGGAAAGACTTCCCAAGGGGCGTCGTTTAGCGTATTCAAGCTATTTATATCTGCGAGTGAAAACTTGATAGCAATAGTGTCTTCGTTTATTTCATAGTGACTACTTAGTTCAATTTCGGAGGGGAGTGTGGTCCTTGTTTTTTCAAAAAGTGGAGCGTCAGGTGTCTTGTTGGTTTGAGTGTCAACGGGCAATTGCAGGTGCAATGTTGCCCAACCCGGAATGCAATCCTCTTTACAAACCAGCCAAGAGAGATCCGCGCTGATCTTGACGCTGTCGTGCGCTCGCAAGGAGTCTGTGCTGTTGATTGGTACGATCAGTAAATGTTGGCCGCTATAGCCATAATTGACCAAATGCGCGACAGGAATTGCGCTTGGTGTTGGCCATTGAATGTCGCCAAAGCTGAGTGTTTCTGTATTTTCAGACCAAGTCACTTTAGGCGGCTCACCGCTATCGCCAGGATTTAGCCAATAGGTATGCCACTCAGGGTCCGGTTGAACTTCGATCGCCAAGTACTGCTGAGTATTTGGCACGAGCGCTTGGTCTTCACTTAACAAAGCGACGCGAATGTGAGGTCCTGTTGCTCTTGATTCTGCCAATGGCTGCTCGTCTGTATTCTCGACAGAAGCATCTTGCGCTTGGCTGCAAAAAGTGAAAAATGTAAAACAACAAAACAGAAATATTCTGTGTATTCCTAAGTACTTTTTAAGACTCATGTCATTCCTTTTGAATCCAGACGCTGCAATATACGTAAAAATCAGCAATATGTATTACATTCTAGTAGACCAACTTGGCCTTTTTTCATGATAAACAAAATATTTACTATTTTCAGTGGCGCTACCTGTTTAGCAGTTTTGCTGAGTGTTTTAGTGTTTAGCCCTGAAACCAAGGCGTTGAAGTCTCGAAGTCAGACCGGAACCTCTGAACTCTCATCATTGAATGAATTAAGATGGCAGTATCGCCTTCTTATAGTCAACAGTGACAGCCATGCTCAGACCGACGAACTACTTACCGAATTAGCCTCCAAACAACTAGCCTTAGTAGACCGCAAGCTTGTCGTCTTCATTTTGCAGTCAAACAAGGTGCGCATGTGGACAGGCGGGCAGTTTGTTGGGGCGTTGGAAGACTCAATAGTGCAAGATGTTAAAGTACGGCTAGCAGATTATCATACCATTTTGATTGGTTTAGACGGTGGTGGTAAAGCCAGCTATGATGGGCTTTTACTGAATGAAGTCTTTCGCGATATCGATGGCATGCCCATGCGACGAAGGGAGCGTTAAACGTCAATTGTGTAGTATGCTCAGAAGACGTGAGTACACAATCTGGGTCAGTAAAATTCTATCGTCGCCAGTGGTGTTAGTAAACTGAATTAAGACGGTATCACTGTCTTTATGATACCGCGCGATGCTGGAGTAGCCCAGCACCCAACCCGTATGATTATATTCGTACAAGTCACGATATATTTGGTTTTCCTTTTCTGTAAACAAGCTCCCATCGTTGAGTGCTCTCAGAAATACTCCGACGTTTTGTGCACTAGCAACGTATCCTTGGTCCAAGTGTTTAAAATCCTCGTCAGAGCCGACGTAATAGCCACTCATTAGCTCTTTTTTCGGAACGTCGTGGATAGAGAAATAGGTATCTTGCAGCCCTAAGGGTAGAAGAATTTCATTTCTAATATAGTCGGTATACTCATAACCCAATGCAGAGCTCATTATGTTCTCTAGTAGCAGGTAATTAGTGTTGGAATACGCATAGTCTTCACCGGGCAAAAAGTCTGCTGGCTTGTCTAGCACTAAATCGAGAGCATCAAGTGAATTCGATCCCCAATTAAAACCTTCTTGATCAGTGAAGTTTGGAATGCCGCTGCGATGCTGCACCATCATTCGTAAGGTAATTTGGTCAGCGTTCTCGATACGTGAACTTAGCTCAGGCAGATAACTTCCAAGAGTCTTTTCTAAATCGAGTACATTGGCTGCTGCGAGTTTAGCTACCGCGCTTGCGTCGTATAGCTTAGCGATACTCGCAATCTTAAAAAGTGCGTTGCCATACGCCGGAATTTTTTGGTCTCTGTTGTGCCAACCGCTAGCATATGTGCGAGGCTCTTTATTTCCTTCATCAACATACACAATCATGCCATCCAAGCCATGCTCGGTGGCTAATTGTATTTCCTCTTCAATGGTCTCGGGTACTGGTTTGACATAGTAAAGACCATATTCCCAAGGAGCGAAAATATAGATGCTAGTTGTAGTGATAGAAAGCGCCAATACGACCTTTAGCGCTATCTTTTGCCATTTTTTCATGAAGATTGGTCTTTTCTTTCGTTTGATAACATGATGCCAGTATTGCTAAAAAGAACAATCAAAAATGTGTAATTGCATGTTGCTGATTGGGATTCCTGCCTTCGCAGGAATGACGATAACAGCAGGAATGACGATAACAGCAGGAATGACGATAACAGCAGGAATGGCGCTCGCTATTTCTGTGCGAACGCTTTTTCCAGATATGCATGAAATGCAGGCGTGGCTGCTTTCCGTTCTTCTGCTATCTTTTGTACTTCTGGAAGGGCATTTAGTTTTACCATAAGTTCCTTTGCACCAGGTGCTTCCGCCAGTAAATCAATGTCGAATAGTTTCTTGGCCACCGACGATGCTAAATCAACTGAGTAAAGGAAGAAGATGTCAGCAGCACTCAAGGTATCGCCAGCTAAATAGGGCTTGAAGGATGCAGCTCTAGCAAGCGATTGCATGCCATTGTACAAAGCGCGTTTAACTTCTTTTTTTGTATTTTCATGCACTGGTACACCCCAGAAAGCCTCTGTGTGGCAACGTCTAGCAGGTAACTCGATGTAAAGTTCAACCATTTTGACGAGTTCTTTCACTCTGGCTTTTTCATAGCTATCTGTTGGATAGAGAGGCTGTGTGTCGCTAAGCTCATCCAAGAACTCCATGATGACATTCGTTTCAATCAATACGCCCTGACTAGTTTGCAGTGCCGGCACTTTACCGGTTGGGCATATACTCAGATATTCGGGGCTTTGGTTTGGATATGTGGTGACTTGTTCATAATCGATGCCTTTTAAGGCCATCGCCAATTTCAGCATATTGTGATAATTGCTAACGTCGAATCCATAGAGTTTCAGCATGATGCGCTCCTAAGCAGTAGTTATTTCAAGTTCACTCGTGTTTTAGAATTGTGCTACAAAGTAACAACTTTGCAACATTCATTGAGTGATAGACGTCTATTATTTACGCTAAGAGTATGGCTTTATACTGAAACTTCCAGCCACTACTTTGGTTTGTAGGCAATTTCGATCATGGTCTTGCCTGAGTGCTTACGGATCATCACGTGTTCGGTAGTCATATAAAAGTGATAGTCTTCCATTAAGTTGAAGCTTTCAGGGAAAGTTGGCATCAGCAAAATTTCGCCTTGAACTAACTTCTTCACTTTATAGTCAGGTAATTTCGTTTGGTAGAATGCGAGCACTTTGTCTGGCTCATCGTCACTTTCAAAGGTGGCTGCGGGCAACGCTTGTACTTTTCCTTCCAAAGTCGGCATGATAATCCCAGTGGTCATGTGCATCATGACTTTACTCTGAGGATAAATAGGAAGCGTAATAAGGTCTAGCGTACTTTCGCTTGAGCGACGCATTGCATCCATAGCCGTTTCCATTTCATCTTGGCTTGCCATTTCGACTTGTCTGTCTGACTCATCAGCACAGTGGTCGAGTTTTCTCTTATTTACACCGGTTTTCTGGCTTAGTCCCTCCATCATGCAAAACTCCATGGTCTCTTCATTGTCGAATCCATGTTTCTTTAAGCATTCTGGCATAACGATCCTAATCGCCGTTTCGAACTTATCTGCGCTAATCCCAAGACAACTCGCCGAATCTACTAGCGTACCATTGCTTTTCATTAACTCGACCATAAAGTCGACCTCAGACTCTTGTGCTAAGACCGGAGCAGCAGAAAGTGCGCCTAATAGAAGTGTGGTTTTGAGATTCATTTGTACTAAGTTACTCCGACAATTTGCGATATCATAAGCAAAATTAAATCAGCCAAGCAAGCATTTAAAACTAACTAAGGTATGTATTTGAATGTTTTTTGGCTATTAACCCGGTCTTGTTAGTTAAACCTGATTTACATAAAGATGTTTAAGGAGAGGCGTATGCATTTAGTTTGCAGCCATTGCGGCGCAATTAATCGAAGTCCAGATGATAAAGATATTAGCGCTGCGAAGTGCGGTAAATGTCAGGAACCTATCTATTCAAATAGTCCGATTGATCTTAACGATAATACTTTCTATCGTTATATCGAAAAGAATGATTTACCTGTTATTGTTGATTTTTGGGCAAGCTGGTGCGGCCCCTGTAAAGCGATGGCGCCAACATTTGAAAAAGTTGCTTCGGAATCTGACAGTATTTTGTTCGCAAAAGTGAATACTGAAAACGCACCCTCGGTTTCTGCTGATGCAGTCATCCGATCTATTCCTACTCTGATATTCTTTCATAAGGGGCGCGAGATAGACCGTATTTCTGGTGGCCTTGGTGAGATGCAGTTGAAGCAATGGATTATGCAAAGCATTTCTAAGTTGGGCGAGTAACTTAGCTAACAAATACAAGACTACTTGTTGATATTGAGTTATAACTAGCGCATTAATCTCAAATTTTCTAAAAGGTTAGGTGTTTTGGACGACCCGCTCATCCCGCTCGTTATTGTTGGTTTGCTCTCTATTGCTTGCCAATATTTTGCCTTTAAAATTCGTGTTCCTGCCATTTTACCTTTATTAATTGTGGGTATTGTTGCGGGTCCTGTTACTGGCGTTATTAATGCAGATAGCTTGTTTGGAGACCTACTGTTTCCCATCGTTTCCTTGTCGGTAGCTATTATTCTTTTTGAAGGTGCGTTAACGCTCAAAACTAGCGACCTCAGCGGTCATGGTTCTATGGTCCGAAACTTGTGCACGGTGGGCACTCTGGTGACTTTTGTGGTGGTATCGCCGGTCGCTCACTTCGCCCTTGGCATGTCGTGGGAAATGTCCTTTTTGCTCGGCGCCATTGTAACTGTTACTGGGCCGACCGTGATTGTGCCGATGTTACGCACTGTTCGTCCTAGCGCTAAGATTTCAAATATTCTTAGGTGGGAAGGGATCGTCATCGACCCAATAGGCGCACTTCTTGCGGTGCTGGTTTTTGAATATATTGTGTCAGCGCAAGATGCTGTTTCCCACACCATTTATGCCTTTGGTTTAACCGTATCTATTGGTTTTGGTATTGGGATTGCGGCAGGGTATTTCCTTGGTTTAGCCCTTCGCAACCATTGGATACCTCACTATCTTACTAATACTGCAGTGCTCACTATCATGCTAGGTGCCTTTGCTATTTCAAATGTCATGGCTCATGAATCAGGTTTATTGACCGTGACGATTATGGGTATGTGGATGGCGAATATGAAAGACGTAGATGTCGACGATATTCTGGAGTTTAAAGAGACATTGAGTGTCTTATTAATTTCAGGTTTGTTTATTCTGCTGGCGTCTAGAATTGAGCTAAATGCCATCATGAATGTAGGGTGGGGCGCTATTTTCGTTCTGCTGGCCGTTATGTTTATAGCTCGCCCTTTAGGCGTATTCTTATCCTCATTCGGCACGGGGTTAAACTGGCGTGAACTGGCTCTTCTGAGTTGGATTGCACCGAGAGGGATTGTTGCCGCTGCCGTGTCTGCACTGTTCTCCTTAAAATTAGAATCACTGGAATTTGCGCAAGCTGAAATGCTTGTGCCTATGGTCTTTTTAATTATCATCACCACGGTAGTTGCGCAAAGTCTAAGCAGCGCTAAATTAGCACAGTACTTAGGAATTCGAGCACCGGCACCTAATGGTTATCTGATTTTTGGTGGGGCTCAGTTCAGTCGTATGTTTGCGCAAGAATTAATGACTCATAATATTACCGTTTGTCTGGCAGATACCAACTGGGAAACCATTAAATTAGCCAGAATGGATGGCGTACCCACCTATTTTGGCAACCCTATGTCGGAACACGCATCTCGAATGTTAGATCTTAACGGCTTTGGTAAAGTGTTAGTCATGTCACCTTATCGTCAGTTAAACCCATTGGTGACGTATCACTTCGAGCATGAGATGGGCAAAGGCTCGGTGCTTGGTTTAAGTAATAATGAATCGCAACAGCGACCGAGTCATCAAGTTTCAGAGTCGTATAATAAAAAACTGGGTCTTTTTGCGGACGACCTCACTTACGGACGTTTAGCTGGCTACACAGCGAAAGGTGCTCAAATTAAAACAACCGGTATCACTGAAAGCTTCAGTTTTGAGGCATACAAGGAACAGTACAAAGAGCGCTGCTTACCGCTATGCGCTATCGATACAGAAGGACGACTTCAGATTTATACGACATCAAGTGAAATCAAACCTAAGCCGGGATGGAAGATCATTAGTCTTATATTGGCAGAAAAGCCAACATCATAGCGCCTAAGGCGACTTATCTTAGCGAGTCACGAGTGCTGCGATAGCACGCTGGCTCGCAACAATCGCACCCTCCATATAACCCGCGTCGATAGGCGAAAACTCACTGCACGCAAAGTATAGATTTATGGCATCGAGTTGATCTTGCCATTTACTCAAATCAATATTCGGGTGTTGAGATGCTTCAGCTTGATCTGCTGCAGTGGCTACCCATTCATCTTTAGCCCAGTCTTGGTAATGAAATTGTATACACTCACTTTTATCGATATCGAAAATCTTTATCATTTGAGCTTGGCAAGCATCAACAATTTGCTGCTCACTCAAGCCTAGCCTTTGCTTTGCAGGTAGGCCAACAAAGCCAAACAGGGCGTGCACTGATGGAGCCTCATCTGAGCTTGCATCATGTCCGGCATCATGAATTTCAACCAATGGACCAGCTTGGCTGAAAGCTTGGCCGGATAGCTTTCGTTTTCGCCAAGAAGCGCTAACAAACTCACAAGCGAACTTCGCCTGAGCTGCCATCCATGTCGGTGTTTTGCGAAGGGTCTGCTCTAAACCATCGAAAGTACTGTGGCCGTCGGCTTTGGTTTTATCCAAAAAACTGCTGACTATTGGCGCAATAATTCGCGGTGGCGCAGCAAAAATTACCTGCTTGTACTCAGATATCGCTTTAGTCTTTTGGCCGCTAGATGTCTTTTCAATCGTCAGTTCCCAACCTGCCCCTCCTACCTTTTCATTATCGGTAGCTTTGCAGTTTACTACTTTGCTGTTATTCGCTAAGTTTATTTGGCAATCGCCCACTTGTTGTTTTTGAATCGCTTTTATTAATGCGTCAATCAGAGAATAAGTACCACCCACGATTTGATACATATCAGGTGGCGCAACGCCGCTAATTTGTCGAACTGGCACGCTGGGATGTTGCTGAAACAATGCATCACCCTCGGCGAATTGGTTTTTCAGTGTCAAGCCTAATTCTGCGACAAGTGTTTGTATCTGAGATTGATGAGGAAAAATCCACGAAGGGCCCATATCAAGCAGGTAGTCAGACGCCTGTGTTTCTACGCCCATTATTCTGCCGCCCAGACTTGTCTTAGCTTCATACACATCAACAGATATATTCCGTTGCGCCAACAAATAAGCACTATACAAACCGGCTAGGCCCGCACCAATAATGGCAACGTTTGCTTGTTTATTTTTGTTTCCTATTGTTTTCTTCGACGCTTGCGTATGCATGGCTTTTTAATTCTATATCTACTGATAGGTAAACTAGTGTAAACTTGCCTGTGAGCCATAGCAAGTATGTACTAAATGAAAGGTAAGCACTGATGAACAAAAGAGAAGCACTATTAAACGCAGCAGAAACGAAGGCAAGGATCGGTGGCTACAGTAATTTTAGCTTTCGAGAATTGGCGGCAGAGGTTGGTATTAAAAGTGCAAGCGTTCACTACCACTTTCCGACTAAAGAAGACCTTGGTGCTGAACTAGCGAAGCGTTATACGGAGAATTTCTTTATTGCACTTGGTTCACCAAGCGATTTATTGAAACAAGGTAAAAAACCGATAGCGGAATACATTCGGGTTTTCAGGCATGCCTTGGAAAAAGACCAACTAATGTGTCTTTGTGGTCTATTTGGCGCTGAGTCAGATGCACTGCCTGAAAAAGTAAAGCTGAATACAAAAATCTTCTTTGAAAAGAATCTCGAGTGGCTTCAAGAAGCTGTTAAGTTGAGTGTGAGTTCTACGGAAACAATTGCTCGAAATAAAGCGCTGTTTATTCTATCATTACTAGAAGGTTCAATGATGGTAAGTAACGTCCTAAAAAGCAATGACGCTTTTGGCGCAGTTACTGAGTTCATTGGGCCTGAATTTATATAAACCTGAATCTATTGAATCTGTGTAGAGAATTCATCTCAAAAACCATTCAACAATTTACCACAAGGAAGTTTTACCATGCGTAAAGCAGTTTTAGCGGCAGCTATATTTGCCATGTTTAGTGCCCCGTCTTTTGCTCAAAATGAAAATACTACCCACTTATACTCTCCAAACGGTTGGAGCTATGGTGCTGAGTTTTCATCAGTAAGTTTCGACTCTGATACAGCGCTTCAAGAGGGTATCGAAGACAAAGCGTTATTAATCGGTTTAGGAGTTAATTATCGCTCATCTTCTTTTATCACTTCGGCTAGCTTAGATTTTATTCTCTATGATGATAACGAAGAGTTTAGCCAACTCGTCGTTGGCGACGGCTTACTAAATGATGGCGACGTTTCTGTTGAATCATCGGATGCATCGGCCATCGGTTTTACACTGGCTTCTGGATATGAGTGGAAATTTGGCGAGAACGACCGTGCATCAGCTATTCTGCAAGGCGGTTTAACGGGAGTGTTCGGCTCTGAACGCTCGATTGCGAATTGCTCAGATTGCAGTACTGAAGATATCGATATTGATGGTGGTTTCTTCATCGGTGGAAAGCTCGGATATCACATGGAAAGCTTTTCTGTTGGTTTGAGCGCGCGTCAGTACCTTGGTGGAGATGGTCTATCAAATGTATTCGGCATTACCTTCGACACGAAATTTTAAAGCCTTACTAAGTCGCAATCCAGGCTCAAAAGCTAGATAACTTAAGCTTCTGAGCCCTTTTACTTTTTGACAACCAACATTGACAGCCAAGGGTTGTTGCACTATTGTCTAACGAAGGATCGTTTATTATTTAATCAATTCACAAGGAATTTAAAGTGAAAAATTTAGCCGTCATTTTTGCACTAGGATGTGCATCAACCTTAATAGCAACACAGTCTTTAGCTGCCTATGAATCTGCGGATTCTTCATATCATGAAAATTCAATTCCTACACAGAATAAGCCTGATGCTTGGGCTTCAGTAGAGCGAGACACACTTCGCTATCCAAGCAGAGCATCGAGCAATAGTACATCTGGATGTGCAACCGTGAAGTATATTGTAACACCATCAAATGAAGTTAAAGATGTTCGCGTTGTCAAAGCAACTGATAAAGGCTTCGCTCAGGCGGCCAAAAGAGCAATCGAAAAATGGGATTTTTCAAAGGTTGATGGAGCGTTTGTTGAGACGGATACGCCAAAGCAAACTCGATTCGAATTCTGCAAAGATGTGAGCACTGAAGCTTGCTTAGTCAAACAACAGTCCTACTGTGACGGCGATGACGTCATCGCGGCAGTGCACCGTTCAATTAATCCTGCAGACATTGGTAATACTCAACAACAAAAAAGCAGGGTTAATCGAGCGATGACCTTCGAGCAGAAATTTCAGTAGATCGCCAATAGCCCAAAAGTCATAAAAAAAGAAAAGTACCTCTGGCACATTCACCAAATTTGTCGTCGCGATATTCTAATCCTGTCAACTAACAACAGGAAACGACAAATGAAAACTTTAAATACTCTTTTACAAACAACTCTTTTAGCTTCAACTCTTATTTTTGGCGCAACAACAGTTCAAGCTAGTGAGCTAGAAGTTAACTTTATCGACATTGAGCGTCCAGTTGGTCAGCTTATGGTGGCAATCTATGACTCAGAAGAAGCTTACACCAACAAAACACAACCTTTGAAATACGCTACTGTGGAGGCCGATGCTGATACCGTCACTCTTAACTTTGACGGTCTTGCTGATGGCACTTACGCATTAATGCTTATCCATGACTTAAACAGTAATGGTCAAATGGATATCAATGCGATGGGTTTACCGCAAGATGGCTATGGCTTCAGTAACAATGTTGGCATGTATGGTCTACCACCATTCGACGCTGCTTCATTTGAGGTCAGAGAGTTTGCCAGTATCGACGTGATCGTGCGTAAGCCAGTCAACCTTTAATAAATCACTTTTTAAATAACAGGTAGCGAGTGCATACTCGCTACCTTTTTTCGTTTCAATTAATACTGTTGAATACTTTTATTGAGCTGTATCAAGCTTCTGTCTGGACATTTTTTTGTTTTGCTATAAACTTAAATGTAAATAAGAACTATTCCCATTAGAGGGTGGTTCGTTTAAAAACAGTAACTGAAGTGAGACTTGAATGACCGTTTGGGACATCCCCGCTAAAAAATCTGCCGCGATTAAATTGCTCAGTGCAAGCTTGCAAGAAGATGTTGCCATGCGATTGCACGAAATGGGCTTTGCCGAAGGCGAGCTTGTGACGTGTATCAAGCGTACAGCATTTAACGGGCCTACGGTCGTACAATTAGGCGATTGTGTTTACTCATTGGAGCAAAGTATTGCAAGTCATGTGCAAGTAAGCGCGTTATAAGATGCAAAAAATCATTCTCGTCGGCAAACCGAATTCCGGCAAAAGTCTACTTTTCAATCAACTCACAGGCCTCAAGCAAAAAGTAGCTAATTTTCCAGGTGTGACTGTTGAGCTTAAAACAGGTCGCTTCGACGACTTTGAGGTGGTTGATTTCCCTGGGACATACTCTTTAAAGTCTTTATCAAAAGACGAATCTATTGCCATTGATCAACTCCAGTTAGCAATGGCAGCGCCAGAAACATCAGTGATTTTGTGTAACCTTGATGCTACGCGTATGGAGCGCTCCTTGGTGTTTGCCTTGCAGGTACAGGCAATTGCCAAGGCGAATAACAAAGCAGTCGTTTTCACATTGAATATGATTGACGAACTCATACGCTTTAACCACTTCATCGATACAGAAAAGCTCAGTGAGAAGCTTGGCAGTCCAGTGTTTGCGATTTCAGCTAGAACGCTGATAGGTATTTCTGAGTTACAACATGGTCTAACAAAAATTGCATCAACACCGCAAGACTATTTGGTGAAAGAGACTGAAATCAAGCAGCTGAATGCGATGCAAGCCAGTAAAACCTTAGCGTCAGAGTTTGCGATACAAAGTGATATTGTTTTAAAAAGACAAAACAAGATTGACAGCTTGTTGCTTAACTCTGTTTTTGGCGGAATCACCTTTCTAGTCATCATGTTCTTTTTGTTCCAGAGTATTTTCACCTGGGCCGCGCCTCTGATGGATGCAACCGAGGCCGGAATCGGCGCGCTTGCAGGATTATTTACTCGCTTTATCGGAGAGGGGGTCGCCAATGATTTTGTCGTCGATGCCATTTTCGGTGGCTTAGGTGCATTTTTAGTATTTGTGCCACAAATTATGGTACTCACGCTGATAATTGGTTTGTTGGAAGATAGTGGGTATTTAGCTCGAGCAGCCTTGATATGCCACAAGCCCTTGAGTTTGTTTGGCTTATCAGGCCGCAGCTTTATTCCCTATTTATCAGGGCATGCGTGCGCTATTCCTGCTATTTTGGCTGCTCGAACCATTGAATCTCCACGCAAACGTTTTGTAACAATGATGACCGTACCACTAATGTCATGTTCAGCACGATTACCCGTCTATGCACTATTGATTGCGGTTCTTGTGCCGGATGTTCAATATTTAGGTGGTTGGGTTAACTTGCAGGGTGCAATGTTTTTCGTGTTGTACTTTTTCGGTATTTTGACAGCGCTCGTTGTTAGCGCTGTCTTAAATAAAATGACTGCGACGTCTGAGCAACACACCGATATGCCATTTATTCTAGAATTGCCTTCCTACCGTTTGCCGCACTGGCAGCCTCTGTTTTATAGGGTGCTGAACAGTGGTGTACAGTTCATCAAACGTGCTGCGCCAATTATTTTTGTTGTCTCTCTGGTGATTTGGGTTCTCGGTTACTTTCCAAATAATGGCGATTTACAAAACTCCTACCTAGCGACAATCGGTCAATTTGTTGAGCCTATCTTCGAGCCTCTTGGTATTGATTGGCGCTATGCGGTAGCGATTTTGGTCTCTTTTTTGGCTAGAGAGGTGTTCGTAGGTGTACTTGGAACGATGTTCAGCATTGAAAATGCGGATGAAAACATAGCTGGCTTAGCGGCAAACTTGCAAGCTGATGGTCTTACCCTTGCCTCAGGGATCGCACTAATGGCATTTTATGTGATTGCTCTGCAATGCGTCGCAACGGTCGCGACGCTCAAAGCCGAAACGGGCAAAAACCGTTATGCTTGGGGTGTGTTTGTTGCTTATGGTCTGCTTGCCTATGCGGTATCTTGGACTGTTTATACATTGATTGCATAGTGTTCAAAGATCGTCCAGTATTCGAATACACAGCTACGTTAACGGAATGACGCGAATCAAACTTATTTATTTTATTGCAGGTATTTTTTGTTCATTTTACTCGTAAGCTGGGCTCAACGATGTCGTGATCGCCAATGGAACTGAGTATGGCTATTATCTTAAAGGGGCAGTAAGAATAATATGATCAGTTATTATGCACATAAATTGTTGTACGACGGGAAGTTGCAAACGCATATGCTTCTGTCCGTTGACGATGGCGTCATTTCAGCGATAAAGCACTTAAATGCGCCGCCAGATAGCAACGCATATGATATTGAACTTGCTGGGCTGGTGAGTCCAGGGTTCATTGACACTCAAGTAAACGGTGGCGGCGGCGTATTGTTTAATCATGAGCAAAGTGTGCAGGCGCTCGAAACCATGATGAACGGGCATTCTCAGTTTGGTACAACAAGCATGCTACCAACCTTGATCACCGATAGCACCCAGACTATGCAGCAAGCAGCAGATTCTATAGCGCAAGCAATTCGGCAGGGTATCAAAGGGATTGCTGGGATTCATTTTGAAGGGCCTCATCTGAGTGTCGCAAAGCGAGGCATCCATTCAGGTCAACAAGTACGCCCCTTATCAGATACCGAAATGACGATAGTCACCCGCAAAGATATAGGGAAAGTTATCTTGACCGTGGCTGCAGAGAATGTCACCTGTGACCAAATTAGAGAGCTAGTATCCGAAGGTGTGATTGTGTCACTCGGGCATTCTGCGGCAAGTCTTGAACAAGCTATTTCGGCTATTGAAGCAGGTGCGACAGGCTTTACCCACCTTTATAATGCGATGTCTGGTTTAACAGCAAGAGAGCCTGGCTTAATTGCAGCTGCACTGCTGGATGAGCGAGTGGTGTCTGGTTTGATTGTCGATATGCACCACGTCCACCCCTACAATTGCAAACTGGCACTGCATACCATCGGTGCTGAGCGTTTAATGTTAGTCACTGATGCTATGGCGCAAGTTGGCTCTGACATAGATATCTTACCGTGGCTCGATTCTACAATCACTCGTCATGGTGACAAACTGACACTGGAAGACGGCAGCATTGCTGGCTCATGCTTGGATATGGCCTCCGCAGTACGCAATATGTTTGCACACGTTAGTCAGGACTTACCATCAATTTTAAATATGGCCAGTCATACACCAGCGCGCTTTCTTGGCTTTGATGACAGAGGCGAAATTGCAGTGGGCAAAAACGCAGATTTCGTTTTGCTCGATAATAACCTGTCTTGTGTAGCAAGTTGGATTGAAGGCAAGCAAGTGGCTGGTGAATTACAAGCTTAATAAAGCATTCTAAAATACGACTCTATGATGACTATCGTCAGGCACGCTTACTTTTGATGCACTTTTGTTCCGTGATGGTGCGTTTTCTCATTGCTTGTGATTATCTATTTAGCTAACTATCTGTAAAGCATGGTAAATATTTTTTGGCACTGCTTTTGTATAGCTTTCTGTAAGTAGTGAGCGCAAAAAAACATGCGCCTAAGCATCTTTTAGCGTGAGTACTTGCTTTTAGCGTAAGTACTGAGCGCTGTAAAAAAAGAAACATACAATTTATGACCCACCAATGCAGGTGAGTCGCATTGGCAACGAAGCCCACAGTAGACTGTAAATCTCTGTGGGTTTTTTCGTTCTAGAGGAAACAGAAAATGGCAGAGCTAAACGACACTAGTATTCAGACAATCCCCAAAGATGACGTACTCGTTATCGGTAATGGTATGGTTGGACATCATTTTGTCGATCAACTTCGCGCACAACACCCTGAATGTAGCATTCGAGTGTTGTCAGGTGAACCCAGATTAGCTTACGACAGAGTGCACTTATCTGAGTTTTTTAGTGGTAAGACAGCAGATGATCTGGCCATGACAAGTGCTGAATATTATCAGGACCTAAAAATCTCATTCCATATCGATGCTTGGGTTCAAGAAATTAACAAAGAAGCCAAAGTAGTGACTACCCGGGATGGACAAAAATACGCTTATCAAAAACTGGTGCTAGCAACAGGGTCTTATCCTTTTGTCCCACCGATACCGGGAAATCAACAAGAGCATTGCTTGGTGTATCGCACCATTGAAGATTTAGAAGCCATTCAAGCTTCAGCGAATGTCAGTAAGGTAGGTGTCGTTGTTGGTGGTGGTTTGCTTGGCTTAGAGGCTGCTAATGCCATTAAGGAAACTGGATTAGAAACCCACGTTGTGGAATTTGCCCCACAACTGATGGCTGTGCAATTAGATGCGCCGGGTGGTCGCGTGCTTCGCGACAAAATCAATGAATTGGGCGTGAAAGTTCACACACAAAAAGCCACCACAGAAATAGTGCCCGGGGAAGATTGCCGATATCGCATGAACTTCGCAGATGGCTCGCATTTAGAAACAGACATGATTTTATTTTCTGCGGGTATTCGTCCTAGTGACGCCCTCGCCAGAGAGTTCGATTTGTCTGTGGGAGAAAGAGGCGGCATCGAAATAAACAACTTCTGCTTAACCTCCGATCCAAGTATCTACGCAGTGGGTGAATGTGCGCTTTGGCAGCAACGTATTTTCGGCTTGGTTGCGCCTGGCTATACCATGGCTCGCGCAGCGGTATCTCATATTTTACATGGCGACTCCCCAGACACGCTCGCTTTTGAGGGGGCTGACATGAGCACGAAACTAAAGCTAATGGGCGTTGAAGTGGGTTCCATTGGCGATGCGCATTCAAATACCGAAGGCGCTCTCTCTTATACTTATGAAAATCAGGCTTTAGGTGTTTACAAAAAGATTGTTGTGGATGCCGAACAAACTACCTTACTTGGCGCTGTGCTAGTGGGTGACACTTCAGATTACGATACTTTATTACAATATGCCTTGAATGGGATTAGCTTGCCAGAGTTTCCTGAGTCCTTAATTCTTCCTTCAACGGGAGACAGTGCGCCGGGCTTAGGGGCCGATGCATTGCCAATGACAGCCACAGTGTGTTCTTGCCACAATGTCTCTAAAGGTGATGTCATTGCTGCTATTGACGAAGGAAACTGTGACTTAGGTAGTGTCAAAAGCTGTACGAAAGCCAGTTCTGGATGTGGTGGTTGTGCAGCATTGCTTAAAAACGTGGTAGATAGCGAGTTGGAAAAGCGCGGCGTAGA
This sequence comes from Alteromonas sp. W364, assembly GCF_031846205.1. NCBI lineage: Bacteria > Pseudomonadati > Pseudomonadota > Gammaproteobacteria > Alteromonadales > Alteromonadaceae > Alteromonas > Alteromonas sp. W364. The sequence goes on along the minus strand of NZ_JAVRID010000003.1, from coordinate 148,268 downwards.
AGTGAAGAAAGATATTTGTGAGCATTTTGCCCATTCTCGTCAAGAGCTCTTCCATATTGTGAAAGTAGAAGGTATTCGTACCTTTGAGCAACTGATTGGAAAACATGGCAATGGTTTGGGATGTGAAGTGTGTAAACCAGCCGCTGCATCAATTTTTGCTTCGGTTTACAACGAATTTGTTCTCGATAAGTCACATATCGGATTACAGGACACCAACGATACCTATTTGGGGAACATGCAAAAAGACGGCACTTATTCTGTTGTTCCACGTGTTCCTGGTGGCGAAATAACGCCAGAAAAACTGATATTGCTAGGCGAAGTTGCCAGAGACTATGCGCTGTATACCAAAATTACCGGTGGTCAGCGAGTTGATCTCTTCGGTGCTCGCGTCGAAGACCTTCCCGATATTTGGCAGCGCTTGGTCGATGGTGGTTTTGAAACAGGCCACGCGTACGCTAAAGCGCTTCGCACAGTTAAGTCATGTGTTGGAAGTACATGGTGTAGATACGGGGTTCAAGATTCAGTAGGACAAGCCATTGACCTAGAAAACCGTTACAAAGGTTTACGAGCTCCCCATAAAATTAAGTTTGCTGTCTCAGGCTGCACAAGAGAATGCGCTGAAGCTCAGAGCAAAGATATTGGTGTCATTGCGACTGATAATGGTTGGAACTTATATGTATGCGGAAACGGCGGCATGAAGCCGCGACACGCAGATTTGTTTGCGACCGACTTAGACAGTGAAACCTTAGTTAAATATATCGACCGTATTTTATCCTTCTACGTGAAAACAGCCGACCGTTTACAGCGAACCTCTGTCTGGATGGACAATATGGAAGGCGGTCTAGCGTATCTTCAAGACGTTATTATCAATGACTCTTTGGGTATTGCCGCGGAGCTAGAGGCACAAATGGAAACGGTGGTCGATACGTATCAATGCGAATGGAAAACGGCCATTGAAGATCCTGAATCCCGCAAACGGTTCCGTCAATTTGTGAATAGTAAAAACCAAGATGACAATATTACTTTTGTGCAGGAGCGTGGGCAAATTAGACCGGCTACTGAAGCAGAGAAGAAATCCATCAACGTAGTTGAACTGGCGTAAGGAAAAGATTTATGACAACTGTAAGCGTTATAGAAAAACCTGCCGTCGCCCTAGTCGACGTATGTGCTGTGAGTGATCTCATCATAAACTCTGGTGTGTGTGCCCTTATTGATGAGCGCCAAGTGGCTATCTTTGCGATTCAAACACCAAGCTCAGAAAAAAAAGAGGCGACACTCTCCGTGTATGCGCTTAGTAATTGGGACCCGATTGGAAAAGCGAATGTGATGTATCGTGGTTTGCTCGGTTCGATGCACCAGCAACCCATGATTTGTTCACCTCTTTACAAGCAACATTATTCTTTACTGACAGGTCAGTGTTTCGAAGATGAGTCTGTGCACCTTGATGTGTACGAGTGTGTGATTGCTGACGATAAAGTTTGGATCAGTGTCGCGTAACGCGCACTAGGAACCTATAGACTATGAATACGTCTTTTGTAGCCTGCTCAAAACAAAGTACATGCCCTTATTGTGGCGTGGGTTGTGGCATAGACGTAGACCTCCTAGAGACTAATAAGTTTGCAAACAAAAGTCTGGAAGCTACCAACCTAAGCGGCAGTCGAGAACACCCTGCCAACTTTGGACGTTTGTGCGTAAAAGGGACACACCTATTAGAAACCACCTCACCTGAAGGACGTTTACTTGTCCCCAGCGTTAATGGACGTGAAGTTGAATGGGATGAGGCAAGTGATCTAATTGCTCAAAAAATGCAGGACACTATTGCTGAGCACGGACCTAACTCGGTTGCTTTTTATGTGTCCGGTCAGCTACTAACAGAAGACTATTATGTGGCCAACAAGCTCATGAAAGGCTTTATTGGTAGCGGCAACATTGATACCAACTCACGCCTTTGCATGTCATCTGCGGTTGCAGGATATAAACGCGCGTTTGGTGCAGATGCAGTACCTTGTAATTACGAGGACTTGGAAATTGCTGATGTACTGGTGCTTGTTGGCTCAAATGCAGCTTGGACACATCCGGTTTTATTTCAGCGAATGGAACAAGCAAAAAAGCGCAAGCCAAACATGAAAGTGATTGTGGTCGACCCACGCAAAACAGCGACCGCCTCTTTAGCAGATATTGCACTGCATATAAAACCAGGCACCGACACAATACTATTTAATGGCTTACTGAATTACCTTCGTGAAACTGAGGCCTTAGACCAAGCATTTGTAAAACGGCATACCAATAATTTTGCCGATACTATCCGTTGTGCTGAATCCTATACTGTAGATGCAGTGAGTGAGCTTTGCGATGTTGCGCGAGAAAGTGTTGAGGCTTTTTATGCAGCTTTTGCGACAAGCAAGCGCAGTGTTACTTTCTATTCGATGGGCGTAAACCAATCAGTTTCTGGCGTCGATAATGCCAATGCGATTATCAATTGCCATTTGGCTTCCGGACAGATAGGGAAGCCAGGCTGCGGCCCATTTTCAATTACCGGGCAACCCAACGCTATGGGCGGCAGGGAAGTGGGTGGATTAGCTAATATGTTGGCTGCTCATATGGACATTGAGAATCCTCAGCACCATGATCTCGTTAGCCGTTTCTGGCACTCAAGCAAAGTCACATCGTCTCTTGGCTTAAAAGCAGTGGATATGTTTGACGCACTTGAAAGCGGGCAAATCAAATTTATTTGGATAATGGCAACTAACCCGGTTGTGAGTATGCCAAATCGACAAAAAGTCGAGCGAGCTTTAGCGCAATGCGAATTTGTAGTGGTATCTGATTGTGTCGCTAAGAATGATACTCTGGTCTTCGCAAATGTGGTGTTGCCAGCAACAGGTTGGGCAGAAAAAGACGGCACTGTGACGAACTCTGAACGTAGGATATCACGTCAACGCGCTTTGTTTCCGCCGACAGGAAAAGCTCGTCATGATTGGCAAATAATCTCTGAAGTCGGGGTGAAAATGGGATTTGAAAAGGCATTTTCATATTCTTCACCCGCTGAAATATTTGATGAACATGCTGCATTGAGTGCTTTCGAGAACAAAGGTTCCCGTGATTTTAATTTGGCGGGTTTAGTGGGTATGACACCAAGTCAGTATGAACAATTATCGCCCATCCAATGGCCTGTGCGTTCGAGCAATAAACAAGATACACAGACTGCGCCAGAACTACAGGTTAGTGCAGCCCAGCCGAGCGGTACCGCTCGGCTATTTACCGACAATATTTTCTTCACACACAACCAGAAAGCGAATTTTGTTCCAATCATACCTAAACTTCCTGAGCAACTTACGTGTAGTGAATTTCCATTTGTCCTGAATACAGGAAGGAGCCGTGACCATTGGCACACGATGACAAGAACTGGGAATTCGGCTCGCTTACATCAACACACTGGTCATGCCGAACTCAATCTTCACCCTTTTGATGCAAAAGCGTTGGGTATAAAAGAGCATGATTTATTGGCGCTGCACTCGGTGAATAATCCCGATGAGCCAGTGATTTTACCCGCAAAGTTCACCCGTAATCAGCGACAAGGTGAGTGCTTTGCGCCAATACATTGGTCAAAAGCGTGGAGCTCTCACGTTCACATTGCCAGTTTATTCAGTAATGCGCGCGATGCCATTTCGGGTCAACCAGAGCTCAAGCATGCTGCAATAAATATTACCAAAGTAACAGGTAGCGCAAGCGCACAAATTTATACTCGACAAGCACTACCGGAATTGATGCTGGAGCAAGTATGCAACTATTGGACAAAGACTAAGTTGACGCATGGCTATCAGTACGAGCTTGCTTTAGTAGATGAGCTTAGCGAAAAATCGACAGTAAAGACTGTCGAGAATGTCCATGCTTGGTTTGAAATGTTTCTAGGGAACTTTGCGGAGCAATCACAAGTGCATTCGCTTCAAACAGGAACTGAGCTCAATGCACTTAAGCTGGTGGACGGGTCTCTGTCATTGGTTGCATTCTTTCAACAATCCCAGTTAGACACAAAGCGCGATTCTAATCAGGTTTCCAAACAATTGAGTATCGCTGAGCAAGCCAACTGGGTAGATAGTCTACTCGGCCAAATGACACTGAGCGACGAGCATGCTAGAAATTTACTACGCAAAGTACCGAGCGATGAATTTACGCAAGGGCGTTTAGTATGTAGTTGTTTCAATGTGCGCGAAAAATCGATTAGCTCGGCCATTGAACAGGGGTGCGACAGCGTCGAAAAGCTGGGTGAAAAACTTAAATGTGGCACCAACTGCGGGTCATGTCGCTCGGAACTAGCTACCTTGATCGCAAATGAGCGCATCGAACCAGAAGCAAAACATAACAGTGAAATAGAAGTTGCGACGCAACGGTCTACTGCACACTCCACTAGTAACAGACAATTAACGATCCCTATAAAGCAAATCGAGGCCTTGAAATGAACATGATAAAGACAGCTCCTTTAAAGGCCCTGAACCTTCTTAAAAAAAGCACTAACGAGTCAAGCAAGTTGCGAAGTCTGTTTCCCTTTATTGGTAATAGTCACAAAACCGTAATTACGGAATCATCACCGGTAGGCAGCGTGGCTATTGTAGGCGCTGGACCCGGAGATGCAGAGTTGCTGACGATTAAAGCTTATAATGCACTACAAAACGCAGATATTGTTTTATTCGATTGGCTTGTAGACGAGGCGGTATTAAGAATGATACCGGCGCGCACAGCCAAAGAGTTTGTCGGAAAGCGTGCAGGACAACATAGCATGCCTCAAGAACAGATTTGTGATCGCCTCGTTGAACATGCTTTATTAGGTAAACGTGTGGTGAGACTAAAAGGTGGCGATCCCGCTATTTTTGCTCGTACTGTGGAAGAGACTGATATATTAAGCAAGCACAACATTCCGTTTTATATTATCCCAGGTATTACTTCTGCTTCAGGTGCATCGGCCTATACCGGTATACCTTTGACTCATCGCGAGTGTGCGCAATCTGTTCGCCTCATTACCGCCAGTTTACGTCAGCCTGAATCAGAACCGGATTGGCAGGAAATTGTTGTCAGTAGCGATAATCAGACTTTGGTGTTTTATATGGGCTTGAAGAAGCTGTCACTTATTATGCAGCGCCTTGAAACCTATGGTATGTCTGTCACGATGCCAGTAGCCGTAGTGGATAAAGCCTGTACTAAAGAGCAAGCTTTAGTCTGTTCAGATCTCAGGTCGATTTCGGAGCAAGTGAACGAAGCTAAGTTTGACGGGCCTGCTATGATAATTGTTGGAAAAGTAGTTAATTATCGACAAGTGATCACCAAGGAATTACTATCAACCTCCCTTTCTCACACAACTAATGTGTAAAAACAGCTTTCTTGCATACTAAAAATGATGACAGCAGAACAAAAGCAATTCGTTGAATTTATTCAGGCCGTGGGGCGCGGTCAACGAAGTGGTCGATGCTTGACTCAAGCTGAAGCGTCCACAGCAATGGGTTTGCTTCTCAATGACAAGGTTAGTGCGGAGCAGAAAGGTGCATTTTTGATGCTACTTCGAGTGCGTGAAGAAACTGCAGATGAAATCGCAGGCTTTACTGAGGCTTGTCGATACACATTGCCCAGTGCACTGTCCTCAATCAATGTCGATCTTGATATTGGCGCCTATGCGGGCAAACGCCGGCAATTGCCATGGTTTCTCTTAGCGGTGGCTTGTTTAGTTGAAAATGGTGTCACGGTGGGTATGCATGGTACTCAAGAGCCTGAATCAAAACGCTTGTATATTGAGGCTGTGATAAAAGCCATACTGGGTAAAGAAACAAACAAAGTGATGGCCATGACCTTAGAAGATATACCAAGTCGCTTGCAGTCGAAGGGCTTTGTGTATGCGAACTTGTCGATTTTGCATCCTCAACTGTATTCACTTATCCAACTACGTGAGCAATTTGGTTTACGTTCTTGCGCAAATACACTTGCAAGACTGCTGAATCCTTTTGCTGCGAAGTTTTCATTGCAAGGCGTACATCACCGCCATGTAGATGAGAAGCACATGGACGTTGCACAACGATTGATGGACAAAAACACGCTTTGCTTTCGTGGCGAGGGAGGGGAACCAGAACTTGATCCTAGCAAGGATACGCAACTTCTGTTCTGCCGCGATGGCGAGAGACAAAATGTTGCGTTTGTGGCAAAACAACAATGGGAAATTAAACCCAAAGCGCTAGAACCCGCAGAGCTTAAAATGGGTTGGAAAGGGGAGACCTTGCACAGTTATGGTGAAAATACCGTGCTAGCTAGCTTAAGCGCGCTACTGATGTTGCTAGATAACAGTGAATATAGTCAAGCAAGCAAACAGGCAAAGCATATGTGGGATACTAGAAATACCAAGCTTTTTCTGGGCTGTGAGGTTTAAGCGAGATCCTCGATTTACTTGCACTATCTATTCAGCTCTATCGCTTATCAATAATGTAGTGACTGGCCAGTTATTTGCATCAAGCCCCATAAAGTCGTTATAAATAAGTAAGCTTTCTGCTCAATGAGTACAGCCTCAAGCAACCACAACGATACACTTAGTATATTGTTGATAGATGATAATGAATCTCGCGCTTCAGCATTAGTGGATGCGCTCGCACACTCGCGCTACCGGATCAAACACATTGCCAGCTCTGGCGCGTCCTTGCTTAAACAAGTTGATGAACTTAAACCTGATATGGTGGTGATTGACATCGAATCACCTGACCGCGATATCTTAGATAGTTTGCATACTCTGTCTAGTTTTAATCCTAAGCCTATTGTGATGTTTTCCGAGCAAGAAGACTCGGAGACAATTACCCGAACTGTGCATTCAGGTGTGAGTGCTTACGTTTGTGGTAATGCAGACCCTACAAGAGTTAGGGCAATCCTTGATGCGGCATTAGCACGCTTTGAAGACTATCAAAGTGTGAAACAAGAGCTTGCTTCCACTAAACACCAACTGATGGCTAAAGAGCAAATAGACAAGGCGAAACGTTTGTTGATGAAATCCCGAAATATGAACGAAGATGACGCTTTTCATGCGCTTCGCAAAATGGCAATGGATACGGGACAAAAAATGGAAGACGTTGCGCTTACCTTAATTAGCGTCCTCAATACAATTAAATGAGTTGGCTAATTGAGTCAATATACAATGCTTAAAAAGCGACAAATTAGGTACAGAGAGGTTATAAAAGCCAAGTATGTCAACTGAAGTCAAAGTGGGTTTTGTACCCTTAACCGACAGCGCGCCCCTGGTGGTAGCAGAAAAGCTAGGCTATTTTGAAAAGCTTGGTTTGCGTGTTTCATTGTACCCACAAAACTCGTGGGCAACGCTTCGCGATAAACTTCAAATGGGTGCTTTAGACGCTGCACAATTATTAGCACCAATGCCGATAGCGAGCTCCTTAGGCTTAGGCGGTGCAAAAGTACAAATGAAAGTTCCCCTAATCCTGAGCCAAAATGGTAATGCGATCACTATCTCCAATGCCTTATTTGATGAAGTACTCGATAGCAATGGTCTCTTAGAGTTACCATTTCCATTGCCTGCAAAGTGCATAGCAAACGTGGTCGCAAAACGCGCCAGGCAAGGTTTACCCAAACTGAAATTTGCAACAGTATTTCCCTACAGCTGTCATCACTACCAACTCAATGATTGGCTCAATCAAGCTGACTTGAGTGGAAAGGTAGACGTAATCACTATTCCGCCTTCTGCAATGACTGACTGCTTATCGTCAGGTTTAATCGATGGTTTTTGTGTGGGTGGACCGTGGAATGCAAAGTCGGTCAGAGATAATGATGGCGTTACGGTGCTAACTTCATATCATATTTGGCAAGACCAAACTGAAAAAGTGCTGGCGGTCACCAAGCAATTCTTCGAGCAAGAAACACAAACAGTGATCAAACTTTCGGCTGGTTTATTAGGGGCCTGCTCATGGTTGCAATCCCAAGCGAACCGTTTTGAGGCCGCCCGTTGGTTGGCACAAAGTAGCTATTTGAACGAGCCACTAGATGTTATTGCACCCTCCTTACTAGGAAGCTGCATTACTAAATACGATTCTGCCCCTGAGCAAGTGCCGCAATACAACCGCTTCTTCGGGAGTGAGCCAAGTTCAGTGAATAAGCCAAGCTTGCAAAATCAAGAGTGGTTGATAAGAAAAATGCGAGAGGCAAAACAAATACCAGAAGACGAGATTGCAATGTCAGATGTCTTTGATAAGCGTTATTTTGAAGAGACCGTCATGTTGTTTCAAGGTTCATTTACATCGCTGAAAAACTAAGCTGATGTTCATCGTTGAAGCACAGCTTTAGTGCGTCTTGCACAAACATGATTCAAAACTAGCGTGCTTGGGTTTGTTTTAAAAATGTTAAGTTGTTGATATGTATAAAATAAAATATTGGCATCAATGATGCTATACAGTAATTAAGAAGCGCGCGTATTGCTCATCAAATGTCTATCCCTTAACTGCTTTTTGGATATGCATTCGGTCAGCGGGCCGTTATCTACTAATAATAAGAAACTAACGACATAGAGTGATCATCGCCGCTGAAGGTGTGATTTATTCAGGCAAAGTAGCCCACAATCCATGCACAGTAGTGCGCAATGGTTGTGGGTTTTTTTTTGGATTTTTGCCTGTGAATTGATTATCAAAAATTGTAAGGAATACCAGTTATGGTGAATCAAAAAGTAAGGTGTTTACATTCAAACATTCGTCACACAGTAAAAACCTTTGCATCAATAGTACTAGTCGCCAGTTCGCTGCTAACAGTAAGTGCAAGTGTAAGTGCGGCTGACAAAGTAGGTTACGCCGAAAAAGAAGAGCTGAAATTTGGCTTTATCAAGCTTACAGACATGGCGCCCTTGGCGGTGGCTTATGAAAAAGGTTACTTCGAAGACGAGGGCTTGTATGTAACCTTGGAAGCACAAGCCAACTGGAAAGTGCTTCTGGACCGTGTAATTGATGGTCAGTTAGATGGCGCACATATGCTTGCCGGACAACCATTAGGCGCCACGATTGGATACGGTACAAAAGCACACATTGTGACTGCGTTTAGTATGGATTTAAATGGTAACGGCATTACCATGTCGAACGACATTTGGTCACAAATGAAAGCTAATATCCCGCATGAGAATGGCAAACCAGTGCATCCTATCAAAGCAGACTATTTGAAGCCGGTGGTCGACAAGTTTGCAAGCGAAGGAAAGCCTTTCAAAATGGGCATGGTTTTTCCTGTTTCTACTCACAATTATGAACTTCGCTACTGGCTCGCGGCCGGTGGCATTCATCCAGGCTACTACGCACCGCATAAAGGTGATACGAGTGGTCAAATTGATGCGCAAGCCCTGTTATCAGTAACACCGCCACCGCAAATGCCTGCCACGATGGAAGCCGGAACGATCCACGGGTATTGCGTTGGAGAACCATGGAACCAACAAGCGGTATTTAAGGGTATTGGTGTGCCGGTAATTACTGACTACGAAATTTGGAAGAATAACCCTGAGAAAGTGTTTGGTGTAAGCGCTAAATGGGCTGAAGAAAATCCGAATACACATATTCGCGTGGTAAAAGCCATGATCAGAGCGGCCATGTGGCTTGATGCGAATGACAACGCAAACCGTCCTGAGGCGGTAAAAATATTGGCGAAAAGCACTTACGTTGGTGCTGATGAAGAAGTAATCGCGAATAGCATGACGGGTACTTTTGAATATGAAAAAGGTGATGTTCGCTCTGTGCCAGACTTCAATGTCTTTTTCCGTCACAACGCGACATATCCCTATTATAGCGATGCTATTTGGTATCTGACTCAAATGCGTCGCTGGGGACAAATATCGGACGCGAAATCAGATGACTGGTATATGGAAACGGCGAAGGAGGTTTACAAGCCTGAAATATACTCCATTGCCGCTTTAGAGTTAATAAAAGAGGGCAAAGCGGATCCGAAAGACTTCCCTGACTTTACTTCGGAAACAGGCTTTAAGCCGCCTCAGACCGAGTTTATCGACAATGTGACCTTTGATGGTAGTCAGCCGAATGCTTACTTAGAATCCTTCAAAATTGGTTTGAAAGGTCAGGACAAGCTGTAAAACAAAAGCAAGGTTGATAAAGGAGCCTAGATTATGTTGAAAACAAATACTGCACCGGTTTTATTTCAAAAGATGAAAACCAATATGGTGAAAGACAAATTCTTTGCCACTTTAAATGCCTTGTTGCTACCGATTATTGGCATCTTACTATTTGTTGCGTTGTGGGCTGCCGTTGCCAAAAATATTGATACATCTTTGGGTGAATTCCCCGGTCCAATGGCGGTTTGGGAGCAAAGTAGTGTGCTGATTGATGAGCATAATGCGCAGCAAGAAAAAGCTGAGGCCTTTTATGCCAGGCAGGAAGAGCGCAACGCCAAACGTGTTGCCGATGACCCAAGTTATGCAGCAAAAGTTCGACCTTTTACAGGTGCGCCAACTTTCTTTGACCAAATTTGGACGAGTTTGTACACAGTGAGTATTGGCTTTTTAATGGCATCATTGATTGCTGTCCCACTCGGTATCCTGTGTGGTTTGAGCAAAGGAACCTATGTTGCCATCAATCCACTCATTCAGTTATTTAAACCGGTATCACCTTTGGCATGGTTGCCTCTAGTGACCATGGTAGTCAGCGCAGTTTACGTTAGCGACGATCCGATGTTTTCAAAGTCGTTTGTGACATCTGCATTTACGGTCGCTCTATGTTGTCTATGGCCAACCTTGATCAATACCGCGGTGGGTGTATCAAGTATCGATAAAGACCTCATTAACGTCAGTAAAGTATTGCGATTAAACGCCTTTAATCACGTACTAAAAATTGTTCTACCGTCTTCTATTCCAGCTATTTTTACGGGCTTGCGATTGAGTTTGGGAATTGGCTGGATGGTGTTAATTGCCGCAGAAATGTTGGCGCAAAACCCTGGGCTCGGTAAGTTTGTGTGGGATGAATTCCAAAATGGCAGTTCGGAGTCCTTAGCGCGAATTATGGTCGCCGTATTGACGATAGGCATTATCGGTTTTGCGCTTGATAGACTCATGCTAATGCTGCAGCGCAAGGTAAGTTGGGACAAGAGTGCAACATTACGCTAAATCGAAAGAAATAATAAAGCACACGCGAGTGCGAGGAGCAATGATGAAAAACAATCCAAAAGCCAGTTCACAGGAAGCTTTAGAAGAGAGTCGTCTTCAACGCCACCTAGAGCTTTCACAAGTTGGTATTGATTTTCCGACACCTAAAGGACCTTTTACCGCTTTACAGGATGTTAATCTGAAAATTGCCAAAGGCGAGTTTGTGAGTCTTATCGGGCATTCAGGTTGTGGTAAATCCACGGTATTGAATATCGTTGCTGGCTTACATCAAGCAAGCTCAGGTGGTGTTATCTTAGACAATCAGGAAGTGAATGCACCTGGCCCCGAGCGCGCCGTGGTTTTTCAAAACCATTCTTTGTTGCCTTGGCTTTCAGTCTACAAAAACGTGGAGCTCGCAGTGAAGCAAACTCGGCAAGGCCGCAATAAAGCTGAGATTAAAGAGTGGGTGCAACATAACTTAGATTTGGTCCACATGACTCACGCAGCGGATAAATTGCCTTCTGAAATATCAGGCGGTATGAAGCAGCGTGTGGGTATCGCCCGTGCTTTGTCTATGGAACCGAAAGTCTTGTTAATGGATGAACCCTTCGGTGCCTTGGATGCCCTCACCCGAGCTCACTTACAAGATTCCGTTATGGAAATTCACGCGAGTCTTGGTAACACCGTGATTATGATCACGCACGACGTCGACGAGGCCGTGCTTCTTTCTGACCGAATTGTGATGATGACCAACGGCCCAGCCGCGACCATTGGCGAAATTTTAGAGGTAGATCTCGAACGTCCTCGCAATAGATTGGAAATGGCCGATAACCTCAAATACAACCAATACCGTCACGCAGTATTAACCTTCTTGTATGAAAAACAAAAGAAGATTGAAACGGTTGGCGCGGCAAAATCTGATTTGAGTAAAGGGAAAATGAGTAAGAAAAAAAGTAGTGCCGCATAGCAGCGCTTCCCTTACGTTCTAACTTTTAATCACTAAATTGGCTGAATACATTTTTCAGCTATTGAACGCAATTCATTATATTTGAGCGGCTCGTTTGTGCTGCCTATAAAAAAGGAAATAACATGAAATTTCATTACTCTTCTTTATCAATGTGTGTCGCTTTAGCAATGTCTGTTGGACTGAGTGCAGAAACGCAAGCAGCAGATACCTTTTACGAGGCACTAAGCGAAGGTAAAGCCAAGGCTGATTTTCGACTCAGATACGAAGATGTGTCGCAAGACAATGCGGTTCAGGACGCCAGCGCTTTGACATTTAGAACACGCTTGGCTTATACCACTGCTGATTTGAATGGTTGGTCAGCCTCCATTGAAATGGAGGACAATCGGATTGTGCTTGGGCAAGGGGACTATACCGTCGGGCCTGCTGCTTATAATCTTGGCGAGTACAGCGTGATTGCCGATCCCGAATTTACGGAAGTTGATGTTGCATTTGTTCAGTACAAAACTGATAAAGCGACGTTCAAAATTGGCCGACAAGTCATTGCTTTGGACAATCACCGTTTTGTAGGACATGTTGGCTGGCGCCAAGATCGACAGACGTTTGATGCTGCCACTGCAATTTATCAGCCTACTGATAAGTTTACTGCGAAATACAGCTACATTACTCAACGTAACCGCATTTTCGGTGAGTTCGCTGATTTAGATGCCAAAGACCATTTGTTGAACTTAGGATACCGTACATCGTTTGGTACATTTACCGGCTATAGTTATTTGCTAGAAGTAGACAACGACACAGATAATGCCTTAGATACGTATGGTTTGAGCTTCAAAGGAGCAACGAAAGCAAAGTCTAAATCCGATGCTAGCTTTTCTTACATGCTTGAATATGCAACGCAGAGCAGTGAGTCTGCCGTAGCAAAGTTTGATGCGGACTATTTATTCGCCGAGTTTGGCGTAAGTTATAGCGGTATTAACGCGAAGTTGGGATATGAGGTTTTAGGGTCAGATGATGGCGTCTATGGCTTCTCAACACCTTTGGCAACCCTGCATAAGTTTAATGGTTGGAGTGACCAATTCTTAGGCACGCCTGCACAGGGCTTAGTTGATACTAGCATCAGCGTTTCAGGAAAAGTTGCGGGCGGTAGTTGGCTAGCTGCATATCACGATTTTAGTGCGGATGAGTCGAGTGACACAGTTGACGACCTGGGTTCAGAAATTAATCTGCAATATGTCAAACCATTCGGTGGGCACTATACTGCAGCAATTAAATACGCCACATACTCAGGTAAGAGTGGCCGAGTCGATGCGGACAAAATTTGGTTATGGTTATCAACTAAGTTTTAACTTGCCGCTGAGAGATGAATACAAAAAGGCCCAAACATGTTTGTTTGGGCCTTAGTTCTAAACGTTAAATGAGAATATCGCTTAACCAACTAAGTGATTGAGTGAATATAAATCACGTGTTTGATTCGATTGCTTTCTGACTTCTTCTAAAGCCTTAGCCTCGCTGATGGCAAACAAAGTGTTGATTAAGCGGTTAAAGTGCAGGTGCATAGCTGCTCTTGCTTCTGCTGAATCACGTTTCTGTAATGCCAAATAAATATTTCTGTGCTCTTCCATACGATCGCTATCGCTACCGTCGCAAACGCTCTTGTAAGCATTTATGATTTCAGGCTCGGAATCGCGCAGTTGCCAAAATTGTTCAACAGCAAGTAACACTGCGCTATTGCGCGTCGCTCTTGATATGATCAGATGAAATTCGCGGTCAGCTTTCTCTGGCTCGATACCTTTTTCCATCGCTGTTAATGTTTCATCAAGTCTGGCTAATTCTTCTTCGGTGATCGAGACCGCAGCTAAAGCAGCCGCTTCACCTTCGACAAGCGCGCGGGCTTGGGTAAGTTCAAATGCACTCACCTTCACATTGGAGCTGGCTGTATTTGGGTTTTCTAACACATATACACCAGAGCTCGTTTTAACTTCAACACGTTGACGAACTTCTAAAGCAATAATTGCTTCACGGATGGTCGGTCGACTAACGTTGAAAGTTTCAGCGAGTTCTCTTTCTGGTGGTAATCGACTACCAGGGGGATACTTTCCTGAGTCGATGAGTACTTCTATTTTTTCGACAATCTGCCAAAACATACGGCGATTTTTCATTTTTCTACCTTTTACCCAAACACAATTTCTTTGTTGCTTAATCGCACTAGTGCTAATTTCTTATTATTTGCGTTATATTAACTTAAATCCTGGTTTAAATAACCAAAAAGTTAGGATAGGACGACCGAAATCCGCACAGGATTAACATGCTTTATACTAATTTTACATAATTAGCACAACTAAAGCATACACCCATTGTTTGGTATTACAATAATTTTTGAATTGGTAATAACAAATAATTAAAAGTGGTTGACAAAAAAACGGTATGTTGATTAGATCGTGAGCCAAATAAAGCGCTATAAAGATGAAGAAATGCACTCAGAATCAGATATATTTAAACAACTTCGCGGCCCTCTAGTTTTCGCTGGCGAATGTATGCTGGAACTCGTTAACAAAGGGGCGTCTCAACTGGCGAAGTCCTATGCTGGCGACTTATATAATTCCAGTATTTATCTGAAAAGAGCTTTTCCAGAACTCAGTGTCGAGTTCATGTCTTGTATCGGTCAAGATATCTTAAGTAATGAGTTACTAGAGCGCTTATTATCTGAGGGTATTGGTGCGCATTTCTTGCCTCAGATTGCTACCCACCATTTAGGTGCTTATATGGTAGTAACTGATGAACAGGGTGAGCGTTCGTTTATCTATTGGCGAAACGACAGTGCGGCAAAAAGGCTGATGAGCTCAATGTCTGCCAATCAAACTAATGCCTTAGACAAAGTTGGACTGTTTTTCTTCTCTGGTATTAGTATTGCCATTTTGCATGATGACGAAAGAACCTTGTTTTGGGAAAAACTCTCTCAAATGAAACAAGCCGGTGTGACGATTGCCTTTGATCCAAACTACCGTCCTCAGCTTTGGAAGAGTCCTGAAGTAGCGAAAGAGAATATCGAAAAGGCATTTTCTTTGTCTGACATTCTATTGCCTGGCGTGGATGATTTTGACAAGCTTTATGGCATCACGGATGTTGAGGAATGTATTGCACTATGTCAGCAATATTCTCCGAAAGAACTGGTGATGAAACAAGGTGAGCGCACAGTGCATATCATTTCGTCTCAAGGGCGAGAAAGTGTGCCAGTTGTTGCTAACAATAATGTCGTTGATACAACATCTGCAGGCGATGCTTTTAACGGTGTTTACTTGGGTAGTCGTGTTAGCGGTCATAGTCCCACAGCGTCAGCCAATGCGGCCAGCGCAGCGGCGAGCAAAGTGATTGAAACGCCTGGCGCGATAATGCCAAAAGCATTGTTCGATGATTTTTGGCAAGCTTATCGCTTCAGCTAAATATTGCGAGACCAGCCACATGGCGTTTTCGCCGTCAAAATCAACTAAAACGTAGCGTTCTCAGTTAATTGGGTGTATTCTGACTCGAGGTTCAGGAGTAATTTCCTATCAGCAACCAAGCTAAGGGAAATTAGAACCTTGCGAGTAATGGCGAATCAATCAATTTTCGCCAGACCACGAGTGTCAGGCTTAGTCATAAGCTTGCAGTGGTAAAGCATATGTACAGGGAGAGACTCATGCATTTTAAACGCGATATTATCTTGAGCGCGATTGGCGCTTTGATCATCATGCTAGCGATTGTATTCAGCACTAACACCAATTCGGAAGGTGAAGAAAGCCTGCCTCAAGTAGAGCAATTCACCAGCGTTCAATAGCTTTAACGTACATCGTGCCAAAGCTAGATAATGTGTTTCTAATGCTAGTTCATGCAATATCGATGTATTAACTTGGAGCTAATTTATGCGCAAGCTTGCGATCCTTTCTACTGACCACCTTGAAGACTTCTTCGTTTACGATCGCATGTTAGTGGAACCTCTGAATAAACTCGGTTGGGAAGTTACAGAAATATCATGGCACACAAGCAATCATGATTGGGACCAATATGATGTCGTTGTGGTCAGAAGCACTTGGGATTACCAAGCCCACTGTGATGCTTTCCTTGATTGTCTTCGTCGTATCGATGCCTCTTCAGCGCAATTACACAATCCCCTGTCACTCATTGAGTGGAATATTTCTAAGCAATATTTAAAAGAGCTTGAAGACAAAGGTGTGCCAATTGTACCGACTTATTGGGTTGAAAAAGCCTTGGAACCAAGCGATTTTGCGCTGGCATTCGAACGATTCGCGGCAGATGAATTAGTGATAAAACCGTATGTGAGTGCCAACGCAGATTTCACTTACCGTTTAAAAAGAGAAGATATTGACGGCAGGTTCGACGCTTTGGCTAAAGAGTTCGAACATCGTGATGCAATGATCCAGCCCTTTTTAAGTAGTATTGTTGATGATGGTGAGTATTCACTCTTTTATTTTGACTCACACTATAGCCATGCCATTTGCAAACAACCAGCGGCGGGAGACTTTAGAGTTCAAGAAGAGCATGGTGGGGAGTTAAGCAGTATAAAACCCAGCGAGAAAATGTTTACCCTTGCTCAACAGACTCTGCAAGCTCTTCCATGTGATGCATTGTATGCTCGTATTGATATGGTGAACGTAGACGGGCAGCTATGCATTATCGAGGTAGAACTAATAGAGCCAAGCTTGTACTTCAATATGGATAGTAAGTCGGCTGAGTTGTTTTCCGAAATCTTTGCCAATAAATTTGCTTAACTCTGACAAACTGAAAAGGAAGTTTTATGCCTGACATTACCTCTCACAGTAAAATGAAAGTTGCCTTAGCCCAGATAGCACCGGTGTGGTTAGATAGAGATGCTACCTTGCAAAAAATTATGGCTGCGACAAGAGATGCGGCCGAGCAGGGCGCTGAACTGGTGACATTCGGTGAGTGTTTGTTGCCAGGTTATCCTTTTTGGCTAGAACTGACAAACGGTGCACAATTTAATTCTCAGAAACAAAAAGAAATTCATGCTCATTATGTATCGCAGGCGGTGAACATAGAAAGCGGACATTTAGAGCCACTTTGTGAATTAGCACAGCAACTCCAAATTGCCGTGATTGTTGGTATAGCCGAACGACCAAGCGATCGCGGTGGTCATAGTTTATATGCCTCACTCGTCTATATCAGCAAAACAGGGAAGGTAGAAAATGTGCATCGGAAATTGATGCCAACTTATGAAGAGCGCCTAACGTGGTCTCCAGGAGATGGGCATGGCCTGCGCACATTCCCTCTGAACAACTTTACTCTCGGCGCTTTAAACTGTTGGGAAAACTGGATGCCATTACCTAGAGCTTCCCTGTATGCGCAAGGAGAAGACCTGCATGTGGCAATTTGGCCAGGTGGTGAACATAATACACACGACATTACTCGCTTTATCGCCAAAGAAGGTAGAAGCTATGTGATGTCTGTATCCGGTTTGATGCGTGCATCAGACTTTCCTAAAAACACGCCGTACTATGACGAAATTATCGCAAGTGCACCAGATACGCTAGCAAGTGGCGCATCTTGTATATCAGCGCCCGATGGTTCATGGGTAATAGAGCCCCAAATTGGGACTGAAGGCGTTTTTGTTGCAGAAATAGACCATCAGAAAGTGCTTCAAGAGCGACATAATTTTGATCCAGTGGGTCACTATTCAAGACCTGATGTGACTCGGTTACAAGTAAACCGTGAGCGACAAACGACCGCAGTATTTAAAGACTAGAAATGCCCTGGGTGCTATTGATTACTCTCTATTAGACAAAGCTGCTGGGTTCAAGTCGACCTTTCTCAAAAGTTTGATAATCCGATAGTCCAATTCTTTTGGTTGAAATGGTTTAGCTAAGTAGTCGCTTACACCAGCTTGAACAGCATCAAGGACCAACTTTTTTTCTGTCGCAGCGGTCAGCAATAAGAATGGGATATGTTGATGCAATTGAGACTCTCGAACGAGTTTCAACAATTGGTATCCCGTCATTTTGGGCATATCCCAATCGCATATAATGAGGTCATATCTGTTTTTATTGAGCATCTTCCAAGCTAGCTCTCCGTTGCTTGCCGTTTGGATTTTTTCTGCGCCAAGCTCGCGTAAGCAGCTTATGATTAAGCCGAGCATTGAATCCATGTCGTCAATAACAATGATGTTTATTTTTTTTAATAGGTCGATTGGATTCTTCACAGGGTCTCTTTTGATGGGGGAGAAAGGCACAAGATGATATAAAGTGTAACGGCAAATTCGACCAATTTCTTAGTCTTTTTACATCATAAACGAAGAAAAATTTTTTACCAGCGGGAAATGAAAATGCGTCTACACATTGCATCGTCAAACTAGTACCCATAGTCTGGCAAGTGTGTAGACGCTTGCGACAAACTTCTCCCATTGCTTTTCAGCATATCCGTGAGTTGTCGCAAAAACTGATTTGATTGTGGTTGGCTTTCCTTGTTTTACACCCTTATCTAATCTTTTGTACTCTGTCGTTAGAACGCTTATTCGTTTGCGATCTATTCTGACTGCGCTTTGGTTTGGAGACGTCACGGCTTCTTTGCATTTGCTTTTGTGTTGAACGCTTAATCTCCGATCTTTTCACAACTGTTTTCTTTTGAACCTTCGTGCGTTGAATGGCACTTTTTGTTTTTCTATCAACATGGACCTGCTTTTCCTGTTTAAAATTTCGATTATTCGCTTTTTGCTGCTTATCAACACGCTTCGGTTTTGCTTGGTATTGATGGTTCGTTTCTCTTTTTCTATACAGCTTTTGTCTTTCCTCGCCAGCTGAGCGCTTGGTACCTAGCTCTCGCTTGTTGGCACGAACCTGTTTGAATTCACGGTGCTTGCTGTTTATCCATTTGTTCTTATCGTGAACTCTGTGCACTTTTTTCGTGCCCGCGTATTTTTTGCGTTCAACATGTCGCGTGGCTCTTTTTACCGGACTCCAACGTTGATAACTTTTATGCTTTACACGCTTGTATCGAGTGTCAACGTAACGGTAGTGTCTAGCGCCTCTATATGACCAATCGCGATTGATTGACACGTGGCGGTTACTCCAGTGTATGCCACCAAATAATAAACGATGACCTATATATGCTGCTGGTGAAAAATAGACATGGCGGTGACGATAGTGGCGAGCATAGTACGGGCGTGTCCAACGATACGACGTGCTGACATGCCAACTAGGTCCGTAGATTACCGCGGTATCATAGTAAGGTACGTAAACCACTTCTTGGCGACGTGGCTCTATTACAATGACACGTTGATTTTGTGCTCGCTCAACAACGACTTCTACCTGATCGTCATTCTGCAAATTACCTTGGTCGTATGCTAATTCTCTTAAGGCCTGCACTCTTTGAAGCACCAGTTCTTGGTCATTTTCAAATGCTTCACCCAAATCACTTAACCAACCCAAGTCATCACTCATGTTATTTAAAATGTCTGGAAAAGCAGTCAGCGCGATAACCGAGGCATCCCAACCGTAATCTAAAGCGTCCTCTTGAATCGCTTCAATAAGGTCCTTGTTCAGTCCATTTTCCTGATAATCATCAATATCAAACTTAGGGTGTTGCTGAATGAAGCGCGCAGCTTCAATGACTTCAAGGGGATATGTTGAAGCAATAAAAATATGGGTAAGCAAACTATCGGGATATAACGCGATAGGAGCTAGCGCAGCGTCAATACGATCATATTCGTTTTGACTTTGTTTGTAGCCATAGACTTTGTCTGATTGTAGAGGCTTGGCTTGTGCGTAATGCATGCCTATCGTAAGTGATAGGGTCAACAAGGCAGTGTAACCAATTGTTTTAATGGTTGTTGCGGAAAGCTTTGCTTTGCGCTTCATTGTTGATTGATTGGTTTTCATAAAAGTATCCTCCTGCTTGGATACCCCTATTTATATAACAAGTAAACTTAACTGAAACTGAACAGAAACTAAGCGGTCGATTTATTTAACCGAGCTTATCTTTATTGAAGGTGTGGCCTAACTTTTCAGTTTTCGTCTTGAGATAGTTTCTATTTGCGTCAGTCACCCCATGATCTATGGGAGTGCGTCGAACAACATCGATTCCCATTTCGCGCAATGCATTGAGCTTTTTAGGGTTGTTAGTCATGATTTCAACGTGTTTGACTTTCAGAGTATCCAGCATAGTTTTGCAAATACTGTAGTCTCTTAAGTCAGCATCGAAGCCCAAATGCTCATTGGCCTCAACGGTGTCGTAGCCTTGATCTTGTAAACTGTACGCTTTGATTTTGTTAAGTAGCCCAATGCCACGCCCTTCTTGGCGAAGGTAAAGTAAAACACCAGAACCATTTTCGACAATATTTTGTAAGGCTTTTTCCAACTGAAATCCGCAATCGCACTTTGTACTAAATAAAGCATCACCCGTTAAACATTCAGAATGAATGCGAATAGGTACAACATCACTTTCTTCCCATTTGCCGTAAGATAGCGCGACATGTTCTTGGTTGTTTGATTTATCAATAAAGCCATGAATAGTAAAAAGACCAAAACGAGTTGGTAATGCGGCTTCACTAACAAATTCAAAGGAACGGTATGGATTACTCATAAAACTGGCTTATTGACCTCAAGGTGTTCGATATGTGGGGATAAAACTTAGTTTTACAATCACTCCGATCGTAAAACGCGCTCATTATACGATACAAATGCACTTAATGGGTCAGGTTTAGCGACACAATATCCTTGTGCATAGTCAACGCCCATTTTTCCTAGTTGCACCATGATGTCTTCCGACTCCACAAATTCAGCAACCGTTTTTATCGACATCGCTTCTGCCACATCTTTGATTGAGGTGACCATGGCAAGGTCGATAGGGTCTGTGAGTATATCGCGCACAAAGTTACCGTCTATTTTTACAAAGTCGACAGGCAAGTTTTTTAAATATCCGTAACTCGAAAAGCCGCTACCGAAATCGTCTAAAGCAAAGGTACAGCCAAGCTTTTTGAACTGTTTGATGAACGCAATAGCATCGTTCATTTTGATAATTGCCATCGTCTCGGTAATTTCAAAACAAATCTTTTCGTAAGGAATATGGTACTTTTCAAAGGCGTTCAAAAGGAAAAATTGAAAGTCTTCATCAGAAAGTGATGGACCGGTAATATTAATATTACATTTACCTAGGGAATCAATGACCTCCGATTGCGAACTTAACCAACTGAAGTAGTTTTCAACGACCCATTTATCGATTTTATTACTTAGGTTGTAGCGCTCAGCGGCAGGCATAAAGAATTCAGGTAACATAAGCTCACCATCTTGCATTTTTAAGCGCACCAGAATTTCATAGTAATCTGCGTCATCAGCTTTATTGAGCGGGCGGTAGTGCTGGTAATAAAGCTCAAAGCTGTCTTCATTCAGTGCACGGTTGACTTCGCCCACCCAATACAACTCGCGTTCATAACTATTATTCGTTCCCATATCCTTGGAGAAAACGTGTACTTTATCTCTACCATTTTCTTTTGCGACGATGCAAGCGGTGTCGGCGAAGCTCAACAACTCCTCAGCACTGACAACATTCGATTCGTGTTTTGCAATACCAATACTGACGCTTTGCGTGAATAGGTGGCGATCCCACTTGAAGCTGAAACTTCTTACCTGAGTAAGTATTCGTTGGGTAGTTAATTCAATGTCTTTTTCATCGTCATAGTGAATCAGCAATCCAAACTCGTCAGCACTTAAGCGTGCGAAAATATCATTTGGCTGAACAATTTCAAATAGCACATGTGCGAGCTCTTTAATGAATACATCACCTGCGGTGTGGCCACAGGTATCGTTAATAAGTTTAAATTGGTCGACATCGATATAAAATAAAGCACAGTTGTTGTCATCTACATTGGTTTGAGTGATTCGCTCTTCCAGTAACTGCAAGAAGTGTCGACGATTATGTAAGCCAGTCAATTGGTCATGTGTATTCAAATACTGCATGTTGACTTGGTTGATTCGGCGTTCAGTGATATCGAATAAACTACCAAAGTGTTTCGCTTCAGATGTGGTTTTTGATAATTGACTAGAAATAGAAAACCAGAATTCACCGCCATTCAAACGCTTCCCTCTGAATTCTTTGCCTAACACGGTTTGATGAGACGATAGCTCGCCAAGTAACATGTCAGCTTCGATAGGGTCGGCGAAAAAGTCATGAATATTAGTAAACGATTTTAAGCATTCCTCTGGGCTTGAGAAGCCAAACAAGAAGGCCAAGGCCGGATTCACTTGTAATAAGACACCCTTGTCAGTTGCTGAATAAAGCCCTTCTGCGGTGTTTTCGAATAGATTCTTGTACTTACCCAAGTCGTCTATTGTCGATAATTGATTGGCCTCGATACGGTGAGTGTATGAGTGTTCACGGCTTATGATCGCGACTCCGATTAACATAATGCCAAAGCAGGTAAAGGCAAAAGGGAGTGCGGCGGAATAGCTTACGTGGCTTGCTCCCTGCGTGAAGGATAATACTTCCAGAGCTGCAACCGCAGCGAGTGCCAGCCAACCACAGAAATAAATAACAGTGCTGCGCAAATCAATTTTTGAACGATAGATTAAGGTAGCGAAAAGCTTGCTGCACAAGAAGGTCGCGATAACACCAAGTATCGAAATCAGTTGCCAAAAATCGTTGTAAAGAAACAGTGTTACAACAGGCACAATTAACAAAATGTAATGCGCCCTAAGCCATAGTGGCGACACTGGCGCAAAAATATCTCGGCCTATCTTAATAGCGGCAAATAAACTAATCGTTAAGCTGAAGGCCGTAATTTCCGCTGCGAATGCAGGTAAATTAAACAGGCTAGGTAGCATCCCTTCAGCGCTTAACAAGGTTGTCATTGAAGCAACCGCAAAAATGGAAAACCAGAATCTCGCCGGGGCATTACGCAACATATACGTAATTAAAAAATAAGTCGCTAGCAAGGATAAACCGCCGCTGAGGGCACCTAATAAAATAAGTCTAATACTGCTTTGTTGCTGAAAACTCTTTTCTTGCCATAACTCTACTGGGAGCATAGCTGGACCATCATCATCAACTCGTAAATAAACACTTAATAGTTGGTCAGGGCGCACTGTTATCGCCATCTTAAAACCATGCAGTCCACTCGCATTGGCGCTTCGGTTCATATGATTGCGCTGAATGGATTGAATAATTCGGCCTTGTTCGTCGAGAAGAAAACCATCGACCCTATCAATGAAGGTGTTTCCCGCAATCAACATTAGGGACTCGTTGAGGTTACTGCTGTTTTGAATCTGAAAGCGTAACCACAACACCTTGTCATCGGGTATCGGATAAACAGAATAATCTCTATGCCATTTGGTTAACTGTGCGACATCAGACAGGAGTAAGCCTTGGCTAGTGTAATGAAGGTCGGCAATAACTTGAAGGTTGAGTGAGCGAGATATATCGCTGGCTTCAACGATACTAATGGGCTTGGTATCGGTTAGCAGATCACTTGCGACAGCATCTTGCGCGACCACATTTTGTGAGCCTACGCACAGCGCAACAAATTGAATGAAGGCCAAACATACAAATACACGGAAGTTGTTAAGCGACACAAAGTGTGAAAACCAAACTTTCAAGTCCATCTTGTCCCATTAGTTCCTAGAGTCCTCAGTGTAGCCAATTTTTAACCACACTGTGAAGTTTTTGTTGTTTAATTATCGATACAAATCCCTGAATTTTATAACGAAAGCTTTTTTGGACTTGATTAAGCTACCTTAACTACTGCAAGAAAGCGCTATCCCTTTATCTTGCGTAGCGGGCGGTTTCGAAAAACGCTCATAATCGGGGTGTTCTTCAAAAGGGCTCGTTAACACTGTCAAAAAAGCCTCGCAAAGAGAAAAGTCATCGTCTTCAGCGGCGGCAATTGCTTCCTGTGCTAAATGATTTCTTAAGACATATTTGGGGTTCACGCCCAGCATATCTTCTTGTATTTTTTCCCAACTTTTTTGATTTAAATCCAACAGGGCTTGTTGTATTTCTTGATAGTTAACACACCAACTTCTAACGCGATCAGCCTGAATGAAATTATCTGATAGTGCATTGTAATTATTATCTCTTATAGAAAGTAAGTGTTTACTCAAAGTTCTAAAAGCGACATGCATGTCGGCTTTTTCAGTTTGTAATATCTGCATCCACTCACCGATTAATACATCAATTTCATGACTGAGTTTTTGTTCATCACTTTGATACATTTTATCTGGTGTTTCTGCTTGCATGCTTAGACCCAGGCGCTGGCGAATGAGCGCTTGGTAATCATTGACCAAAGTATCCTCATAAGTCATCAAAATGGCTTTAATTTCTTTAATATCTAAGTAGGGACTGAATGCATGAGCCAAAGCGTTCAAATTCCAAAGTCCAATACTCGGTTGTTGGTCAAAAGCATATCGACCGCTGTGATCGGAACGATTGCACACATAGTTCGGGATAAAATCATCTAAAAAAGCGTAGGGGCCAAAATCGAAGGTGATGCCATGAATGGACATGTTATCTGTATTCATCACCCCATGATTAAAGCCATATGCTTGCCACTTTGCAATCATCGCTGCCGTTGAACTCACGATTTCCTGCAACATTGCTGCATGAGGTGATTGCTCTGGATGAGCGGCAATGGTGTCTGCAAAATGATGTTCAAATGCAAAGCTGAATAAATTTTGTAGTTGCTCGTGCTGGTCGGTATGAAAGTAGTATTCGAAATGACCAAAACGTAAGTGACTCTCGCATACTCTTATCATCATCGCACCGCGTTCTCGCGTTTCACGAATGACTGGCTCATCACTCCTAATTAAACATAAAGAGCGTGAGCTTGGGATACCTAGAGCATGAAGTGCTTCGCCCGCCAAATACTCTCTAATAGTGGAGCGTAAAACGGCTCTACCGTCGGCATGGCGACTATATGGGGTTGGGCCTGCACCTTTAAGGTGTAAATCGAAAAATTGCCCAGACTGGGCTTTGACTTCACCCAATAATAAGCCTCGACCATCACCTAATTGAGGGTTCCATTGACCAAATTGGTGGCCTCCATATTTTTGAGCAACGCTATGGGCCTGTAATTCACCATCATCGCCAAAAAGAGAAGGTAGTAGCTTTGCTGTGCTGAGCTCATCAACGGGAATATCTAGCGCTTCTGCGAGTTTGTTGTTCACCAGCGCGACGCGCGCTCTAAGGATAGGGAAGGGGACCACGGGGGTACAAATGTCTGCTAGTTCTTCAGCGTATTTATGAAAGAGTTGCATGCTATCTCGTTTGAATTACTATGGCTTAAATATACGCTAATTTTGTGAAAAGGACTCAATAATGATGCAAATAAAAAAACCAAGTGCCATGCAGTTTCTGTCGAGACCATTTTCAGTCTTGTGCCTGTTACTGTGTACTAGTTTGAGCGCTTGTGCTGAACAACCTTTGGTTGGTGATATCGAGCGAGGAGAGAAAATATCCGGTGTATGTGGCATGTGTCATGGCGACAATGGGATTTCAAATGTACCAATTTATCCAAATCTAGCAGGACAGAAAGAGCAATATTTGGTTTTGCAATTAAAAGCCTTTCGAGACGGTGAACGTGTCAATATGGCGATGACGTCACATGCCCAAAAGCTCAGTGATCAAGATATTGCTGATTTATCAGCTTATTATGCGCAACTTGACCCTCGTCCATAGGGAATACCGTCGTTGCAAAATTAATTTAAATCTAAAAGCTAGAGAGGTGAGTATCTATGATTACAGCAACCTCTTTTAAATAATTTTAGTGTAGGCTCAGTTAACGCATGTTTATTGCGCCCAGCCAATCACTCAAGGACGTTATATGTTTACATTACATCATTTGAATAATTCACGATCTCAACGCATTGTTTGGATGTTGGAAGCCCTTAATGCTGACTATGAAATTAAGGTATACAAACGCGACGCTGCTACCAATTTAGCGCCACCCGAATTGAAACAGATCCATCCCTTAGGCCGAGCGCCTGTGCTAACTCATGGTGATAAAGTCATTGCGGAATCGGGTGCTATTTGTGATTACATTGCTCACCAATTCCCTGAGTCAGCAATGTTGCCATCGCCTGAATCAGACGAGCACAACCAAGTACAGTTTTGGTCTCACTTCTCTGAAGGGACATTCATGGCTCCCCTAGTCACCAGTATGGTGCTAGAGAAGGCCAGAGCAAAAGCAAAACCATTTTTTGTGAAATTTATTGCCGACAAAATTATAGACGGTGTGATGGATGCCTATTTTGGAAAGAACATCGAGGGCAATCTGCTATTTGTTGAGAAGCACCTTAGCGATAAGACTTGGTTTGTAGGTGATGCCCCCAGCATTGCGGATATACAAATGAGTTTTGGTCTTGAAGCACTATTCGATGCAGGAAAATTAAAGCCTTTTAAAAACATGACGGCATACGTCTTGCGTTTGCGTCAAATAGAAAGTCACAAAATAGCAATGCAAAAAATGCGTGACGCAGAGGCGGCTAGTTAACGCGTTGCCAAGTAATTTTCTATTAAACTGATGAACGCTTTACCATAGCGTTCTAGTTTACGTTGGCCCACACCATTCACACCAATAAATTCAGTTTCATTGACCGGCGTTTTGTCGGTCATGTCGGCTAATGTGGCGTCACTGAATATCACAAAAGCAGGCACATTATCTTCCTCAGCAATTTGCTTCCGTAAATGCTTCAACTTGGCAAACAATTGACGATCGATGTTTACCGGCTCTGCCTTATTTCGTTTGCTTGTGTCGATACTGAGCTTTGGAACAGCTAGTTGTATGGTGCGGTCGCCCTTTAATACAGCTCGTGCTGATTCATTTAAACGCAAAATACCCGACATAGTCATGTCTATGCGCAACAAACCTTGATGAATTAGTTGTTGGATGAGGTTATGCCAATACGTATCTGATTGCTCTTTACCCAAACCATAGGTACTGAGTTCGTTGTGTTGATTATCTAAAATACGTCGAATGCTTTTGCCACGAAAAACATCAATTAAATATTGCACAGAAGTGTCTTGCTTCAAGCGCAATACACAAGAAAGAAGCTGCTGGGCTTGAGTTGTTCCGTCGAACATTTTGGGCGGATCTAAACAGATGTCACAGTTTCCACACTGCTCTTCACGGTAATCAGAGAAGTAATTTAATAGTACTTGCCTGCGACAAGTTTGCGCTTCTGCAAATGATTCCATCGCTTCAAACTTCTGCATTTCAATATCAAAGCGATCAGCAGATGTACCCGTGGATATCCACTGCTTGATTCTTGCAGCGTCACGTTCATCAAATAGTAATAATGCTTCTGCAGGCATACCATCACGACCTGCACGGCCAGTTTCTTGATAGTAAGATTCAACACTGCGAGGAACATCATGATGCACAACAAAGCGGACATTTGATTTATTGATACCCATGCCGAATGCAACGGTCGCGACGACTACTTGCAAATCATCTTTTAAGAACTGTGTTTGTACAAACTCTCGCGTGCCAGTATCCAAACCCGCATGATAGGCGTCACACTTAATACCTGCGCTTTGCAATCGGACTGTGAGATCGTCGACCTTTGCTCTACTGTTGCAGTACACGATGCCTGCGGCCCCATCTTGCTGCTTGACGAAGGTGACGACTTGGTCGAAGCCCTTATATTTGGCTAGTAAGTTATAGCGAATGTTCGGGCGGTCGAAGCCACCTTTATATACCAAGGGGTCAACCAAGCCGAGTTGGTGCTGAATATCAACTTGTGTCGCGTGGTCAGCCGTTGCTGTCAGTGCAATAAATGGAGTGTCGATAAAAACACTTTTGAGTCGCCCAAGATTTCGATAGTCTTGACGGAAATCATGCCCCCAGTGTGAAACACAGTGTGCTTCATCTATGGCAATAAGGCTCACCTTAACCTTAGCTAGGGAGTTAAGAAAGTAAGATTGTAATAAACGCTCTGGCGCTACATACAATAAATCTAGCTCACCCTCATGCAATGCATCATTCACTTTTTGTGCTTCTTCGGGGTCTTGTGAAGAATTCAGATAAGCGGCTTTAACGCCTTGAGTGCTTAATTGTTGCACTTGATCCTGCATCAGCGAAATAAGGGGGGAGACGACAAGGGTCAACCCATCCATTGCCAATGCCGGCACTTGATAACATAATGATTTTCCACCGCCAGTGGGTAGCAGAATAAGTGCATCTTGCCCTGAGATCACCGCTTCTATGACTTCGAGTTGCCCCGGACGGAATTCCGGATAACCGAAGGTATCTTTGAGTATCTTTCCGCACAAGATTTTAGTGTCAGCTGATTCGACGACAACTTCATCATGCGTGCTGATTTCTGTGCTGGTTTCAAAAGCTAGGGGCAAGGGACATCTCAATAAAAGGAATTGGGTGGATCTTACGTGTTTTCAACACAAAATTCATGCTGTACTCGAGCCCATTTTCTTAAAATTAGCGTAAACAAGATTTTGCACCTATCATTTTACTGTAGTAATGTAGTTACAACGTTCAAATATTAAACGATCGGAGTGAATAAAACACTATGAGTAGCGATACCTTTACCAGTAGACAATTCAACCAAGACCCCAGTTCTGTCAAACGTGCCGCAAAAAATGGTCCAGTTAAAATAACCGAGCGCGGTGTTGTGGCCTTTATGATGATGAATATTGATGACTACCTAGAGATAACGGGTAAAACCAGCACTATCTTAGATTTAGTCAGTGCGCCCAATACTCAAGATATTCAATTGGACGTGCCTAAGTTTAAAACTTCGAATTGAATCGCTCGTCTGAATTAACTGTTAACCTCAATGTAAGACCAAGGGAGTTTTTGCATGTTTTTACTCGATACAAACGTAGTATCAGCGCTTCGCAACCCAAGTGATGAAGATGCTAAGTTAGTAAAGTGGGCTACTAGCCAGCAAGTGTTTAACCTTTATATTTCGTCGCTTTCAATACTAGAATTGAAGTTGGCAATACTAGAAAAAAGAAAAACAGATGCCTCACAGGGTGAAGCGTTAAATCAGTGGCTTCAAACGAAAGTTTTAAACGGTTTTAAAGGTCGTATTGTTGCTTTTGATGCCGAAATGGCTGAGTATTGCGCCGCCTTGCATGTACCTAACCCAAAATCAGAGCGAGATGCTATGATTGCGGCAACATGTTTGGTGAACAACATGACTTTGGTCACAAAGTCACCGGCAGATTTTAAACACATTAAAATCCAAACTATCAATCCCTGGGAAGTATAGCCCTGCGCATAGCAAGTATCGATTGCTGCTAGCTTGGATTGAATTCAACATGAAGAGTTAGTCTTGAATCAGCCCGCTACTACATCAGCCAAGTCCGGCGTAATATTTGCCCTTTGTGCCTACACAATGTGGGGCATTGCGCCTATCTATTTTAAAGCATTGCACATGGTACCACCGATGGAAATTCTCATGCATCGAGTGATATGGTCTGCAGTGGTCTTAGTATTGTTGATCGTTGGTTTACGCCATATTAAAAAAGTCATTGCTGCCGTTAGTAATCGTCGAGTGTTATTGACGCTGATGGCCGCCAGCTTACTGTTGGCGTGCAATTGGTTTTTATTCATCTGGGCAGTGAACAATAATTTCATGTTAGAAGCGAGTTTAGGATATTACATCAATCCCTTAATTAACGTGTTTCTTGGGCGTCTGTTTCTTGGTGAACGTTTACGTTTAACTCAAAAAATTGCAGTAGGCATAGCGATCAGTGGAGTGGCGATCATGATATTCAATTTTGGCTATTTGCCATGGATAGCCTTAACCTTGGCCTGTAGCTTCAGTATTTATGGACTAATGCGCAAGCAGGTGGCTGTGGATTCCTTGCCTGGCTTGTTTATTGAAACCATCTTTATTTTACCTGCAGCCCTTATATACTGGGCATTTTTCGTCACTCAGTCGGGAGACTTTACTCAAAATTCGAGCCAACTCAATATTCTCTTGTTGTGTGCCGGTATTGTTTCAACCGCTCCATTATTGTGCTTCACCGCAGCGGCTCGCCGAATACGCTACTCTACACTGGGCTTCTTTCAGTACATCGGCCCTTCATTGATGTTTATCTTGGCAGTTGTGATTTACAACGAACCACTTAGCACTGGCCGTTTGGTAACCTTTGGATTCGTGTGGACAGCATTAGCCGTATTTACTTACGATTCAGTTAAGCATTACCGTAGAGAGAAGAAGGAAAAAAAGCTAGCTGCACTCAGGCCGGAGGCTTAAGTTTTTCTGCGACTAATAGCGGGCGTTGAGTCGATTCAATGTAAGCGATTTATTGAATCTATTTTGGTGACGCTTCGTACACACTTTACCTATATATTTTTACAGTGCTAAACTCTGCGGCATGCAATGAAAGCAAGGATAAGATGATTAAAGATGTGAAAACAGAAGCAAAAGTACAGTTATTTTTTGGTGAATGCCAAACTTTGCTTCTAGACGCGATCATGACGAAACAGCTGTCATCCTTTTTTGAATTGGTCGTTAAAAAAATCAAATCTGAAGTTGGTGAAAATGAAGCTGAATGTGCAGTCTATTTGCATGAATTTAATGCTTTTCATGCTCTCAGTCAAACATCTAAAAATCAATTTGAACTGCATGCTGAGAATAGCGATTCCCTCAAATTTAAAACAAACTCAACAGTAAGTAAACTTATCTCGGAAGGTTTAATTGCTCCTTCAAACCCTACACATAAATCCTCTGAAAAGTATGTTTACCGATTGAGGATTGCAAACGATGCTGGCGCACTTATCGGCGAATTGGTTTTGTTTGTCCCTCCTGAAGTTAGATTAGATAACCGACAGTTAAAACTAATTGCCTCAGTAGAGCCGATTCTTGCAAAAGCTTTTCATGCTTACGAACAAGCAAATATTGTTGATTCTAAAATACAAACCTTAGAGCGAGATAACGAAAAGTTTAGAGCCTTTATCAAAGTGATGCCTGATCTCGCTCTAATTATCAGTAAAGAAGGGGTTTATGAGGACGTTTATGGATCCCCAAATAATCTACTTTATATTTCAGCAACCGCTCTGGTTCATAAGAATGTAAGAGATGTCTTTCCTCCTGATGCTGCTCAGAGAATTATGAATGTTATTTCGAGAGCTTTGCAAACAAATAGTATTCAAGAATACGAATACCCTTTGGAAGAGGAAAATAGAATTGCTATTTTTGAGGCGAGAGTGACTCCAGTTAAATACCACCCGGGAGAGAATGAAATTCCATCCCACGTCTTATGGATGGCTAGAGATGTTACTGATGAAAAGAAAAACCAAGACCGCATCACAGAGCTGGCTTATTTTGATCATTTGACCAACCTGCCTAACAGAAGAATGTTTAACGAACGGTTAGAGTTAGCGGTAAAAACTAAAAAGGCATCGCATGAGTTTGGAGCTATTTTATTTTTAGACCTGGATAACTTTAAGCGTGTAAACGATTCTTTAGGTCATTTGGCTGGTGATGAGCTCCTAACCAAGGTGGCTAAAAGGCTCAAGAAATCTCTCAGAAAAACTGATGTCTTGGCGAGAATTGGCGGTGATGAGTTTGTTATCTTAGTCGAAAATGTTGGGCATACCATTGAACAGTCTCAAAGCGAAGTGGCAGTTGTAGCGAAAAAAGTACAAGCTGCTTTTTTTGACAAATTTATTATCGGTGACTTCTCACTAAAAATATCAAGTAGTATTGGTATTTGTTTTATAGACGATCATTCAGACGCTCAAAGTATTATGAAATTTGCTGACACTGCGATGTACAGTGCAAAGCGAAAGGGTGGCGATTTATTCAGTTTTTATGATGCAGAAAATCAAACATTGTTAGAGCGTCAATTAACCTTTGAATCAGAGATTGTCAGTGCGATTGAAAACAATCAATTTTGTGCATTTTTCCAGGCGCAAGTTGATGCTGATGGCAAGTTATGTGGTGCTGAAGCATTAATTAGATGGAACCATCCGGAAAGAGGTTTGGTGCCACCGAATGAATTTATTTCAGTCGCAGAACAGTTTGGCTTGATCCAAAAACTTCAGGACATTGTGCTTGAAGATATGTGCAAACTCATCAATCTTCTGGAGAAAAAGCAAGCTTTAACCGAGGGCTTCAGGTTATCTATAAATATCAGTCATTCGCAGTTTAGGTCACTTAACTTCGAGCAAATGTTGTGCGACATTCTGAAAAAACACAAGGTTTCTGCTAGCAAAATCATACTAGAGATAACGGAAAGTATGCTGGCACTTGATATTGAACAGACAATTAATCAAATGTCAGCTATTGCCCGTTTAGGTTTTAAGTTTTCTATTGACGATTTTGGTACTGGATATTCCAGTCTGTCAAATTTGCATTTATACCCTGTAGAAGAATTGAAAATTGATAAATCTTTCATTGATCGGATAACTGATGAGGGCGGTTTGAGCATTGTAGAAACTATCATTAGTTTAGCGAAGAATTTGAATATGAATATCGTTGCAGAGGGAGTAGAAAATCAAGAGCAAATAGCATTGCTGAAAGCGCGCGATTTGAATGTCATGCAGGGATATTATTTTTCTAAGCCATTGCCTATGGAAGACTACATAGAGTGGCATTGTGCCCATACAAAATAAACGGTAGAGTGGTTCATCCAACATTAACGAATGTAATAACCTCTATTATTCATAAACATGAGTTTTAATTTAAGCATGAATTAACATGAAAAGCTCGACACTATTATTAATAACAGCATTTATCATAACTGGTTTGTCAGCTTGCTCTAGCACTACTCGCCAAAATTCTTCAAACAAAAGCGCAACGGTAAAAGAAACTAAAGTGGCTGTTTTCACTAGCACTTCTTCTGAGCCAGTTGCGAAAGTTGGCGATACCTTCACATCAGAAAATATCATCTATACTGTGCAAGATGAGAACTCATTACTTACATTAGAATGCTCAGCCAGTGAGAAGGCCTCAACACCCGGTTTTGTTGTTGCGCTTTTTTGCAATAATTTCGCTAAAAGCACACTCATTGAAAAACAAAAAGAAGGGTATCTATTCAAAGATGAGAACACCGATAAACCTTTCGGTAACGCAAGCGATGTTATACAGTCACTACCAGATGCAAAAGCGAGCAATGTTAAGCTTGTTAAAACTTTTCCTTATAAAAAGTAGAACAATTACTTTCTAACACTTGTCTCAGAAATCGGCCTCGCTGATATATTTTTGAATATGGCGAAACACATTCTAGGACCAGTGCAGCTCTTGAGTTTTATTATGTGGAGCATATTTATTGCTTTGTCTAACATCACTGTTTTTACGTACGTTCTTCTATTGGTAATCCACTGTTGGGAGTTGATTTTCGAAAGAATTATCGTTAACCTACCTGCATGACATACATTCCAACGTCCACATCATTCTACTTCTGGTGGCGCTCTTTTTAGAGCGGCGCTGAATTCTTACATTCTTAAGCTGCTGGAAGGTAGCTAAGACTGTAATTTCTTTTATATCTCCAGTAGCGATCTATTTAAATTAGGAGATATACATATGAACACAAAACAAAATGCTGAAAAACCAGAAATTATTCTGACCGGAGACAGAGCAACAGGTCCCTTACATCTCGGTCATTATGTCGGCTCTTTAAAGCAACGTGTAACTTTACAGTCAACTCACGAGCAAACGATTCTCGTCGCTGATATGCAAGGTCTTACTGACAATGCCCACAATCCGAAAAAAGTATCATCCAACATTTTAAATATCGTTGCTGATTATCTCGCTGTTGGTATCGACCCTTCCAAAACAACTATTTGCCTTCAATCACAACTTCCCGCCCTTGCTGAGTTGACGATGTACTACAATAACCTTGTCACCATCAGTCGGTTAGAGCGAAATCCGACTGTTAAAAGTGAAATCCAAAACAAAGGGTTTGAACGGTCTATCCCAGCTGGTTTTCTAACATACCCCATATCGCAAGCTGCCGATATAACAGGGTTCAAGGCATCTTTAGTGCCAGTCGGAGATGACCAGTTACCCATGCTTGAACAAACTAATGAGATAGTGAGAAAGGTTAATTCACTAGCAGGACGTACGGTCCTGAGTGAATGCAGACCTTTACTAAGCAATGCGTCGCGGCTTCCTAGTACAGATGGAAAAAATAAGATGTCTAAGTCGATGGGCAATGCAATTAACCTTGGGGCCACTGAAAAAGAAATCTCCGTAGCTGTAAAGTCCATGTATACCGACCCTAATCATCTAATGGTTGACGATCCCGGTAAAGTCGAAGGAAATATCGTTTTTACCTATCTCGATGCCTTTCATTCTGATGAGGCCTATATAAACCAATTAAAAGATCACTATCGTCGTGGAGGTCTCGGTGACGGTACAACGAAAAAAATACTGGAGGAGTGTTTGCAAGACATGCTTCGACCTATAAGAGAAAGAAGAGGCGAGTTTTTAAATGATAAGGCTCAACTGGTAGATATTTTAGTCAAGGGAAGTCAAATCTCGAGAGAAAAAACAGCGGAAGTGCTTTTTAATGTTAAAGATATTTTTGGATTGAATATTTTCTGAGTAACTTGTTTTCATCAGCCAGCTTCCAAAGGTTCATTACCTCAACCTTGTGAAGCTGTTTCTGTAAACGTGATAAGTATAATTAATGTTTCCGTATTAGTTAGAATTTAGCGCAGATTGCACTACCTGTGCGTGTTCAGCCAAATCATGACCGAGGTCAGTCAGATAACCACCATCAGGCTGAGTAACAATCCCTTTATCAAATAAACGTTGAGCTGCATTAATCATAGCTGGATCAGCATCCTTATGGATTTTCAAACCTTGCATTAAACTTTTGTTTGGGAATTTAAGGATGAGGTTTAACTCTTCGGTTAATTCTGTAGTAAATGGCATTCGTCCCTCTCTTCTTTGTTGTTGCAGTCGTGTGTAGAGTCGATGTGTCTTGCTTGTTCATATTTCGCTAATTTACAGCGCTAGTCAACTGCTTTTGCTAGCGCTTCTGCCTATATCGCAAAATCTTACTGACAAAGGTTCGCCTCAGCTGTTGTATTCTTTCCCTATGAATGCGAGTTGCTTAGTTCTGGATCCTCGAGCTCATCGGGTGAATGCTTCGACGCTAACACCATATATACGCTTGGCAATACCAGTAAAGTAAATGCGGTTCCGACCAGCATACCGGCGACTAATATAATACCAATGCTATTTCTGGCTTCAGCGCCAGCACCCGTCACAAGAACCAGCGGGAAATGGCCTAACACCGTAGCACCAGTCGTCATCAAGACTGGGCGAAGTCGCGTTTTTGCGGCTATCTGGATTGCATCTATTTTTTCATAGCCTCGCTTTTGCATGGTGTTTGCAAATTCGACAATCAAAATACCGTTTTTGGCAATCAAGCCTACTAGAGTAATAAAACCGACTTGGGAGTAGATGTTGATAGTAGTAAAGTCGAGAAAAGCAAACATCATTGCACCAGCTAAGGCCAAAGGTACACTGCCAAGAAGAACAACTAGTGGGTCGCGGAAGCTATTAAATTGCACCGCCAAAACTAAGAATACAAATACCAAAGCAACTAAAAGAACGCCCTCTAAGGTATTTCCTTCAAGGCGAATCTGTCGTGATTCACCCGCATAATCAATGGTGTAGTCCTCAGGCAATAATGCGGCGGCAGCGTCTTCTAACGCACTTAAACCTTGCTCTTTCGTAGTGCCGGGGATCACTTCACCATAGATTCGAAAAGCATTTTTCTGTTGAAATTTGCTAAGCACACGCGGCGCAGTTTCGGTGACTAGTGTTGCAATAGAGCGCACTGGAACAAGGTCGCCTGCAGGTGTACGAATTTGTAAATCTAGAATAGCGTCGGGATTTGCTCTACCGGCATCGTCAATCATAGGAATAACCCGATAAGCTCGACCATCTTGGTTGTAACGGTTAACAAAGTTACCTGATAACAATACTGAAAGTTGTCGACTGACCGTACTGAGATCCATACCCAAATCGGCGACGCGTTTTCGATCAATATTGAAGCGTGCCTGAGGTAAATCGATTTTCAAGTCGGTTTCAGCAAACAAGAATTTGCCGCTTTCATTAGCTGCCTGGACCATTTGGTTGGCGAATACTTTCATGTCGGTATATGAATCAGTACTCAACACAACGAGCTCGACAGAAAAATTCCCTGATGTGGGCAACGCGGAATCGAGCACAGGGAAGGCTTTTAAACCAGACACTGAAGAAAGCGAGCCAAAGGCCTTCCAGAACATTTCCTGCACACTTTGCTCACGTTCACTTGGGTCAATGAAATCAACACCGCTGAAGGCACCCACTGGATTCACAATTTGCCACATGAATTTAGCACCCTCAAGCTCCTTCATCGTATCTACGACTTGGTCCATTTGTGTCATGCTGTACTCAAGCGACGCTTCTGGGGCTGATTCAACAATAACATTAATACTGGATTGATCTTCGGTTGGCGCTAGCTCTTTCAAAGAAAGCAGGTAAAAAGGGATTGAAAGTAGAGATAGGATGACGGCGATGGTTAACACTTGCGCTTTGTAGTTTAGTGTTGCCAAGAGTATTTTTTCGTAGCGGTTTTGGAGTGCTTCAAAAATACCATTTACTTTACGCGTTAGTTTACCTTCCTTGCCTCCTTCTGGCGAGGCATACGCACTCATGATAGGAGAAAGGGTGATAGCGACTAAACCTGATATCAACACGGCAATAGCCAGCGTAAAAGCAAACTCTTTGAATAATGCGCCAGTTAAACCAGAGAGTAATCCAATAGGCGCATAAACGGCGGCTAAGGTAATGGTCATACTGATGATCGGCGCTAAGAGTTGGCGAGAGCTCGCCAAGGCCGCTTCCATTCTGCTCATACCTTCACGCATGTAGCGAGCGACATTTTCCACCACTACAATCGCATCATCGACCACTAATCCAACGGAAAGTACGATCGCTAATACGGTAAGTAGATTAAGTGTGAAGCCCATTAGTGTCATCATCGCGATAGCACCGAGAATAGAAATCGGGATCGTAACGAGCGGTACAAGCGCCGTGCGGAAAGAGCCCATCATAGCGACAACGACCAATCCGACCAATAGAACGGTCTCAATCAACGTAATGAATATTTCTCGCAAGGCGCTGCGCATATACAGAGTGCCGTCGTAGCCATCAGTAATGCTTAAACCTTGTGGAAGTGTTGGATTGATCTTGTCGAGCATTTCATACAAACGGTCGCCAATTTCAATCTCATTTGCACCTGGCAAAGGCCATACTGAAATATACAGCACGGTGTCTTTATCTAAACGTGAGCTAACTTGGCCTTCTTCTTCACCCAGTCGCACGTCAGCGATGTCTCTGATACGAATTTGCGCGCCATCTACTTGGCGAATGACAAGGTTTTCAAATTCTTCAACACTACTTAGAGAGGTGTCAGTGAGCAAGCCAACACGTTGTGAACTGTTTTCTGTGCGTCCGACTGTGGCAATGAGGTTGTTCGCTCGCAAAGCTGCGGAAACGTCATCCGCTGCCACGTCTAAGGCTGCCATTTTCTCTGCATTAAGCCATACTCGCATCGCTGGAGAACGGCCACCTTCTAAGCCAACGCGCTGTACTCCTGGAATAGTCGATAAGCTGGGCACTACGCGTCGCGACAGGTAATCAGTCACTTCGATACGTGACATACCGGCCTCAATCTCATCGTAGTTAACCGTGAGATAAAATACTGCAAATGGTCTATCAGCTCGCACAACCTGCACCGCTGGGTCTTCTGCTCCCTCGGGCAGTTCAAATCGAATTTGATCGAGTCGAGATGAGAGCTCTGCAAGCGCTCGGGTACTATCGACACCAAGTCGCAGCCAGACCGTTACCGTGCTCACTCCTGGTGTGGTGCGAGAATCGACATAATCGACGCCTGGTACCGAAGCCGCAGCTCGTTCTATCGGTTCGGTAATAAAACCTTGTACGACCTCTGCAGACGCGCCCACATATGGCGTCGTGATCTGTAACGAGGCACTCTCAATTTTAGGGAATTGCAAAATGGGTAAGTCGATTGCTGCTCTTATACCTACAAGCACAAGCGCCAAAGAAAGAACGATAGATAATACTGGACGTTTACAAAACACATCCATGATAGTTGGCTTGCCCAAGTCGGGCTTTTGGTCATTCATTCGACTTACTCTCTTCCGTCATCAACGTAAACGAGTATGTCATTTCGCAGTTTAAAGCTACCTTGTGTCGCTATTGTATCTCCTAGTTCTAAGCCAGGACTTTCGCTCAATTTAAGCACGCTTGTTTCGCCCTCAGTTGTGATCACTTTGACCACTTGGCGACTGGCACGGTAATCATCGTTCTCATCTTTATTGAGTTTAAACACATAGGTGCCGAAAGCATCATAACGAATGGCTTTAGTAGGTAAGCGAGCAACAGTTTCGGTGTTGCCGACCGGCAAAGAAACAGTCACTATTGCGCCAGGCTTTAGTGCAAAATCGCTGGTAGTTAGCTCTGCTCTTGCTCGCATATTCCGAGAGCGGGTTGAGATTTCTTGATCAACAGCAATGAGTTTAGCTGCAGTGGGTGGCAGATTGAGAATGCTGGAGCTCACTCTTAAAACCGAGCCTACTTCTACATTTGAATAAGCTTGTGGAATATTAAAGTCGACCCAAACAGTCTTGGTATCACTGATGAGTTTAGTGACCAAGGTATTACCAGACAAAAATGCACCAACTTCTAGCTGATGTAAGCCAGCTTGGCCGTCAAAAGGGGCAACAATGGTTTTCTTGGCAATAATGGCTTCAAGCGAACGCTTCCTAGCATTAGCGACAGCCAACTGCGCCTTGGCACGATCGTATTGGTCCCGACTAGATGCTCGTTGCTCCAATAGCTTTTCAAATCGGTTGACGTCAAGCTCTGCAATTTTTATTTCTGCATCGATGGCATCTAGCTGCGCCAGTTCATCATCAACCTGCATTTTTAACAAAACCTGCCCAGCCTTTACTTTACCACCTGATGCAAAACCGATGTAGGTCACAATGCCTTCCAATTCGTTTCGAATTTCGAGACTGCGGGTCGGCAGGACACTACCCGCTATGTTTAAGGTCGGTTGCCAGTTAGACTCACTGAGCGTTTGGACTTTGACAGTCTCACTTGGTTCGGGAAAGGAGTTTCCGAAAGCGATAGCAGCCATGACTTGGTTGAACTTGACGAAACCTAATAGGCCAATAACACTAAAAACAAAAACGAAGGTGAGTAACCAAGCACGCCAGCGCATGTAGAGCTCCTAAAGAAAGACTTAAATTTTAAGTAGATAGAAAAGTGAGATTGGTCAATGATAGTCTACAACTCACTTATCACAAGTCTTTTACCTTTAAGTTTCCGCTTTAGTTCAGTGCAGCTATGCTTTATTAATTTGCCGGTGCTTGGCAGTGCCAGCAGAGTTCAAATGAAGCGTCGTTTTTCTCTTGGCAATTCGCACATACCCACTCTTCAGTTTCTGGTGGGTTTTCAATCTCTTCAAGTATGCGCTTAGCTTTTTTTTCATCCGCATCATTGGTTACCCATACCTCCAAGAACATGAACTGAGGGTGCATTCCAGTAGAGCCATGTTCATTCTTGAGCGATACTTCAACACCCTCGTTCTCCAGGATATTCTTTGCATGGTTTACTAGTATGTTGTTTTCGTTGGTATAAACTAGCTTCATACTGTTTCGACCTCCGCTTAGGTATTGATAAGATTAGGTACGCTCAAAGTTTAGAAAGCGATTTTCACGAGTTTAGCATAAGCAAGCATGAGTATTTTTGTGCCCACCGAGTCAAAGTTCACATGAACTCGGGCATGTTCGCCAGAACCTTCATAGTTCAGTACAGTGCCTTCACCGAACTTTTTGTGCTCTACGCGTTCGCCTAACTTAAATCCACTTTCTTCAAAAGCAGCGTGGGAAGTGGCTGAACTGAAGCGATTATGGATTGGTTGTTTAATTTGCGTACGTAGACGTACTTCTTCAATGTAGTCACTTGGAATTTCTCGAATAAAACGAGAGGCTGTATGATATTTATCTTGACCATACAAACGGCGCGTTTCGGCGTAGGTGATAACGAGTCGTTGCATTGCTCTGGTCATTCCAACGTAGCAAAGACGTCGTTCTTCTTCTAGTTTTCCTGGCTCATCATTACTCATTTGGCTAGGGAACATACCTTCTTCGACACCCGCCAAAACAACAAACGGAAATTCTAGTCCCTTAGCAGTGTGAATGGTCATCATCTGCACAGCATCTTGGTTGGCATCAGCCTGAGCGTCACCCGCTTCAAGAGAGGCGTGAGCTAAAAATGCGGATAATGGGCTCATTTCTTCAGCGTCTTCTGGCGCCTCAAATTGCTTACAAGCGGTAACAAGTTCTTCTAAGTTTTCTACACGAGCTTTGGCTTTTTCACCTTTTTCCGCTTGATACATGGCGAACAAACCGGAGTGCTTCATGGCATGATCTGCTTTTTTCTCGAGTGCAAGGTCCTTCACATCTTGTGTCATTTGTAGGATCATCTCTACAAATCCTTTTAATGAATTAGCAGCGCGGCCTGAAAGCATATTCTGTGCAAGCATCTTGCTACTTGCTTGCCACATTGAAATGTCATTTTCACGGGCAAATACACGTATGTTTGACAATGTTTTGTCGCCTAAACCACGAGTGGGTGTATTGACCACACGTTCAAAGGCGGCGTCATCAATTGGCTGATTTATTAGTCGTAGATAAGCCAAAGCATCTTTAATCTCCTGGCGTTCGAAAAAGCGTAAACCGCCATAAATACGATAGGCTAAGCCTTCGTGAAGTAGCGCTTCTTCCAACACTCGAGATTGCGCATTATTTCGATACAGGATTGCACAGTCGGCCAAAGCAGAATCTTGCTCATGTTGGCTTTTGATTTGGGAAACAATAAACCGAGCCTCATCGAGATCGTTGAACCCTGCATACAAACTGATTTTTTCGCCTTCGCCACCCTCAGTCCAAAGCTCTTTGCCGAGACGTCCAGGGTTATGACCAATAACGGCATTGGCTGCATTCAATATATTAGATGTTGAGCGATAATTTTGCTCTAGCTTTACTGTGTTTGCGCGAGGAAAGTCTCTTAAAAAGTGAGAAATATTCTGAACGTTGGCACCACGCCAACCATAGATTGATTGGTCGTCATCACCCACTATCATCATATTGTTATTGTCGGTATTGCTGGTCAACAGTTTCAACCAAGCATATTGA
The DNA here is from genome assembly GCF_031846205.1 of Alteromonas sp. W364. Taxonomy (NCBI): domain Bacteria; kingdom Pseudomonadati; phylum Pseudomonadota; class Gammaproteobacteria; order Alteromonadales; family Alteromonadaceae; genus Alteromonas; species Alteromonas sp. W364. The sequence continues at coordinate 107,012 of NZ_JAVRID010000003.1, read as the reverse complement.
ATGTTGTTGGTATCTTGAAATTCGTCCACCAAGACAGCGCGAAAGCGTTTTTGGTAGTGCTGCAAGACTTGCGGATTATTTGCCCATAGCTCATGAGCGCGCAATAACAATTCAGCAAAGTCAATTAAGCCTGAACGTTGGCATGTTTGTTCATAGGCAATATAAATTTCTTTCATTTTTTGCTGAGTATGGTCGCCATGCGTTTCTATGTTTTTAGCACGTAAACCTTCGTCTTTATTGCCGTTAATGTACCACTGTATCTGTTTTGGCGGCCAATGCTTTTCATCTAAATTCATTGATTTTAACAGACGCTTAATTAGCCGATATTGATCGTCTGAATCTAGTATTTGAAAATTTTCAGGTAGGCCTGCTTCTTCATGATGAGAGCGCAAGAGTCGATGTGCCAAACCATGAAACGTACCAATCCACATTGTGTTAAGCGCTTGTCCAATTAGCCGTTCGACTCGCCCTCGCATTTCTCTTGCTGCTTTGTTAGTAAACGTCACAGCCAAAATGCTATAAGGCGCAACAGACTCTACTTCCATCAACCATGCGATACGGTGAACAAGTACTCGAGTTTTACCACTACCAGCACCCGCTAGCACTAGAGTATCAGTTGCTGGTGCTGCCACCGCTTCACGTTGTTTATCGTTTAGGTCTTCAAGGAGTCGCGTTACGTCCATTATTCACTTCATATTTTTTGTGGATGGGCGCAGTATAGCAATAAACCTGTGTGTTTATACAGCACTTCATTCATGCGAACTGTAAACCTACTGAGTCTGCTTACAGCGCTACTTTCACGGTGAATCTAATTTATTCCGCAAAAACTTAGGCTAATCAATTGTTTTCTAATTAAAAAGCTTGTAGTTTTAGCTTCCTGAGTCGAACTTTATTCGAGTGTGATTCGGAAAGGGTTTTGCCGCGTGCTTCAGGCTTTTCGTCTTTCATGTTTCGCTTATTCAGTTATACTGAGGGCTGTGTGGTAGTACCTGTGAATATCGGTTTTTCGTAGCATTACTTCTGCAAAGTGTCGTTTTAATTAGCCAAAGTAGATTGAGATATTTTACTGGTCTGCCCAAGGGATTTTAGTTGTTTAATCGCATTCTCACTTTCTTCTGTTTGCTCTACCTTGTGGCGTTAGCTGGTCGCGCCGCTGCAGCGGTAGAGTATGAATACGAATTACTGAATGAAAATGATGGCATTTCTTCTTCAATTATTTTCTCTATGGTACAAGACGAAGACGGCTTCCTTTGGTTAGGAACCGGATACAATGGCGTTCTTCGATATGATGGAAAGAATGTAGCTACTTACCTCCACGACTCAGACGACGATTCATCCTTACCACATAATAATGCCGGAAACCTCTACTTAGATGAACAAGGGCGCTTGTGGATCGGTAGTTGGGGGGGGGGACTCATTTTATTTGATAAGGATGCTGAAACCTTTTCGAAATTCACTTTTTCACCGGAAGATGAGCGAGCTATTGGCAGCAATTTTGTACAATCTCTCCACCAAGACAGTAACAATCAATTGTGGGCTGGCACATACACCGCGGGTTTACATCAATTTCACGAAGGTACACAAGATTTCACACGCTTTCCTCAATTGGATGGTGAAACTAACGGCACTTCTGACCCACGTATATGGGATATTGAACAAACTGAAGAAAACATTCTTTGGATAGCCACAGATTTTGGCCTAAACAAACTCGACACTCAAACTAAACTATTTACGCACTACTATCCAGAAAGTGACTCTATGCTTTCAGAATTGAACAAAATCAGAAGGCTGGTGAAGGGGAAAAACCAAGTACTCTTCATAGGCACACAAAATGGTATTGTACGCTTCGATCTCAGAACTGAAACTTTTACTCCAATTCCTACTGAAAACAGTAAAGGCTTGGGTGCAATTTACTCTATGATTAAAACTAGTTTCAATGAATATTGGGTGACGACTGACAATGGGGTCTATAGTTTTACAGAACATGCAAAGACGCTCAAGAAAGTACCATTGGATTTTGACGACCGCTGTGGTCAAACATTGTTTGAGGATCGCCAAGGTACAATTTGGTTAAGTTGCGAAGGCGTTGGCTTATATAAAATAACGCGGGAAAGCATTTTTAGTGCAATAGAGGAACCTTCTCTTAACTCTGCATTTATATTGAAGCGTGCAAACGATGATAGTGTATTGATTGGAACTTCAGCGGGAGAGTTAAAAAGATGGGATCCGCGCACCGAGTCACTTACTTCTGTACTTAATAAACAATCTAGCGAATCAATTTCGGCCATTCGATTCATAGCTCAATCGAAACAAGGTGACATCTGGTATACGGGTTCGCAAACGCTATTCCGAGTGGACACTAATGGACATAAAAGCGAAGTTCTTCCGCCACCGTATTTGCAGGATTCATTTTATGATATTCGCGATATAGAAACTGACGATTCTGGTAACCTTTGGGTCGTCACTAAGTCTGGCTTATTTGTTGTTTACTATACTAACAATGAGTTTGAGTTTTTTACCTTGGATGATATATCCGCAGGTCAAATTGTTGAAACCGTCTCCTCTCGGGTTTATTTAGGTCCCAAGAACAGAATGTGGCTGTCTTTCGGTGATACACTTTTTTTGGTTGATATCCAACCATATTCCTTTACGAAAATAGGTGATGCTAGAGACGACTCCTCTGAAAATGAAGGATTAGCAAACCTCATTTACTCACTTTACCTAGATCAGCAAGATAATATGTGGCTTGGAAATAAGATAGGCTTATTTAAAGTAAATCTGACTTCGGGCGAAAGAGAATTGGTGAGCGACTTTTTCAATGAGCGTGACAACCAGGGCGTTAGATTTATAGACGAAGACGAAAACGGATACCTTTGGTTAGTGACTGCAGTAGGGGTCAGCCGCTTAGATCCTAGAACCAAAGAAATGCGTCATTTTGACAAACGCGATGGTTTGCCGGGGTCTCGTTATTTCTATAATCCCACATCAACTATTACTGACAAGAAAATCTTTTTATCCAGCCGTGATGGTGTTTTTTTCTTCGACCCCTTGGTCATTAAGGACAATAAGTCCGATGAAGGTACCAAATTAACTAATTTTGAAGTTTTGGGCAGTTCCGAAGATTTTAATATCAATGAGGTTAGCGAGTTAGGTGCAAAACTTGACTACGATCAGTCTAATATTAAGTTTGAATTTGCCACACTTGATTTACTCAATGCTCGCCAAATTCAATATAGCTACATGCTCGAGGGCTTTGATGAATCCTGGATTGAAAATGGTAGTAACACGTCTGCCACGTATACCAATTTGAATGGTGGAGAATACGTTTTCCGTGTTAAGTCTCGGATCAAACAAAACCTTTGGTATAACAATGAACTCGCTGTCGATGTTACTGTTGCAACGCCTATTTGGGAGCGAGGGTGGATGTTTGGCGTTTACGCCGGCGTTCTCATTTTAGGAATATTGATATATATCCAGCGCCAAAAACAAGCGGTGATTGAACTAGAAAGGCAGGTTGCGGAGAAAACGGCAGATATCGCCAATGAGTCTAGCAAGCTAGCTGCAGCAAACAGAATTAAGACGCAATTTCTAGCAAATATGAGCCATGAGATACGCACGCCTCTGACAACCGTTATTGGTCAAGCTGAAGCGATTATTTGCAGAGATGTTGAGCCTAAAGATATCTACAAAGAGGTTGAAATCATTCATGATAGTAGCCTGTATTTGTTAGCACTGTTGAACGATATTCTCGATTTAACCAAAATTGAAGAGAATAAATTTGAGCTTGAGTATTCACCTCAGGACCTGCACATATTATTGAGCAACATCAACACCATGTTTTCGATGCAGGCGAAAACAAAAGGCTTATCTTTCTCTTTGCATGAGAATTTACCACAACCATTTGTGGTGCACATCGATGGCTTACGCTTGAAGCAAATATTGATCAATTTACTTTCAAACGCTTTAAAGTTCACGTTACAAGGTAGCGTTGAGTTGAAGGTTGTACTAGAAAAGAATCAGCTAACGTTTCATATATCTGATACCGGCATCGGCATAAGCGATGAGCAAGTTCAACAAATATTCGGCAGCTTTACTCAAGGTGATAGCAGCATTCGCCGCCGCTTCGGTGGCTCTGGACTTGGACTTCATCTATCGAACCAGCTAGCTCACTTAATGGGCGGTCATATTACCGTTAGCAGTGAATTGGATAAGGGGAGCGTGTTTACTTTTAGTATGCCTGTTCCGATGACTAGCGGAAATAAAGAATTACCTCAGGGGACGCTGAATTTCGATACCCTCTCAGCAAAACCTTTGTTTAACGGTAAAATACTCTTAGCTGAGGACCATGAAGACAACCGCCGGCTAATTTCACGCTTACTCAGTAAATTAGGCTTAACAGTTTATGCAGCGAAGGACGGCTATGAAGCCACCGAGCTGTATAAAGAGCATCAACCCGAAGTGGTACTGATGGATATTCAAATGCCAAGAATGGACGGTATACAAGCATACAATGAGCTGCGAAAGCTTGGCTGCGAAAAGCCCATCATAGCCTTAACGGCAAATGCGATGCAAAACGAAGTGGAAGCATACTTTGAACTTGGGTTTGACGGTTATATCCAAAAGCCTATTGACCGACATTTGCTCATATCCACTATTGCAACCTTCTTTGGTAGCAAAGATGATGACTCGATGAACCGAGCTTCGTCAGTGTTAGGCAATGTAGACATGTCTGATTTAGTCGCGCAGTTTACAACTGGCCTTCAGAATGAACTTGTGGAGTTTGAAGCAAGCGCGAAAGATGAGAATATAGAGGCGATTAAAAACCGAGCCCACAGGCTTTCGGGGGCAGCACAGTTGTTTGGCTTTGATAACTTGAGCACAATGGCAACCCAATTAGAAAAGAACATAAAAGCGGGTGGAGAAAACATGCATTTAATACAAGATGACTACTTAGCCCTCATTAACGAAATTAAGAAGAATATTGCGTAAGTGCATATAAGCACTATGCTTTGATATCACACATATCATTAAACAAGACGGAATGATGACATGATACCTAGTACCTTTCACTCAAGTGAGAACTTCTGGAAAATTTTGAAGAGCGAAGCAATTGACGTTGCTGCAAAAGAGCCAATGCTTTCTTCATACATCCACGCTTGCGTCATCAACCATCACAATTTTGAATCTTCCTTGAGCTTCATTTTGTCCAACAAGGTCTCTGATGATGTTATGCCAGCGATTGCTGTGCGCGAGATTTTTGAAGAAGCTTATTTGCTAAACCCAGCAATGGTTGAATCGGCAATTATTGATATACAAGCTGTATTGAGCCGCGATCCAGCAGTGTCTTCATTCTTAACTGTACTCATCCATTTCAAAGGTTTCCATGCTCTACAAATTCATCGACTAGCAAACTATTTGTGGCACAAAGACCGAACTGACCTATCTTTGTTTATTCAAAGCCGTAATTCTATTGCCTCTGGCGTCGATATTCACCCAGCCGCAGTGATAGGTAAAGGCGTCATGCTTGATCACGCCACTGGTATTGTTATTGGTGAAACAGCGGTTGTTGAAGACAACGTTTCTATCTTACAAAATGTCACCTTAGGCGGCACCGGTAACGAACAAGGTGATCGCCACCCGAAAATACGACAAGGGGTGATGATCGGTTCTGGCGCGAAAATTTTGGGAAATATTGAAATTGGTGAAGGCTCAAAAGTTGGCGCGGGCAGTGTGGTGTTGTCTGATGTGCCTTGCTGCGTGACGGTAGTCGGTGTGCCTGCGAAAGTTGTTGGAAAACCTGATTGCACAATGCCTTGTGATTCAATGAAACAGAACGTATTGGAAGATAGCGCCGAGAGTTAGGCGCTATACTTTCAAACATTCTATTCTGCACACAATCAAATCAGGTAAGTAAGCTCTTCGAGTTCGTGTATTTCCAAATTTGGTAATACTCTCACTGGCTCAGACCTAATGTCCATCTTGCGGTCACATGCGTGCCAAGCCGTTGAAAAGCCAGCTAAGCTTGCGCCCCAGACGTCTTTCTCTAAATTATCTCCCACGTGGAGTATCTTCTTTCTAGGCACTGCCAATAACGCTGCTGCTTTATCAAACATGTGTGCATGAGGCTTCATTGGACTGTTTTGACTCGCCTTTAGCACCGTTTGGAAATACTCATCAATACCGATTTGTTTAGTATTAACATTACCGTTAGTAATGGCAACTAACGGCAGTTTTTTAGCAAGCGCAGCCAGCACAGTCGCAACAGCATCACTGACCTTAAAATTGCTTCTTTGGTAATAGAACCAATCGAAACAATCGTCAACGGCTTTCTTCAATGTACTGCCAGCATAACCACCACGCTGTAAACCTTCGCTTAGGACTCTGCGCCTTAATTCACCCATATCCGAAAAGAGTGTTGGGTCGTCTCGCAGCGCTTGACGCTTAAATTGTTGCCAATCGTCTTTATGCAGATGAGATGAGTCTGGATAACGTTCTGAAATATAATTTAATAGACCTCGTTCAGCCTCAACAAGATAAGGCCAATTATGATACAAGGTATCATCCAAATCGAAGGTCATAGCGGTAATTTTGGGTGTTGGTTTGTAAATAATCACTTTTTCTTGGCCCTAGGGTGTGCCTGGTCATATGTTTGAGATAGGTGCTGAAAATTGAGATGAGTGTAGACTTGAGTGGTGGATAAGTTAGCGTGTCCTAACAATTCTTGTACGCCTCTTAAGTCGTTGCTCGATTCGAGCACATGAGTTGCAAATGAGTGGCGTAATGTATGCGGACTAATTTGTTGATAGAGCGTTTGTTGCTTCGCCCAATGATCAAGACGAGTTTGTACTTGGCGATTACTAATCCTCGTTTTACGGTTCGAGAGAAATAAAGCACTTTCATCGTCACTTGCACGCAGTTTGTCTCTTTCTACCAACCAATCTTGTAATGCTTTGTTGGCTTTTTTGCCCAAGGGAAGTCGCCTTTCTTTGTTTCCCTTACCAATGACTCTAATTTCATTACTAGCTAATATGTCTGACAGGCGCAGGCCCGTTAGCTCGGAAAGACGAATACCACAACCATACAATAGCTCGAACATAGCTTTGTCTCTTATCCCGAGAAAGCTATTACTGTCAAAATTTAACAAGCTTCCCATTTCATCAACATTCAGTTGTTTCGGTAAAGGCTTTGATTGTTTAAGTGATTGAATAGAGGCTACAGGGTTATTCGGAAGATAGCTTTGTGAAACCATGTATTCGCAAAAATTGCGTAATACAGTGAGCCTGAGGTTAATTGTTCGAGTGGAGAGCTTTGCACGACTGCATTGCATCAACATCATCTTAATATGGTCCGCAGATAGTTGCTGCCACGAAGTCAGGTTGAGGTGCGCCAAGGCGCTTAGGATTTGTCTTTGGTAGTTACGACAAGTGTGTTCGGACAGTTGTCTTTCGACACGTATAAAATGGATAAATTTCACAATCCATGAAGAGAGTTCTTCAGGCAGGTCTTCAAGCTTGGTAATAGTGGTTTGAACGCGTGAGCTTGTCATTCAATCCAAAAGGGCTTAGTAATGCAGCAAGTCTGGCATCGCAACATTTAAGAACTCTTGCAGTTGCCTGATCAATAAGGTGTCCATATCCGGTGTAAAGTGAATCGGATCTGCACTGCCAATCGCTAAAATACCCAAGTCGCGCTGGTCACCTAAAAGCACTAAGGCAACTGATTCTGCAATGCCATCGCCGAATAACAGTTGTTTTTCATGCTGACTTAAACGACCAAAGAAGAAATCGGAGTCTTTGAAGCGCTTTTCCATAAACAAACGCTGTTGAATTTCAGGTAAAGCAAACATGCCTTTAAAAGGCTTGATGCTAGCTGCCGACATGTCTAGTTCATCTTGCAAGGTTTCTTCAATGGTATATTGCATTTCAGCAAACTCAGTGCATCGAAGTAAGCGCAGGTTAAGGTCAGCATATACTCGGTAAATGGCTTCGTTTTGCTTGGCAACGGAGATTAATTGGCTTAGTTTGAAACTGAGTTGACGAACTTTCTTGCGTAGCTGGTCGCTTTGTAACTCGACTAAGGACACAGAACCTTTTTGTTTATGAGGAATTTGTACTTTTTCAGCAACATCGGGATTTTTAACAAAGAAGTCTTTGTTATTCAGAATGTATTCACGCACTTCTTCTTCTGTCACCAAAGAAGGTGTGTAATCCTGCGCTAGCGCTTGCGCTGTATTTCCCTTAACACTTGATTTATTCATAGCGTTATTTGTCCATCGTAAATGTGTTCTGCGGGGCCCGTCATTTTTAAAAGACTGTCATCCCCATGCCATTTTATAATGAGTTTACCACCTGGGAGCTCGACATTCACTTCTTTATCGAGTTTGTCCTGCATAATTCCAATTGCGACCGCTGCACATGCGCCACTGCCACACGCCAAAGTCTCGCCAGCTCCGCGCTCGAAGACTCTGAGCTTAATTTCATTGCGCGAAATAATTTGCATAAAACCGACATTTACGCCTTCAGGGAAACGCTCATTTGCTCCAATCAATGCGCCAATTCCTTCAACATCATGTGTGGCGACGTCATCAACCTCCAGCACGCAATGAGGATTGCCCAAAGACACCGCACCACAAAAGTAGGTGCTGTCGTTATCACGCAGAATATAAGTGTTTTCTTGTTTATTGGCTTTAAACGGTATGCGTACTGGTTCAAATATAGGTCTACCCATATTGACAGTGACCAACCCATCTTTCTCTAGGTACAAGACCATGCGGCCTGCTTTCGTACTGACTACGATTTTATTGCGATTAATCAGCCCTTTTTGTTTCACAAATTTGGCAAAGCAGCGAGCACCGTTGCCACATTGAGATACTTCAGAACCATCAGCGTTAAAAATACGGTAGTGAAAATCTTGATCTGGGTCGTAAGGAGGCTCAACGATAAGGAGTTGATCAAAACCAATTCCAAAGTTGCGGTCGGCAAGCTGTTGGATCTTCTCTTTAGAGAAGAACACATTTTGTGTCACATTGTCGACGACGACAAAGTCGTTGCCCAAACCGTGCATTTTCGAGAAATTTAACAGCATTCGCTTCTTATCGTTATTATTGTTGTTTTATTCATGGCAGCCTAAGAGTAGTTTACGTAACTTTATGCTCACCTTTCCAGAGATCTTTTAATTTTTCTCGTTCTCTGACCACATGCACTTCCTTACCGTCGACCATAATTTCTACTGGACGACAGCGGCTGTTATAGTTGCTCGCCATCACAAAGCCATAAGCACCGGCACTTCTCACCGCTAAATAGTCGCCGGCTTGAATAGCGAGTTCGCGATCTTTGCCCAGAAAGTCTCCGGTTTCACACACTGGGCCGACAATGTCATATAATTTACCTACCTCACCAGTACGAGGACGGACAGGAATAATTGCTTGCCAAGCGCTGTATAGTGCAGGACGAAGGAGGTCGTTCATCGCCGCATCAACTATGGCAAAGTTTTTCTCTTCGCCTTGCTTCAAAAACTCTACTGCGGTCACCAGTATGCCAGCATTTGCAGCAATCGCTCGACCTGGCTCCAAAATCAGTTTTAAGTGCTCTCGGCCTTGCATCTTCTTAGCCATTGCAGCGGCATATTCTTTAGGGTGTGGGGGTGTTTCATCATTATATGGAACGCCTAAACCACCACCAACATCGAGGTGAGAAATAGTAATGCCGTGCTCTGCTAACTCATCTATTAAAACCAACAAACGTTCAAGCGCATCAACAAACGGAGTAATGTCTGTGAGCTGAGAGCCAATATGACAATCCATGCCTTTAACATCTAAGTTCGGCATCGCTGCAGCGCGTTTATAAACTCGTAATGCATCGTCTCTAGCAATACCAAACTTGTTCGCTTTTAAGCCTGTTGATATGTAGGGGTGCGTTTTAGCATCGACATCTGGGTTGATACGAATTGAAATAGGCGCTTTAACACCCAGTTCACCAGCAACGTGGTTAATTCGGTCAAGCTCTGCGTCAGACTCCACATTAAAGCACATAATATTATGTTCTAATGCAAAGCGAATCTCAGCTGAGGTTTTGCCAACGCCAGAGAAAACCACTTTGGTAGGATCACCGCCCGCTTCGATGACTCGGCTCAACTCGCCCTGGCTAACAATATCAAAACCAGAGCCTAAATTAGCAAGTACTGATAGCACACCCAAATTGGAGTTTGCTTTTACTGCGTAGCAGATAAGATGGTCATGCGCAGCAACGGCATTGTCAAATGCATGCCAGTGCCTTTCTATCGTCGCTCTGGAGTATATGTAAGCGGGTGTACCGTATTCTTTTGCGATATCGGCAACCGGCACGTCTTCAGCAAAAAGCTGTTCTTGGGAATAAGTGAAAAAGTCCATGTTACTGCTCCTGCATCAAGGTTGATTCAGGGGCGTCCGCACGGTTTTCGGGTTCCGGTTTGTTCGCTGGTGCATCTTTGGGTAGGTATAAAGGACCACGTTGCCCACAGGCAGATAAAAACAGCATAAAACCCATCAATAGGGCGATTTTAGAAGATCGATTCATTAAGACAAAATAGCTAGCTTATAATGCCCTAACAATGCATTGCAATGGCGTAAAATGCAAGCCTTGAACCAATAAATTACGCGTCAAATGTGGCTAAATTTCTTGGTAACTTCACTAGGGAATTCAACTTCTTGCCAGAGTTCCTGACATATGCCTTGAGTATCACTCCAATTACCAGCGAGGATCCAGTCAATGAAGCGATTAATATTACTTGGAAATTTTATCTTAGACGCACGATTTTCGGTCAACCATTCTTCAATGTTGTCAGTGTCCAAAGCAAATAAGGTGTCAGATAGACCGAGTTGACGTAAGGTGAAAGCATTCGAAAATTGTTCAAATTGACCGTTCAAGGGTTTCATCAATAACGCTTTACCTAAACTCAAACATTCTGTTGCCAACTCAAAACCTCCGTTAGCAATTACCCTAGAGCATGACATTAGGGCATGGTGAAAGCCATCTTTAGAGGGCGGGAACCAATGCACGTTTTTGTCTATATAAGGAGTTTTAACTTCTGGATGATAACAGTAAAAAGTCGTTTCACTCAGTGGAGCAAGCGCTTGCTGAATACTCATTGTGGTTTCGAAGGGAAGGTAGACCAACACAAACGGTTGCGCTTCTATATCTGCTGAGCACGCTAATTCAGCTGGCACAAATGGCGGAATAATCGCTTGGTTAAAGTGATACCAATGTACGCCAAGTGCAAAGTCAGTAGGTGCAAAATGTTTGGTAATAATTTTGTCGACGACACCTTCTGCTTCAGTAGGCACGGAATAGTTAAACGCTGCCTGATGACTAATTGAAAGTGATGGCACTTTTTGTTTTTTGGCAGCCCATGCTGAAACGGGCTCGAAGTCATTGAGTACAAGATCGTAGCCGCTAAGATCTAATTTGTTGACGTCTCGCATGAACTCAAACAGCTTTGCTTGTTTCAGTGTTTTGAAGCGGTGCAGAGCGCCGTTTTCAGTGACAAATGACAAGCCGGTGCGAGTGCTGTATTCATTGAAAACTTGCATATCAAAATACGCATCTTTGTCCCGACCTGTAAACAAGTAGTCGACATGAACCTCGCTGCGCTTATTGAATGCCTCTGCCATCAGTCTCGCCCGAGCTATGTGCCCATTACCCGTACCTTGAATACCATATAAAATTTTCATTCTGATTTGCGCTTCCTGTTTAAGCCAAAGAAAATAGGCTAAGAGTGGCTAAAGTACTGCCTAGAATGGCGCCGAGAATAACATCCAAGGGAAAGTGCACTCCCAATAAAATACGTGATAAACCAACTAGAGTTGCCCATATAAATGCGATAAGGGCTAAACTTGGGAAAAAGCTCGCAATAATCGTGGCCATTAAAAAGGCTGCTGCGGTATGCCCCGAAGGTAAGCTAAATTTATCTGAGGGTGTGATGTGAGCAGTGAAATTGCATAGGCATGCACTCGGCCGTTCTCGTTTAAACATTTGTTTCAAGATAAGGTAGATTGGAACCTCTAAGGCGTAGGCCATTAAAGCTGTGTATAAGAAGAGGGTGGCGTGTTCGTTGTCTATGAGAAACATCACAAACGCAATCACCAAATAAAGATAACCGTCCCCTGTCTTTGATACGGCTTTAATCATTTTGCAGTTGCTAGACTCAGAAAACCGGTTGAACCAAAAGAATAAAGCAGTATCTAATTCTGTAATTCGCTTTAGTGTCATAACATACCCTAAGCTAGTATTTTCAGGGCTAAAGATACGGTTACTATGTGAACAATCAGTGACAGAAATAAGAAAGCTCTGTGACAATTTATATTTGTGTTTCATCTCTTGTGAGAAGTGCTACTATGCGTGTGTCGTCTATCAAATAACCTATAAACAATGGTTTAAGGATTATCATGGAATACAATACCTCTGAGTTGTGCGATTTGTTTGCTGACAGCGTTGATGTTCTCGACCCAATACTCACCAGCTTTGGCGGTCGCTATTCTTATGGCGGCGAAGTGACAACCATTAAATGCTTTGAAGATAAAGGCCTCGTCGACAAGGTGCTTGCAACCGATGGTGAAGGCAAAGTGTTACTCATTGATGGCGGCGGCAGCACACGACGTGCTTTAGTTGATGCATACAATGCCCAAATGGCTGCAGAAAACGGTTGGGAAGGTATTGTTTGTTATGGCAGCGTGCGCGAAATTGATATTCTTGAAGATTGTGAAATTGGTATCCATGCCATCGCAGCTATCCCGGTTAATGCCGAAAGCCGAGAAGTCGGAGACCTCGACGTCGCAGTTAATTTTGCGGGAGTTACCTTTCTCCCAGAAGACCACCTATACGCAGACGGCACTGGGATTATACTATCCCCAGAACCCTTAGACATAGACTAACATCACGTCATTCCCGCGGAGGCGGGAACCCACGTTTATCGTCATTCCCCCTAAGCACGTCATTCCCGCGAAAGCGGGAACCCACGTTTATCGTCATTCCCGTGAAGGCGGGAACCCACGTTTATCGTCATTCCCGCGAAGGCGGGAACCTAAACTTCTATTTGACCTCAAGACTAGTTTACGAAAAGCTGATCTTTTCATTTCGTTAAAGCTTTGTATTGTTGCTCCTTCAATTGACAAGGAAATCAATAGTGAAGCAACCCTCTATATACATCATCACAAACAATAAAAACACAACACTGTATATCGGTGTAAGTAGTGATTTAAAAGCACGTATTTATCAGCACAAAAACAAACTAATCGAAGGCTTTAGCGCAACATATCATTTGCATAAACTTGTTTACTTTGAAGCCCTTGATGATATGGAAAGCGCAATAATTAGAGAGAAAAGGCTTAAAAAATGGAATCGAGCTTGGAAGAATCGGCTTATCTCCGAACTTAATCCAAGTTGGAGAGATTTGTATGGCGACTTGTTTTGAGTATTCTTTTGCTTTTATAAGTATGAGTTAGATCCCCGCCTTCGCGGGGATGACGATAAACCATGGGTCCCCGCCTTCGCGGGGATGGCGTACTTAGTGTGGATGACGTGATTGGGGGGATGACGATAAACCGTAGGTCCCCGCCTTCGCGGGGATGACGTGGGTAAAGGGATGACGTGATGGGGGGTGACGATAAACCGTAGGTCCCCGCCTTCGCGGGGATGACGTGCTTAGGGGGGATGACGTACTTAGGGTGGATGACGTGCTCAGGGGGATGACGTGCGCAATTTATTTCGCAAATAACTCGTTTAAATGAGCAGCGATTCTCACACCACCTTCCTGCAAACGAACTTTGGCGGTTGGTAGATGTTGATAAAGGTAATCCCAACCTAAACGGTCGCCTTCAGGGTAGATTGTGTCTCTGATAGTTGCACTTTCTGTGATATAAATAAGTGGGTCGGTTGTATTCCATTTCGCTGCTTGCTCTGGTGTGATTTTTTCACTTAACCATTCCGTCCACTCAGTATAAGACAACTGTCTGCGGTCAAGTAGACCTGAATCCCACACGCGATGAAGGTTTGATTTTTCCCAAAAGAACTCAAGTTTGAAATCATTACCCCCTTTATCTGTGCCATCACCGGCGTGCAATGGTTGGTGCAAATCACCAATAATATGCACAATAAATCGAAGCGCTCGTTGGCGTTCAGAAAGTGGGGCTGTATCGTCTTTTACTATTTTTGAAAACTTCTTCAACGCAGTGTAGGCATCGCCTTGTTCTGGGGCGTGTTTATGTTCTTTGTATGTTTCGCCTTTTGGCACGGTGACATAATGATAAGGGCCCGCCTCCTTTTGCCAGAACTCTTCTGGGTTAGAACGCATTTCGTCGGCATAAGTGGATGCCTCAGCCAAGCTTTCGTTCGGCAACAATGCAGCAATGGCAGCTTTTGCTTCTTCACTTAAGTACTGTTCTGCGATAGCACCAGTGATTCTATGCCCTGTTTGACCCCAAGCGTGCGCTTGTTGGATTGAGCTAGCGGCTAACAATGCACTTGCGATTAATAGTTTTTTCATATTTCTCTCTTTGTATAAGTCTGTCGTTCAATATGTATTTATTTATTCTGGCCGTAGCCCCAGCGCTCAACGAGTTGCTGGTCTACACCAATGTGGTCGAGTATCCGAGCGACTACAAAATCAATCAGGTCATCTATAGTTTTCGGTTGATGATAAAACCCGGGCGATGCTGGCATGATGGTAACGCCCATTTGTGACAGTTTTAGCATGTTTTCTAGATGAATCGTTGAAAACGGCATTTCTCTAGGCACCAGAATTAACTGTCCACGTTCTTTTATCACCACGTCTGCCGCGCGTTCGATCAAGTTGTCACATGCGCCCATTGCAATCGATGAGATGCTTCCTGTAGAACAGGGGCATACTATCATCTGTTTTGGCGCTGCAGATCCCGAGGCGACCGGAGAAAACCACTCTTCTCTTCCGCAGACAATGATCTGACCTTCTTTGGCTGAAAAACGCTCAGCGAAAAAACGACCCGCATCCTCTGGTTTGCTGGGTATTTTTAAATCTTCTTCGGTCGCAAACACGACCTTTGCAGCAGAAGAAATCAGCAGAAAAACAGTGTAGTCAGCTTTAACTAACTGCTCTAATAAACGCAATGCATAGGGAGACCCTGACGCACCAGTAATCGCTAATGTGATAGCTTTGTTCACTCGTTTTCCTTTTGGGTTTAGTGCCATTATTTACCTGTTTTGATGCTTATACGCAAGAGCGTCGAGGAGAGTTTGATGAATGCCATTAAAACCACCGTTGCTCATCACCAAAATTTGGTCTCCTGTGGCGGCAGTATCGACAACTTGCGCTACAATATCTTTCGTTTCATGGTAAACATGTACGGGCACTTGGCTATTTGCGACCATGTCTTTAAGCGACCAGCCTAAATTATTTGGCTCAAATAAGTGTATTTCGTCAGCTTTTTGCCACGAACTAGCGAGTGTATCTTTATGAACCCCCATTTTCATGGTGTTAGAGCGAGGCTCTAGAATCGCAATTATTTTAGTTTCCGGATGTTTTTTACGCAAACCATCCAAGGTTGTTTTGATGGCTGTGGGATGATGTGCGAAATCATCGTATACCGTAATCCCAGCAACTTCACCTTTTACTTCCATTCTACGTTTTACATTCTCAAAGCGACTCAAGGCTTGAATTGCATCTGCAAGCTGAACACCCGCATGATGAGCAGCAGCAATTGCCATGACAGCATTGCTAACGTTGTGTTCGCCAATCAAATCCCAACTGACAGTACCAACTAGTTTTCCTTTATGATAGATATCAAATTCACTTCCATCGGCCGCAATCAACTGTGTTTGCCAATCATTCTTGCTACACATACCGTTTGACTGTTCTGGTGCAATGTTATTGCCAAGTGTTTGGGTTTCGCTCCAACAGCCCATGTCTAATACTTCGTTGAGTTTTTCATCCTCTGTCGGCGAAATAATCGTACCGCTAGCAGGGACACAGCGCACAACATGATGAAATTGCTTTTGTATCGCAGCTAAATTTTCGAAGATATCAGCGTGGTCAAATTCGAGATTGTTCATCACTAAAGTGCGTGGACGATAATGCACAAACTTCGACCTTTTATCGAAGAAGGCGCTATCATATTCATCGGCTTCAATCACGAAAAACGGTGATACGCCGACCCTCGCTGACACACCAAAATTCTCAGGTACACCGCCAATCAGAAAGCCAGGGTTTAAACCAGCGTCCTCTAATATCCAGGCGATCATACTTGATGTTGTGGTTTTACCGTGGGTACCTGAGGCTGCAATCACCCAGCGATCTTTTAGTAAGTTATCTAATAGCCATTGTGGCCCGCTAGTGTAGGGGAGGTTTCTATCAAGAACATACTCAACTGCAGGGTTGCCGCGGCTCATCGCGTTTCCGATGACTACCATATCAGGAGCGGGTTCAAATTGGTCAGTGTCAAAGCCTTGGGTGAGCGCGATACCTAAGTTTTCCAGTTGAGTGCTCATTGGCGGGTAAACGTTGGTGTCAGACCCTGTAACGGTATGGCCTAGCGACTTAGCTATCGCTGCGATTCCGCCCATAAAACTGCCACAAATACCGAGAATATGTACGTGCATGTCATCACTTTCTTTTTGTTTTTGCATACTTTACCAAAACATAGCAAAGGACGAATGTACTTTTTGAGAATATTCATAAAATGCTGCATATTTTCAGTATAAGACTAAATTACTGCATACGTATGCAAGAACTGGGTCGCAATTTTGAGGTTGCAAGGTTACAATACTCGTCCATTGATACAAACTGATTCTGATCACCTACCAAAGGAACCCTCGGTACAATGAAACGCTTAAACTCCCAGCTTCAACAGGACGGCGCACCGCTAGAACTTATCTTACTTATTCGCACACTGCTTGCTGGTTGCAAGGAAATTTCATTCCGTGTCAGCCAAGGTGCTTTGGCAGGAGTCTTGGGTTCAACTTTGTCGGAAAACGTACAGGGTGAAACTCAGAAGAAGCTAGATGTTATTTCAAACCAGATATTAAAGGATACCCTTAGAGAGTCTGGCTATGTGAAAGCGATCTCTTCTGAAGAAGAAGATACGGTCGTGCCATGCAACCCTGAAGGGAACTACTTAGTGAGTTTCGATCCTTTAGACGGTTCATCAAATACTGAAATAAATAGCTTAATTGGTACCATTTTCTCTATCACACACGCTCCGCAATGGATGAAACCTGATGATCCATCAGCGTTTTTGCAGCCCGGCACTCAAATGGTCGCTGCGGGTTACGTGTTGTATGGCCCATCAACTATGCTCGCAATGACCACTGGTCGTGGCACACATTTATACACTTTAGATAAGACGCACGGTGGCTTCCTATTAACTGAAGGGAACATAAAAGTACCTGAAGACACGGCAGAATTTGCAATTAATACATCTAATCAACGTCATTGGGAAGAGCCGATCCAAAACTATGTAACAGACTTGATTGCGGGTACCGAAGGTCCTCGCGAGAAAGACTTCAATATGCGCTGGGTTGCAGCAATGGTCGGTGATATTCACCGTGTGCTGTGTCGTGGAGGTATTTTTGCTTATCCATTTGATAAGAGAAACCCAAAAGTGCCTGGCAAACTTCGCTTATTATACGAAGCAAACCCGATGGCTTTCTTAATGGAGCAGGCTGGGGGTTTAGGCGATACAGGGCATGGTAGAATTATGGAAGTGATGCCTGAAGAAATACATCAGCGAGTGCCTGTATTATTAGGCTCTAAAAATGAAGTCGAGATGTGTAAGAGCTACTATAAATAAAATTGGGCCTTGGTCACTCATTCGATAAAAGCATGAGACCAAACTCTTAGCCCCTAATACTAGATACTGCACGCGCTTTTACATATAATCGCGGCAGTTATTTTAATTAGTTTTTACATAGTTTTTTAATAGGAATACAGCATGAGCTTAAATGACATCCCTGTGGGCAAAAACGCCCCAGAAGAAGTGAACGTAATTATCGAAATCCCAGCTTACTCTTCACCAGTGAAATACGAAGTTGATAAAGACACTGGTGCGCTTTTTGTTGACCGTTTCATGGCAACTTGTATGCAGTATCCAGCTAACTATGGTTACGTGAACAAAACCTTATCTGACGATGGTGACCCGGTTGATGTATTGGTCATGGCACCACATCCACTTATTGCCGGTTCAGTAATTAAGTGCCGTCCAGTTGGCGTTTTAAACATGACAGATGAGTCGGGTGAAGATGCGAAAGTGATCGCAGTTCCTGTTGCCAAACTATCGACAATTTATAACGACGTTAACGACATCGATGATGTTCCTGCGCTATTAAAGAGTCAGATTGAGCATTTCTTCGCACACTATAAAGATTTAGAGCCAAATAAATGGGTTAAGATCAACGGTTGGGCTGACGTTGAGGCTGCTAAAGCAGAAATCGTATCTAGTGTTGAAAGATATAACAAAACAGCATAGTCGCTGATTTTGTAAGAAAAGAAGCTCGCTTTATGCGGGCTTTTTTGTGCTTGTTGATTGCGTCTGAAACTTTATACGCATAGACTAAAGTTGATACTTTAAAGGGGTGAAGTACTTGAAACTAATTAAAATGAATACGGTAAGCTTATGGGTCGCGGTAGTTTTGAGCGTCTTGGTGGGCACTCAATTTGCAAACGCCATGCAAGAAACGAAGCTTGAGCCTTTGGAATTATATTGGGAAGACATGATACCAGAAGGTTACGTTGTGCCACCGAGTGCCATTGATCACAATGGTGACATGACGCAGTTGGAGCCCGATGCTCCGCTGAAACAAGAATTAAATGAGCAGTATGTAAAAATCCCTGGATTCGTTGTTCCTCTTGAGGGAGACGCCGATAATATCACTGAATTTTTACTTGTTCCTTACTTTGGTGCATGCATTCATGTACCGCCACCGCCATCAAATCAGATAGTTTATGTAAAATTTTCTGAAGGTGTGCCGATAGATAACTTATATGATGCTGTTTGGGTAACGGGCGTGTTGTCCACAGACGGCTGGAAAGGGGATATAGCAACAGTTGGTTACACCTTAAAAGGTGAGCTAGTTAGCGCTTTCGATGGATAGATAAGAATATTTTGCACGGTAGTTGTGCACAACCATTACATAATTAGGTGAAATATGAATTTTCTGGCCAAGCTCTCGATCGCGAAAAAACTTTTTCTTATCCCAATCATAGGGACAGTGAGTTTTGCGTTGTACATCGTTATCAGTACTATTTCTGCCTACGACAATGTTGCGCAGCTAGAAGATGCACAGGCAGTTCAAACGCCCGCTTTACTGAATTCTCGCGAAGCGCTTAATAGCATGGAGAACACCAAAGAAACCTTGAGTGCAGCAGTGACGACCGGCGATGAAGATGCCTTAGAAAAAGCGCAAGACTTGGCTGAAAAAACTGTTGATCATCTCAATTTGATTATTAATCTGGGCGAGGGCATGTCCGGTGACGTTAGACCCATTCTTAAAAGCTTCGAAGCATACTTCGCTATGGCTTACGACGTTAGTAAATCTATGATCGACGGCACCGCAGATTACTCGAAGCTGCAAGCTATCTCACAAGAAATGAACAACTTATTTGGTTCTGCCGTTTCTAAGTTGAATGAATTCAGTAAACAACGCGAGGACTCTTTTAACGCTGCCATTATTGGTGCGAATGAATCCGCTCAGTTTATGATTTACCTCGGTATTGGTATGGGCTTGGTAACCATGGTTCTATTGTTTGCGACCGCCTTACCGATTGTGAATAACCTTCGCAAAAGTATTGTTGATGTGGTTAATTCACTGAAAGATATCGCTCAAGAAGATGGCGATCTCACTATCAGAATTAAAACAAAAAACACCGACGAAATAGGTGATTTGGTTTATTGGTTTAATCAGTTTATTGAAAAGCTTCAAGGTGTTGTGAAAGACATTGGTAACTCTAGTAAGCCATTGTCGAACCTTGCTTCTGACCTTAACCAAGTGTCGAACCAAGCTCGTCAAACGATTTCCTCTCAACAACTCGCAGCGGCCGATGCGAAGGCAGCTGTAGATGAAATGACCACGAGCGTGGGTGCGGTGGCTAGCAGTGCGAATGAAGCTGCATTGGCGGCCGGAGAAGCATCAACAGCCGCAGACGATGGTCAGCGAGTCGTTAATCAGACTGTCATGAGCATTCAAAGCTTGGCGTCACGAGTTGAAGAGACCGCTGTGGTCATCAAAAAATTGGAACAAGATTCAAACCAAGTGGGTGTCGTTCTGGACGTAATTAAGGGTATTGCAGAGCAAACCAACTTACTAGCCCTGAATGCGGCGATTGAAGCTGCTCGTGCCGGTGAACAAGGAAGAGGATTCGCGGTGGTTGCTGACGAAGTGAGAACCTTGGCCTCGAGAACACAACAATCCACAGAAGAAATTCAAGCTACTATTGAGCAATTACAAGATGCTGCTCGTTCTGCGGTGTCTGTGATGGCCAAAGGAACTGAGCAAGCAACCATCAGTGTTGATGAAGCAAACAAAGCTGGCTCAAGTTTGAATGCAATTACTGAAACCATTAGCCGTATTACGCGCATGAATGATCAAATTGCTAACTCTACTGGCGAACAGCAAAAAGTGGCTGATATGATTTCATCTAACGTGGATGAAATTAACAATCGAACTGAAGACACTACAACAAGCTCTGAGCAACTTACCGTAGTGAGTGGTGAGCTAGAACAGCTATCCAAAGACTTCAACCGAATTATGCAGCAGTTTAAATACTAGTCATCATTAACGTCATAAGAAGCGGCCAATGGGTCGCTTTTTTTGTTTCTGTCCGCACAAAAAAGGCATTTATCTAGTTGGTTTTACCGTTTTTACACACATTTTGCATCTAAAGTGAAAAGTGGGGAGTAAGGTTTGTCGTGGGGTGAGGTTTGCTCATCCTTCGCCGTATTGTTTTAAGAATAAACATTCGCGCTTTACATACAAAGCGATAAAAACCGAGTTCTAAGGAGAGCCCATGCGATTCATTCCAAAGTGTGCCCTGATATGTCTATTGAGTGTCAATGTAACCATAGTTAATGCCCATGATTTTTGGTTAAACCCCAAGAGTTTTCATGCCGATACTGCTCCAACAAAAGTGCCTGTTAAGTTTTTAGTCGGCCATGCAAACGATGTGAGCCCTTGGTCATTGAGCTGGGATCGTATTGTTGCGCTTCGCACTTATAGTGACGGCGAATTTAAAGATCAGATTGAAAATGTGCATGTGAATAATGGTTTAATTAAGGGATTTGCGAATGTTGTCTTGTCAGAGGAGGGGACACACATATTGGGCTTTGAGAGCTATCATAGCTTTAGCAGTCTGGCCGCGGATAAGTTTAATGATTACGCTAAAAAAGAAGGTTTAGCGCTAGTGCTTGAGCAGCGAAATCGCTTAAACCAAAACCAGGACGATGGTCGTGAAATATATTCACGCAAGGCAAAAAGCTTACTCCAAGTTGGAGATACATATACCGACAACATCACTAAGCCCATTGGGCACATGCTCGAAATCGTGCCCATGCAGAACCCGTATACACTTAAAGGTGAAGCAACATTACCGATAAAGGTTCTCTTTAGAGGGAAGCCTCTTGAGAACGCGCTTGTCGATATTGCGCAGCTTTCTGTGGCCTCGCCTGAGAAACAGGAAATGAGAACTAACGCCAAAGGTGAAGCGACTTTCACTATCGACACGCAAGGCAGTTGGATTGTGAATGTGATTTGGGCTGTACCAAATGCCGACCAGAGCACGGCCGAGTTTGAGAGTTATTTTTCTAGCTTAACGTTTGGCTACGACAAGTAAAGTGAGCCTAGTCTATCCATTAAAAAAGCGAGCAACCTGAATAGATTGCTCGCTTTTTTGCTTACTTTGCATGTCCTTCAAGTCACCTTATAGTAAGGCCAACTCCGCAGCAAATAAGACTTCAGTTGGCGCTCCTGTTGGGCTACCGCCTTTGGGTTCTAAGCTGACGGCTAAGGCTGCAATCTCAAGTTGATCGAAAACCTCAGGCTTTTGCAGAATAAAGGTACCTTCTTGCTGTAATAAACCCAAAGAAATAGGCGCGTCACCTGATGCAGGTACAATCCACAATTGATAGTCGTTTGTGGGACGTTTTGTTAAGTTTTGCGTACTACGAATAAACAAACTGTCTTTACGCACATCAACTGACCACAAGGTTTTTTGCTCTGCGTTAGCAAAAATAGCGACAGCTTCAGGTGACTTAACATCACTTGAAAATTGATAGAATACAACGGCTAGAAACAAGCTAGCAGCCACCGCTAAACCACTCAAGGCTTTCCAACTGTCATTGGCGCTGGCTTGCTTTCTTATTTCAGGTGAAACTTCAATACCACTGAGCTTTTCCGGATTAAAATCAAAACCTAAGTTTTGCTGTATCTCTCTCCAAACACTTGCTGGAGGTTCAACAGGGTCAATGGCAGTGGCCATCACATTTAATTGAGATTCCCAGTAATGCACTGCTGCTTGTACTTTTGCATTCTTGACTTTAATAGCTTCAAAGCGATTTCGCGCAGCACCCCGTAGAGTGCCCAGAACGTATTCTGCGGCGAGTGAAGAAAGTAGTTTGGTATCATTATAATTCATAAGCTTAAACACCTCTCTAAGGCTTGAAGACCTCTTCGAATCCAACTCTTGATTGTGCCAAGTGGCTTCTCCATATGTGCAACAACTTCGCCATGCGAACAACCATTAAAATAGGCTAAATGAATAGCTTGTCTTTGCATGTGGTCTAGTTCATTCATACAACGACTAAGCTTGCCTGTCTCATGGTCGCTCTCTGACTCTGAGGCTTCAATATTTGACGAAGGAATGCTGTCCAGATCCGCTACCCCCTCTTCTTTGCGAACCTTGCGATACCTAAGGATATCAAGAGCACGGTAGCGCACGATACTGATAATCCATGTGAGGACGGTGCCTTTACCTTCTGTATATTGACTTGCGTTGTACCAAATCCTGACAAAAGCCTCTTGTGTGGCTTCTTCCGCCAACTCCGGTTTCGCTAACATCTTTAATGCGACGGCATAAACTTGGCCGCGGGTCTTATTGTAAATTGCTTCAAAAGCCGGACGATCATTTCGCGCAACTTTTAACAGCAAAGGTAATAGTTCTTCATGTTCCATATTGTTTTCCATGATCTGCTTGTTTTTATACTTCAAACACCCAAACGGCTAGTAGTTCAAATTGGATGCAGGAAACGGCCTTTTTAAAAAATGTGCCGCCTGGAAATCGACATACGACTAAATGTTTACCCTAGTATAGTGCTTACTTTTTAAATTTCTTAACTCTTTCAGCTTCTTACTGCCTCGAAGCGCTTGTTCACATGCTTAATTTGAGAAAGCTTATATTTCTTGCATCCACTTCATTCCTTCGCGCGTTTGGCTCTTAGTAATTACAATCAATAAGGAAGACTAACTATGAGAAAAACACAGCTATCACTAATTGTTTCTGCTTTGTGCGGAATGGCTATTAGCAGTGCCGTGCAGGCATCAAGCCACAGAGAAGCACCGAATATCACGCGTTTTCCTACGGTAGATTCTACCGACTTTTATGCGTTTAATAGTTATGAAGAAGGCCGAGGCGACTATGTCACCATGATCGCCAACTACATTCCATTGCAGGATGCGTATGGTGGACCGAACTATTTTCCAATGGATCCTGAAGCCGTTTACAGCATCCACATTGATACTGATGGTGATGCTGAGGAAGATCTTAGCTTCGCATTTGATTTTGATAGAAAACTCGCGAACGACAACCAAGGCGTTAAATTAACGATAGGTCCTGAAGGTAACCAACGTTCGGTCGGTGTGCCTTTAATCAATATTGGTCCTATATCCAGCGCTGACCAAAGTGCTGCGAATTTTGCTGAGTCCTACACAATTACCATGATTGAAGGGAATGCGCGGACAGGAACACGCACACCCGTTACAAATGCCACCAGTGGTGGGGAAGCTTTTGGTAAGCCACTCGACTACATCGGTAATAAAACCTTTTCTAATCTTGCCGGTTATCAAAGCTACGCCAATAGCTTTATATATGACATTGCGATCCCCGGTTGTGATGAGATGGGCCGAGTATTCGTTGGTCAACGAAAAGACCCTTTTGCAGTGAACCTTGGGGAAACGTTCGACCTAGTCAATTATGTACCCGTTGAAGGCGACAGTGCGCCGGGTGCAGACGACAATGGTGGTTTTCCGGGAGGCATTACGCAAAACGCCAACAATGATGATTTAGTCGATAAGAATGTGACGAGTATCGCTATTGAAGTACCAAAGTCTTGTGTGACCGGCAATGGGAACGGCACCATAGGCAGTTGGACAAGTGCTAGTTTGCCTCAAGCACGGATCCTAAACCCGAATGCAAGTTTTGATAAGCCTGAGGTGACAGGAGGCGCGCTTACTCAGGTATCTCGCTTGGGTTCGCCGCTAGTGAATGAGCTTGTTATCGGAATTGGCGACAAGGACAAATTCTCCAGCGCTCACCCGAAGGATGATGGGCAATTTGCTGACTATGTGACTCACCCAGCACTACCAGAATTACTCAATATTCTGTTCAAAGACCCAGTGAATGCAACCTTGGGTGCAAGCTTTGAAACCATCGCGCCAACTAACTTCCCAAGAGTGGATTTAGTCACGGCATTTCTAACAGGATTTGAAGGTGTTAATCAGCTTTCTACCGTCACACCTTCTGAAATGTTGAGGCTCAATACGGCCATACCTGCTACCGCACAAGCTGAGCAGTCGCCCTTTGGTGTTGCAGGCAATGATTTAGCTGGCTTTCCGAATGGTCGTCGCCCTGGTGATGATGTTGTAGATATTGCTTTGCGTGTGGTAATGGGAGCACTTTGCCATCCGATTCCGATTAATGGTGAACCCACGAATTTAGGCTTATGTAACCCAGAGGATGCGGTTGTTGGGAATGTTCCCTTTACTGATGGTGCACCATTGGATGCCAGTATGATGGATGCAACATTCCCTTACTTAGCAAGCCCTATTGCAGGTTCTGAATAATTGGATACGAATTAAGGAGTAAAACATGAATAAACTAAGTCGCAATGGTATGCAATTACTGGCCGTATCGTCCATGATATTAGGCGTAAGTGCTTGTTTCGATAATGACGATGATGTTGACTTTGAACCAAATGTGCCGCCAATCGCCGCAGATGCCGTATTCACAACTCAAACCGAGACGGATATTATCGATACCTTGCCAGCTAGCGATGCTAATGGTGATACATTAATTTTTGAAATTAGCAGTGAGCCGCAACTAGGAAGTGTCACTTTGACAGCAGATGGTGCGTTTACCTATGCTCCTTTTGATGAGCTCACGGGTTCCGATACGTTTGCCTACTCGGTCAGCGACGGGAAAGCCGAGCGAGTAAGTGGCACAATCAATATTACTATTGAAGCCTTGCAACTGTCTTTTAGTCAGTTTAGCCGTGATGCTTTCAACCAAGGACCGAGCGATGAACCATTGTCGGTCAATGGAAGAGAGTTTATCCAAGACATTGCAAGTCAAACGGACTATCAGGACTTGATAGACGCAAATTAGTTATGAAAGCCAAGGAAGGCTTTCCTTTATTCTTGCGATAAGCGCTTTTTAAGCTGATATTCAAACAGCGATTCTGCTTCAGGATACACCCAGTTAGTGCCTTCAATGTAGGCATCTGGACCATATTCTACATGTACTGGTACATTGCCATTTACGCTGATCACTCGTGCTTTCGGTCCATCTTTCATCCCATTTAACAGCACACTTTGTGCACTTGCATGCCCGTTTTGAAAACGGACATTAATGTTCCAAAATGTATTGTAAGCTGCATGGGAAGGCTTCCAATAGCTTGCACCTCCGCCAGCAAATAGCGGATATTGTCGATTTTCATCTAAAGTGACGTTTACGCTAATCATGTCGAAGAGGTTTTGTTGGTTCACGCCGCTGTGTTGATCAAGTACCGGATCGATATCGATAGAGCTTCTTAGATAGACACTCTTGGTAGCAAAGGTGTTAAAGCTTAGAGGATGCTCTACCTTATTTTTAACCTGAAGGTTTTCAACCAACACATTGTGCACCGCCCCCATTTGCACGGAATAATGAGCGAATTTTTCACCGTCAGTAACCACATCTGTGATACTGATATTCGCGACTTCCTCGGTTAAAATACCACTGTCTGCATTGGTAATTTTGACGTCGTCTACCCATCCGTTATATAAACGGGTTAAGTATATGCCGTTGAAGCCTTGTTCTACGTGATGTGCAATGCGTTCAGCGAAAGGAAAGGTCATAGTGAAGTGCTCAAAGCCAATATTGCTGAGGTGCTCCCAAGGTGCCAAATTCACTTCCATGCCTTCGTGAATGTTGTGCAAAAGTGGTGTTTTCAATTCTACTTGATTGCCGTTTATAGCGACGATTTCTGATTGTTGTCTTGCGAGTGCTAGGTTAGCGAAGCGCCAATGATGAGAGCCGACATTATCAACTAAACCGTGGTAAAGCTCATTGATAATGGGGGCGTTTTCGCCTTTGGTGTTGTACCACTGCAATTCGATGATTTCGCCTACTTTCAGTTTGTCACTAGTATCGACCGTGAGGATGAATCCCCCTTGTGTTCCTTTGCTTGGTGTCGCTAACGTACGAATGGGTACATCATATTTGTCGAGGTATTTTTTCACGCGAAGATCTTTAATACGTGTCCAAAAATAACCGCCTGACCAAGCCCACTCGGTAAAGGGAAGGTAGATGTTGTTTTTCTTCTCTTTTTGTATTTTATTTAATGAGACCAGATACTCTTTTAGCTCTTTCAATTCAGGTGCTTCGGTATAAATGAGTGGGCGAGGGAAGTAAAATTCAGTGCCGCTTGCACCACTGCCTTCGCCGCGAACGACTAAGTTATTTCGGTCAAAGTAGATGATTGAACTAATAATATAGCGTCCTTTAGAAAACTGCAGGACAGTCGGTTCATCTGATTCACGTAGGTTGTCGAGTAAGGTTAATAAGGCTTGGCTGTCGTCTAAACCATCATTCGCAAAAATGCCGTGATCTGCTACGTTAATAACAGTGAAATCCTGCGTGCTGGGTGCTTTCTCTGAGTTCGCATAACCGGCAAAAGAGTAGTCTGGTAAGAACTTATCTTTCATGACTTTCTCATTTGAAAGAATGTCAGGCAGTGCAGCGCCAATTGCTTGTACGGTGGCTTGAGCGGCACTTGCCGTCATCGCAGCAAGCGAGAGAGCCATCGTTCCCGCAAATAAATGCTTAGTTAGGTGTAATTTCAACATACACTCCTTTTACATTTTGGCCGCGGTATTCGATGGTACTCGTTTTGCCATTGTCGATATATTCAATTGCGGCAAAACCACTCGCCATATCAATGGTGCTGCTTCCATATGGAGTACCTTGGTCTTTCACTAGCTTACCTTGCTCTCCTATGTTAAAGAAGTAGGCGCGCTCTGAGTAATCTAATACACGATTACCCTCTTTATCTACCGCCTCTGCGGTTATCAACCAACGATTACCTTCAATGTTTTCTGCTTGTAAGTTAATGGTTTTAAACTTGCCATGTTTACCAATTAGGTAGGTAACTACATGCTCATCTTCTGCAATTTTTTCACCGTCTTTAAAGCCATTTACGCTAAGTGTGTTTTCACCATTATTAAAGGGGACTTTCCACACCAAACCGCCAGCAGGTACAACACCTTGTTGCTTCTCTTTTTTCCCTAGCGACTCACCATTAAGAAATAATTCTGCGCTATCGGTATTACAGTAAACCGTCACATCACGGCCCTCTTTTGGTCCATTGCGATGCGTCCAAGTGTGTGACTCTATCCAACAGAAGGGCTCTTTTTTCCAGTAGCTAGCAAACACATAATAGGCATCTTTGAAGTTTCCGCTGCGATCTACTAAGCCTTTCATGTTCGTATAAGGAATGGGGTTTAATGGACGTAAAGGCGTACCAAAGTCTTTAAAAGCCCATTGTGCGTTACCCGCAAAGTCAGGGAGATTCTCAGACACGTTCAAATGCCAATCAAACAGGTCTACGATATAGTTTGAGTTCCAATCACTGTCTTTCGCAACACTTCTTACAACGGCTTGATTGACCGCTTCAGACACAGACACCTGAGCGTTTCTCAAACCTTTAGGTGAAATAGGGGTTTCAGTGTGACGTCCAACGTGGCTAGAACCGCCGTATTCCATATGCATAAAGGTTGGATATTTTGCATGCGCATCTTTTAATGCCTCTTCATACTGACTGTAGGATCCACCGTACCAGCCTGCCCAAATTGAAGGCGAAAAAGCATCAACAATATCTGAACCCGGATAGTATTTGCGAATACTGGTTAAGCGATAGGGATCCATTTCTTTGGTCATTGTGTTTAGCTTTTCGAGGTAGGGATTAATTAGCTCGGTTGCGCCACCACCCTCAAAATCTTCCTCCCAATATATTTCATTACCCAAGGACCAGAATATAATGCTGGGATGATTTATGTTCTGTTTTACTTGGGCTTGCCATAGGTATTCGGTGTTCTTTTCCCATTCTGCACCGCCTTTACCGCCGCGACACCACGGCAACTCATCCCAAATGAGCAAACCTAATTCGTTGGCGGCTTTATACACTTCAGGATCTTGTGGATAGTGACCTAGGCGCACAAAATTGGCGCCCATGTCTTTCATCATCTGCATATCTTTACGGTGCAGCTCGTTCGGTAATGCCGCTCCTAAGCCTGCATGCTCCTCATGGCGATGGGTACCACGGATCAGAACGCGTTCACCGTTTAAGAAAAAGCCTTTGTGAGGTTTCATCTCAAACCAGCGATAACCGAAGGTATCGAGTTTGGTGTGCAATTCCTTCTTGTTAGCATCCAATAAGCTTAGTTTCATCTGGTAAAGGTTTGGCTCATCGATCGACCAGAGGATGGGTTGTTTGATGGCTTCGAAGTTCAGTTTTGTGCTGTTCATTCCCTTATTTGCAAGCAGTTCTATAGTTTGGCGTTGCACTCTCTCACCGCTTGGCGCAATAATCTCCGCCATCACTGTGAAGCTAGCTGCCTCGTCGGCGACGACATCGACTTTTACCTCTGTACTTGCTGACTCCGCAGACACAGACGGCGTTGTAATAGCCATGTAATCGATATGTTTTTGCGGTAAACGTTTTAACCAGACGTCACGCGTGATCCCGCCGAACAAGAAAAAGTCTGATTTCTGAGAAGGGATCAGGTTTCGGTTGTAACGATTGGATACTCTCACCAACAATTCGTTGTTGCCGCTGGTTTTCAAATATTTCGTCAGGTCGATAGTAAAACCGACATAACCACCAACATGCTCACCAGCTAGCCTTCCGTTGAGATAAACCTGTGTTTCAAAATTAGCACCTTCAAAATATAATTGCGTGACGCCATCAAAGGCTTCTGCTTTAAAGGTTTTCTTATACCAGCTTGCGTTGCGTCGGTAGCCCGGTTCAGCGTCCATCGTATCGGTTGCATTCCAAGTATGAGGCAAAGAAATTGCACTCCAGTCACGGCTCTGTAGCGCAAGTGCGATGTCTCGGTGATTCTCTTGCAAATATTCCCAGCTATCATTGAAAGGTATTGCTTCAGCATGAGCCTTGGCTTTTGGCGTTGCAGAGTGGACCCCTAGGCTCACAAGTACTAAGCAAATGGCAAATAAAACGGGCCCAAAGGTCATACGAACGGCATGAGCACAGCATTTAGCGCCTAATAGTGAGGAGCGAAAAAGTGAGGGTGGATGAACATTTATCATGGCTAAATCCTGATTTTTAATACGTACAACTACGATATTTCACATCGTTGTTCGAAGGTAATGAATAAGGGTAGTTAAATAGTGCGGCGCAAATTGCGAGCTGTTGTTTAGCTTGCTCTGATTTACTCGCTATAATCTGCAGGTATTGGTCAATCTGTTGGCTAACCGTAGGGTTTTCCGCGTAGGCTTTTCTGGCAAGTAAGGCCGGCGCTACTAGTTTGTAGTAGTCGATGCTTTTTTCCTGTTTACCAGGCCAATAGTCTGTGGTGGATAAATTGGCGACGGCAAATTCCAATGCCTTTAATATTCGTTGATCTGTAGCTGAAGGTTGCTCCCATAAACTTACCCCGATGCGATCAGACATATTCGCAATACGGGTGAAGCCGACCAAGTTGAATGCAGTGTAATTAAATGGTCGTGTGCGATCGAGCTCATGGGGCTGTTTGCCATTTTTCTTTATTTGCCCTTTTACTCGCTGTTTGCTGAGTGCGGTAATTTTTGTAGCAAGGTCGTCAAAACCAAGGTGCAAAGCGATACCAATCACTAGTACATCGTAGAAAGTACCATGGTTGTTCTCTTTTGCCGCTTCATCTTGGCCATTAGCACTCTCAAGCAACCAACCTAAGAAAATGGTGGTCCACTCATTAAAACTCGCTTGAAAGTCTTGGTCACTCACCTCTTTTATCAGTGTAACCGCATCCAAAATACGCAGTAAGTCACGAAACTCAATTATGCCAATACCGCGGCCATGCACTCTACCTGGAATACTTTGGGCAAAGTTAAGATGTGGGTTCATTTTTGTTTCGGCCCTTATGAACCAATGCGAAAGCAGACGCTGCGCTTTTTGAGCGTAACGTTTATCACCCGTGAAAAAATAAGCCAAGGATAAATGGTGACTGGCATTCATCAAAGTCGCAAACATCTTATTGTCTGCGCTTGGTCCACGAAATGTTGGGTTAGTCTGGCCGTCTTTTCTTATCCATGGAAGACCATTTTTCTTTGATTTGTCTGGCCACCAATACGGACCCACACTAAAGTAGTCGTGATTATCCTTACTGGCGGGTATCTCTGGGTTGTTTGTTACCGACAGATATTGAGTTTTCATGGCTTTATCGGCTTGCTCTAGTATGAGCTTGATTGCTTCGGTGTGAATCGAACGTCCATTTTTATTTTTCGCCGCGATATAAGCCGCTTTTACTTCAAGTAAGTCTTGTTCGTCGAGTAGCACCAGCCTTGCTATCACAGGCTCCTCTGTTGCTTGGGTCTGAGCAACAACATCTCTAATTAGAAAAACTGACGCAACAACACTCAGCAATAGCGCAGAACGAAGGGTAGAGCTAGCCATTAGCGAGCCATCCATCCGCCGTCAACGAGCATAATATGTCCGTTAACATAGTTCGAAGCTTGGCTGGCCAAGAAGACCGCACTACCTGCTAAATCTTCTGGTTGGCCCCATTTTCCACATGGGATCCGCGCAGTGATGCTCGCATTTCGTTCACTATCATCGCGAAGTTGTTGAGTGTTGTCTGTAGAGAAGTAACCTGGCGCAATCGCATTCACTTGAATATTGCTTGCCGCCCATTCATTCGCAAGTGCTTTTGTCAGCTGGCCAACAGCCCCTTTACTTGCGGCATAAGCGGGTACGGTAATACCGCCCGAAAAAGTGAGTAAAGAAGCGACATTGATAATTTTACCACCGCCTTGCGCCAACATCATTTGACCAGCGCTGCGGCAAAAATGAAAAACACCATTTAGGTTGGTGTCGATTACGTGTTGCCAATCTTCATCTGTTGTCTTATCGGCTGGCGCTCTGCGGATTGTCCCCGCGTTATTAACGAGAATATCGAGTTTGCCAAAAGTACTCTTTACTTCTTCAAACACCTTGTTGATTTGCTCTGTTTGACTCTGGTCACAGCCAATAGATAGCACTTTTCTGCCTAAGCCTTGGATCTCGTCATGCGTGGACTTCAAGTTCGCTTCGTTGGTAGCTGTCAGCACTAAGTCTGCGCCCGCTTTAGCAAGAGCAATAGCCATCGCTTTGCCTAAACCACGACTTGCGCCCGTCACTAGTGCTACTTTTCCTTCAAGAGAAAACATAGTCTGTAGGTAATTATTCATGCTTCGCTTCCTTTCTATTTCGCTGTCATCATTTTATAGATTTCAGATGCAGCTAAGAGCACTGCGCCACTGCCGTACAGCTGAGTATCCTCTTTTGTCGCACTGCCTGGTGCAAAGGCAACTTGCTGGACATAGCCGACCTTTCCATTTGGATGGATATTGGTCACGATAGATTCCCACGCTTTGGTAACAGCAGGCGTAAATTCATCGGCATCGAGATGTTCATGGTTGATACCCCACGCGAGTGCATATGCAAGCAGACCCGTTGCACTGGTTTCAGAGTGAGTATCAGCATTTTTCTCTAGCAATGAGGAAGGCCAACTACCGTCTTCTAGTTGATACTTCAGTAAGGTTTTGCTCATTGATTTATACAGGTCAATGTAGGCTTCACGCTTAGCGAAATCTGCAGGTAAATAATCGATGGTGCGGGCTAATCCAGCCAGTACCCAACCATTACCACGACCCCAAAAGATGCGACGCCCTTGATCATCTTTGCGGTCAAAATAGCGACTATCTCGTAAGTATAAGCCGTATTCTTCATCGAATAAGTACTTGGTCATTTCCCAGAATTCTTTATCCATGAAGTTCACGTATTTATTGTCGCCTGTGACTTTGGATAAATGCGCCATAACTGGAGGAGACATAAACACAGCATCAGCCCAGCACCAGCGGCTAGTGCAGCGAGGGTCAACAAATTTACGTAATTCGAATTGATGGGTTTCTTTGTCTTTGTTGTCGAAATAAAGGTCGACTGTGCTTGGTTCAGCGACGACTTGGTCGAAGTGCTGAATAGTATCCAAAATGCGGTGTTCGCCAGAATATTTGTTGAAAAGTGACAAGTAAACATCACCAACCGCATGATCGTCCGCATGGTAAACGCGAGGACCAAGTTGATAATTATTTAACTGACTTAGGTTAAGTACCGTTTGGCGATACATATCAGAGTCGCTAGTTTCTGCCCAATGCCAAAGACCAACATGCAAAGTCGCATACATCCAGCCATTCGGAATACCGCTGGGACGAATTTCAGTGCGCATTTTATTTGAGCGAATATCAAATTGTGCAAGCTGCCAGTCTGCAACAGCCGTGGCGACATTAGTGATGTCAGCAGGAGTTAATGCTGAACTGAGAGAGTACTGCGTTTCAATGGGGGCTTGATAATCTACTTTTGCAAAAACATGTGCTTGCGCCTCTGCAGATTGTAGCGGTGTCGCCGCTGGCTTTGTTATCGACTCTTTATCGTCTGTTGGGCCACACGCGCCAAGCATCACTAAGCTAGATAAAGTGAGCGCTTTTACTATAGAAGAAGGTGTCATGCTTATTGGTGTCATTTTGGTATTGTGCTGCACTGCGTTAGTTCCTCACTCTGAATATTTGTATGGGTGGTAATGTGGCATTACCAATTTAAGTATAGTATATTGCTCCTAGATCGATGTCTATGACAATTTTTAACATCAATGCAACAAATGCGCTCAACCATGCCTAAACTGGGGGGATGCTGAGTCTGTATTCATCTATATAGTGAATAGTAAAATGAATCTATTGCGAAAAGAAATTACATTGAAACAAAAGTGCGTGTTAACGATTAAAAAGAGGATGGCTAGTACAAGCAACTTGGCTTTTACTAAGCGTTACGGAATGATTGTGCCTTGCGGATTGATGGGACTTTTCGGAATGTTTGCGATGCCAGCAAACGCACTGTTGGTCAACAGTTCCATTCAGAATCCTCATAAAACAATGACCATTGCTGAAAGCGCGCTTGAGTGGAAATTGAACGCATCTAATTCCACTCCTTTGTCGCGAGAGGATGAGCTTATTAGAGTACCTGCGGCAAACCTACCTAAAGGCTTGCTTGTAGACGATAATCTATTGATATTAGTAGATCAAAAAGATGGCGAAATGCCGGTGCAATCACTTCCTTACCAGTGGGCTACATCGGCTTCTTTTTCAGAGCAAAAAGAATTGCTTATTCAGGCCTCTTTTAAACCTCATGAACATAAACGACTACGCATTATAAAATTGCAAGCTGGCAGCCTCGAAAAACAAAACAGCAGTACGGCTTATGCTGAACTGGCAGTTCGTTTTGGCGGTACCATGAATAATAAAATGCAATTCGAGGGCGGCACTTACAGTCAAGTAAGCGAGTTCCAGTTACCGAGTGACCATACAATAGGTAATAAACTCTTTAAATATGAAGGCTTTGGCTGGGAGTCAGAACTAGTGGGCTACCGCTACTACTTTGACAATCGAGGTGCAGTTGATATTTTTGGTAAACAACAAGTGGGCTTAGCGCTAAAAGAGGTCGGCTTAGACGGTGATGATTACCACGCACTAGACGAGTGGGGGATGGATGTTTTGAAAGTAGGGGGCTCACTTGGATTAGGCGCTTTAGGGGCATATGTTGATGGAGAAATAGTCAAAGTAAC
Source organism: Alteromonas sp. W364 (assembly GCF_031846205.1). Lineage (NCBI taxonomy): Bacteria > Pseudomonadati > Pseudomonadota > Gammaproteobacteria > Alteromonadales > Alteromonadaceae > Alteromonas > Alteromonas sp. W364. The sequence continues at coordinate 72,675 of NZ_JAVRID010000003.1, read as the reverse complement.
AGACTTCCAAAGTAGCCACGTAAGTATTCGAAATGACGCTATTTATGCAAGTGCAATGTTATCTGCAAAAGCTTGGCAAGTGGGTGACAAAACTTATGACTTGCAAGTGACTTACCGCATTGCAGGTGGTCAGCGCTTGACTGAGGTTATCGGTAACGCGGATGGCTTAAATCACTGGGCAAGTGGCATCGTGAACCATGTGAGCAATGATAAGAGCAAAGCAGATGTGAAATTGATGGCCGAGGGTATTTCGTCAACTACCCAAGGGCAAGACACAAAAGCATGGTGCTATCGCGCGACCTATGGCAAACAAAGCTTGAATGATGATAATTTAGGAATGGCACTTTTCTATCCTTGTGAAAACAGCACACTCATTGATTCTGAGCTCAATATTGCCGTGGCCATGCAGGGTTCTATGGCACACTACTACTTCCTTGCAGGTTGGGAAGCAGAAAACAGTCTATTTGCCTCAGAGGCACGTTTTTCTGAGTATTTGAAGCAGACTCAAACTAGGCTGAACAAACAGATAGAGGTAACTTGGCAGAACTAAGCCAGGCAATCGTATTACCGATTTAGAAGATAAGACCGGAGATAAACATGAAGTTTTTATTAACACCAGATAGCAATAGTTACAAACGAATGACAAACGCAGAGCTTGAAGAGGGTTTTACTATTCCAGAGTTGTTTGTTGTGGACGAAATTACCTTAACTTATACCGACGTCGATCGTGCTGTCGTTAGTGGTGTTATGCCAGTCAGCAAAACCATTGACCTGCCGACCCATAAAGAGCTTGCATCGGCTTACTTTTGCGAGCGTAGAGAAGTCGGTGTCATAAATATCGGTGACGAGGGGGTGGTAACAGTAGACGGCGAGACTTTCAATATGACGAATAAAGATAGTTTGTATATTGGTCGAGGTAGCGAGAAGGTCAGCTTTGCGAGTAAGGACGGAAGCACGCCAGCCAAATTTTATTTAGTCAGCTATCCAGCCCACACTGCTTATCCAACGAAACTAGTCGCACAAGAGAACGCGAACAAACTCGCTCTAGGCGAGCAAGATCAGTCAAATAAACGCACAATTTATCAAAGCCTATGCCCTAAAACCCTCGAATCATGTCAGTTGGTAATGGGGATCACTGAAATTGAATCTGGCAATGTCTGGAATACTAAGCCACCACATACTCATGCTCGACGTACGGAAGTTTACATGTATTTTGATATGCCCTCACACGAACGTGTTTTTCACTTCATGGGCGAGCCGTCAAATGTGCGCGCTGTTGTGATGAAACCTGAGACGGCAATCGCCTCTCCAACGTGGTCAATTCATAGCGGCGTGGGCTCAACCAACTACACCTTCATTTGGGCGATGGGCGGCGAGAACCAAGAGTTTGACGATATGGATCACTTAACACTTGCAGATATTAGCTAGCGCGAAGGCTAGCTGCTTTGAAAGTGGAATGAAATGTAAAATAAACGTTAAATTAATTGGTAAGGCCACTTGACATCAAGGCGGCATTGATGGACTATGTTATTGGACACTTTTCACCATAAGCGGCGTCGGCAGCCTCACAACATGCTGTCGACACATAAGACCGTCATAAAAGTGGAAACACAATAATTAACGGAGAACATTACATGCACGCACGGTTTACCCAACAAATGATGCAGAGAGGAAAAAAAGCGCTCGCTTTAGCCATTGCTTCGTCCCTGACTATTGGTCAACTCGCTCATGCGCAAGAAGCACAAAGCGTCGGTGAAGATGACGACGTGGTTGAAGTCATCGAAGTCAAAGGCATCGCCGACTCTTACCGCAATGCAATAGCAGAAAAGAAAAATGCTAGCACCATAGTTGATGCATTATCATCCACAGACTTGGGTGCATTACCTGACCTCTCCGTTGCAGAAACGTTAGAACGTATTACCGGTGTCACCGGCGACCGTTTTAAAGGTAACGCAAGTGAAATTTCAATCCGTGGCTTAGGCCCATTTTTGGGTTTCTCTACGGTTAATGGGCGTGCTATTTCTTCTGGTAGTGGTAACCGTTCCGTTGCCTTCAGTCAATTCCCTTCAGAACTGGTCAATGGTGTCGTCGTTTACAAAGCACAACAGGCTAACTTATTGGAAGGCGGTGTTTCAGGTACGATTGATTTGAAAACGATAAAGCCAGTTGATTATGGCAAAGAGCGCTTTCAGGTTGAGGTGCGTGGCAATTATAATCCTTATCACGCAAAATTTGATGATGAGAGTGGCTGGGGCTATCGCTCATCTATTTCTTACACCAATAGCTTTGAACTGGAAGAGCTGGGTGAAATCGGATTCGCACTTGGTTATGCTGGTGTCGATTCATCCACGCCAGAAGAAAGTTATAACACCAGTTCAACTTTGAGAAACTGTAATTCAAATTTTGCCCTAGATGGCGGTAGCAACTGTAGTTTTAGTGACGCGAGAGCGGCAGCAAACGGTGGCAATGCGGAAGATGGCGATTATTACTTCATTCCCAATTCATTTTTCTACCGACAGATGAAGTCCGAAGAGGACCGGGATGCTGCAATCGCTGCGCTTCAATGGCGACCAACTTCAGACCTTGATATTAATATTGATGGTCAATGGTCGAATCGTTTTTACTTTGAAGATCGTCATGATTTGCTATGGGACGATGGCCGTCGTCGTATCTCAAACTGGTCTGTTAACGATGAAAACGCCCTGCAAAGCTATACCGGTGAATCACGCATCAGCTCTTATGGCGAATACCGAGTACGAGAAGAGGAATACAAAGGGATTGGTCTAAATGTAGATTGGCAAGCCACCGACGTCTTACATATCAATTTCGATAGCGCTTATACGGGCACCAATCGCTATCAAACTAGAACTTACGCTCGTTTCAGAGGGCAACGCAAGTTTTACGACTGGCAAAATTCTGATGGTACGCAATTCCCTACGGTGACAAATGTATACAGCGACTTCAATGATCCAATTGGCTCTGCTGAAGACTGGACTACTGATATTCAAGACATGGCATATTTTAATGCCGACAGCGAAGCAAGAAACTACCGTTTAGAAGTCGATGACAGAATTAGCAGCTACCGCTTAGATGCAGACTACGCTTTGGATACAGAATTTATCTACAATGTAAGAGCAGGCCTTGCGATATCCTCGCATCGCAATCAAAACTATCAGGAAGAACGTGCGCGTTTGAGCACACCATCTGCTGATAGACCCGCAAAGTTAGCCGCTGTTATCGACAACTGTCTAATTGACTTTCCACAAGATGACTATGGCGACGATGGCAAACCAGGATTTAGTTCTTGGGCCACGTATGACACGCACTGCGCGTATGACACATTGGTTGGTGACGCAGACCTCTCGGTTGATCCTAAAGCACCTTCAGGTGGTGATATTAATCTAACAGAAGATATTTCTTCGCTCTATTTAATGGCCGACTTCTCGACAGAGATTGGTGATATTACGGTAGATGGTAACTTTGGTATACGCAGAGTAGAAACAGACATCACAGCGGTGGGTATTCGAACTTCATATACCGTTGAAACTGACGCCAATGGTTTTATTAGTTTCTTGGCAAACCCAGACGTTGAAACAAATGTGCTGAATAATTCATACACGAATAACTTAAAGAGTCTCAACTTGGCGCTTGGATTAAGTGATGAAACACAACTTCGTTTCGCCATTTATGATGGTTTGTCGCGTCCTGATATGTGGTACTACGGTGCCGCTCGTGACATCGGTAGCGTTGGGGCCGATGAAGAGTTTACGAGTGTTGAGGCTGCTCTCGAAAATAACGTGACAGCCCTAGGAAATCCTTTCTTAGAGGCGCTTGAGTCTGATAACTATGACATCAGCTTGAACTACTTCTTGAATGAAGACACCATGTTCTCAGCCGCTGTGTATTATAAACAATTCAATGCGAACTTTGAGGTGAGTAGTGGTATTGAGCCTGTCGTCATTGACGGCGTGAGCTATGATGTTGAGGTAAATGGCCGGGTCAGTATCGTTGATAACGAGTCAGAAATTAATGGTTACGAATTGACGGCGTTACATCAGTTTGAAGCGATTGAGGGTTTAGGTATTTCACTGAATTATAATTTCGCTAACTCAGACTATGAAACTGCTGAAGCTGGCGGAAACATAAGCTCGGAAGTTCAAGAGAGAATTGAGCCTGCGAACGTTGCTGGGCTATCAAAACATAACTTTAGTGGGCAAATCTATTGGGAAAACAAATTGCTATCCGCTCGTCTTAGCTATAAGTATCGGTCTGAGTATCTGAAGCCTTTTGGCCCGAACTTAGCACAAACTAACCGTATTGTTGACGATACAGAACGAGTAGATTTTGATTTCCAGTACAAAATTACGAAAAACTTGAGAGCGAAATTCCAAGTCTTGAATTTAACCAACGAACCTTACGTAGAGCAACGCGTTGCTAGCGAAGCTTACAATAGAATTGAATATTCTGGCAGAAGGTTGTTCGTTGGCTTTAAATACAAGTTATAAGTAAACAGGGTGTTGTGTGTCGACGGTAACTCCGTTTCCCCAATAGGGAGTTACCGTTTTTTAAATAGTTACCACATCGCGCATTATGCGACTGGGTTAACTTTGAGGTAGATTAAATGATAGAAACTTGGCGATGGTTCGGACCTAGTGACTCGATTAGCTTACAAAAGATCCGTCAAGCTGGTGCGACTGGAATTGTAAGCTCTTTGCATGAAATAGCAACAGGCGAACTGTGGACGAAAGACGCGATCATACAAAGAAAAAAAGTCATTGAAGATGCTGGACTTAGCTGGGATGTGATTGAAAGCATTCCTGTTCATAATGATATTAAAACGCGAACAGGAAACTATCTTCAGTACATTGAAAACTATAAGCAATCTATCATCAATGCTGCAGAGTGTGGCGTATACACTATTTGCTACAACTTCATGCCGGTCGTAGATTGGACTCGCACCAATCTCATGTATCGCTTGCCAAACAACAGTCATGCTTTACGTTTTGAAATGACCGATTTCGCTGCATATGACATTTATATGTTGGATCGTGAAGGGGCTGAACAGAGTTACTCTGAGGCGGTCTTGAACAAAGCGAAAGCCCGTTTTGATAAAATGAGTGAAGCAGAAAGGACGGAATTGGAACGCAATATCATTGCTGGCTTACCTGGCGGTGAAGGGTCGTACACGCGTGACGAAATTCGGACTACCATTCAGCAGTTTATCGATTTAGGTACTGAAGGCTTCAGAGCGCATTTGTTTGCTTTCTTAAGAGAGATTATCCCAGTTGCAGAATCGGTCGGTGCGCTTATGTGCATTCACCCAGATGATCCTCCGTTTTCTCTGTTTGGCTTGCCACGGGTTGTATCCACAGCCAGTGACGCCAATGCTTTACTTGAAGCTTGTCCGAGTCCTGCGAATGGTTTGACTATGTGCGCAGGCTCTTATGGTGCCAGAGGCGACAACAATTTAGTTGAAATGGTGAAGCAATTTGGCCCAAGCATTTACTTTGTTCATCTTCGTAACGTTATTCGAGAAGATGATGGTTCGTTCTATGAGTCCGATCATCTCGATGGCGATAATGATATGGTAGGGCTAGTCGAGGCGCTACTATCAGAAGAAAAACGTCGTAAGTTAGCAAGCAAAGGTGAAGCTTACCAGCGTATTCCGATGAGACCCGATCATGGTCATCTGCTTGACGACGAATTGAATCAAGAAGGTGTGAAACCGGGCTACAGCTATATGGGTCGTTTAAAAGGCTTGGCCGAGTTGCGCGGCGTGATACACACTGTGGGCACTCTAGTTAATCGATAGTTGCTAAATATGGCTTCTAGTAGAAGTGAATAATCACTTTATAGATTTTATTCGCGGTTAATCCAACAACATTATTGAAATAAAGGAAGGTAAGGTGTCGAACCGTCTTCAACTTAATCCAAATCGACTTTTTAGTCCTGACCCTACAATTCGACAAATTGCGACCGAGTTGTATGACAGTATTAAGGGCTTGCCTATTGTCAGTCCACACGGACATACTGATCCTGCTTGGTTTGCAAACAACAATGCCTTCTCAAACCCAACCGAGCTCTTAATACAGCCTGACCATTATGTTTTCAGAATGCTTTACTCACAAGGTATCCGTTTAGAAGCCTTGGGTTTGGGGAATTCAAAAGAAGCACAATTGGTTGATCCTGAGGCTGTGTGGCAAATTTTCGCAGAAAACTATTATCTGTTTAGGGGGACGCCTTCTCGCATGTGGATGGATTATGTGTTCGCTGAAGTCTTTAAAATAGATGTTGCCCTAGACGCCCACACTGCTTCACATTATTACCAAGTGATTGACCAAAGCCTGCAACAAGAGCAGTTTCGACCGCGCGCCTTGTTTGACCGTTTTAACATCGAAGTGATTGCAACCACAGAAAATCCACTAGATAAGTTGCAGCATCATCAAAAGATTGCAGAATCGGATTGGACTGGCAAAGTGCTTACCGCCTATCGCCCTGATAATGTTTTAGATCCGGAACAAGCTGATTTTGCAGAGCAAATAGGAAAACTATCTGATATTTCGGGTGAAACCACAACAGATTATCAGGGGTATCTAAATGCCTTGCAGAATCGCCGTGAATATTTCAAGCGCCATGGAGCAACATCTACAGACCACGGTCACTTAACTCCCTTCACAGCCAACCTCTCCGATGCTCAAGCGTCGAAACTCTATGACAAAGCGATGTTAGGGCAGGTGAGTGCTGAAGAGTGTGAGCTATTTCGTGGTCATATGCTAAGCAAAATGGCTGACATGAGCGTTGAGGATGGCTTAGTCATGCAAATTCATCCCGGTTGTTATCGAAATCACAACAAAGAGGTATTTGCTGGTTTTGGTCGCGATAAAGGCGCTGATCTTCCTATGCCGACAGAGTATGTTAAGAACTTAAAAGCCCTAATGGACAAGCACGGTAACAATCCTGATTTGCAGGTGATTCTATTCACACTAGATGAAACTACCTACAGTCGAGAATTAGCGCCCTTAGCCGGACACTACCCTAGTTTGAAGCTGGGCCCTGCTTGGTGGTTCCATGATAGTCCAGAGGGGATGAAGCGATTCCGACAGCAAACGATGGAAACGGCTGGCTTTTATAATACTGTTGGTTTTAACGACGACACCCGCGCATTCATGTCAATTCCAGCGCGTCATGATGTGGCTCGCCGCATTGATGCCGGCTTCCTTGCGGAACTGGTTGCAGATCATCGTTTACGTCTAGAAGAGGCTCATGAGCTTGCAGTCGACTTAACTTACAATCTTGTGAAAAAGGCCTATAAGTTATGAGTGAGCGTCTATCAGCTACGCTTGTAAAATCTTTGCCTGGCTGTGTTCAATGTCCACGTTATGATGCTGAGCAACACGGCGCGGGGATAATTCATATCGGTATTGGCGCTTTTCATCGTGGCCACCAAGCGGTGTTTACCGATGATGCCTTAGCCCAAAGTGGCGGTGATTGGCGAATTATTGGGGTATCGCTGAGAAGTCCTACGGTAAAAGAGCAACTCAATCCTCAGGATGGTTTCTTCACTCTTATTGAAAAAAGTACAGGTAAGTCAACAGCCAGAGTGATTGGTTCGATAAAAGAAGTTATCGCTGCGAGAGAAGAGCCTCAAAAACTGAGTGAAGCCTTAGCTGATCCAAGCATCAAAATTGTCACCATGACGGTCACAGAGAAGGGTTACCACTACGATCAATCAAGCCAATCGATTGATTGGGAGTCGGCAGATATTCAGCATGACTTAGTATTCCCCAATGAACCGAAAAGTATGCCCGGGCTTTTGGTCAAAGCATGCTTGAAAAGAATGAAAAGTGAGTATTCACACTCGTCTAAGCTTACCATTATTAGCTGTGACAACTTGCCTGAGAATGGGGCGATTGTAAAATCTGTAGTGTTAGGCCTAGCCTCTCGCGTGGATAAAAAGCTGGTGACTTGGATCCAGAATAATGTGAGTTTTTGTTCGAGCATGGTCGATCGTATTGTGCCAAAAGTTACCGTAGCAGATGGCCAAGCGCTTACTCAACAATATGGCTATGAAGATCAAGGTTTGATAGTGACTGAGCCATTCAAACAGTGGGTGATAGAGGATAATTTTTGTACCGAACGACCAGACTGGGAATCGGCCGGCGTACTATTTGTTAAGCAGGTCTCGGACTACGAGAAACTGAAGCTTCGCACTCTCAATGGTTCGCATTCAGCCTTAGCCTATATGGGAGTGCTGTTGGGTCATAAGTGGATCCATCAGGCAGTTATTGATCCCTTGCTGGTAACAGTCATTCAGCGTTTAATGCAGAAAGAAACGGGACCAACTATTCCGACATTTCCGAATGTTGACCTGGCAGAGTATCAACAACAAATCATACAACGATTTGAAAACAGTGATATTGCCTATGCAACGCAGCAGGTGGCCAGCGATGGTTCACAAAAATTACAACAGCGAATTTTACAAGCGATGGAAGAGCTTTACCGCGAAAATAAAGAGCAACATACGGCATGCTTAATGGCAACGCTTGTTTGTTGGTTACGGTATCTGAAAGGGAGTGATGAAAAGGGTGTTACTTATATTATCAATGACCCTATTGCAGACTTATTGCATGCCTTAGTCAATGAGCATTGGGAGCAACCTATCGATTTGGTCGACGCTCTATTTAAGCAAACAAGTATTTTTCCCACTAGCTTAAAAACGACACCCAACTTTACCAAACGCTTGATTGACGGTATCCATAAGATTACTGAGCTTGGCACCCATGCTTATCTAAGTCAGATATTACAAGATGCAGAATAGGACTTTTGCTTAAGTCCTACTTGTTGAAGTGGGTCGCTGCGTTTGATGTCGCGTTTTCAATGTGCTGCTTCATTGCCATGCGAGCTTTCTCTGGGTTGCGTTGTTCTAGTGCACGTAATATGTTTCTGTGCTCATCAATTGAAGGATGTACTCCTTCATCGCGAATACGCTCCAGAAATGCAGTACTTAGTGCGGATTCGTTACGAAGATCCCATAGCCAATCGACGACGGAGGATATTGCTGAGTTCTGGCATGCTTGCGCAATAATAGAATGGAACTTTTGGTCGGCTTTTTCAGAAGCATTTGGCAACTTCTGCTCTTCTTCCATTTCTTCCACGACTTGACGAAGTTCGGCTATTTGCTCATCGGTAATGCGCGCTGCCGCTAGGGCACAAGCTTCTGCTTCAAGGATATATCTAATTTCGAGAATTTCGAAAGGACCTACCCCTTTATCATTTAATTCGGGCGGAATTTTGGCTTTTTTGTCGGTGACATAAATACCAGAGCCAGTTCGGATTTCAATCACACCTGATAATTCCAGCGCAATCATGGCCTCACGAATAGTCGGCCGGCTAACACCTAGTTTCTCTGCAAGCTCACGCTCGGAGGGAAAACGTTCGCCGGGTTTGATCACATCATTGTCAATCAGCTTTTTCAGCTGCTCAGCAACCTTCATGTAAAGCCTGTCACTTTTTACGATCTGTAGTTTTAAACTATCCATAACATCCAAATTTGTTCTATTCAGCCCAGCGATTCATTATTCTTGCGCGGTTTCATCAATCATAGCGAAACTATTTACTGCAGAGAAGTTTTTATCACGAGAAAGTAACTTTATATACTGAATTGCCTTTTTTTAATATTAATATTGTTAAAAATAGGTTAATGTTGGTTAAGTGGCCTTACCAATAATGGTCTAGTAGAATCGCTTGATGAAGTAAAGAGTAAGACTAAGGAATCGTTCAATGAGCAAGATGGTGAAAAGGAAAAAGCTTAGCGCAATGGTGTTAGCCATTGTTGCCGTATTTATTCTGAATGCATGCGCCGAGCAGAGTGATGTGAAGGTGTTACGAATTGCGCATGGTTTAGATGTGAATCATCCTGTGCATGAAGCGATGGTTTATATGCAAAAGCGCCTGCAATTCTACTCTAACGGCAACATGGACTTATTAATCTATCCCTCCGGTCAACTCGGTTCTGAGCGCGAAAACCTTGAACTGCTGCAAATTGGTAGCCTTTCCATGACCAAGGTGTCGGCAAGTTCGTTGGAGGCGTTTGTACCTGAGATGAAAATGTTCAGCGTGCCGTATTTATTTTCTTCTCCAGCGCACTTTTGGAATGTACTGCAAGGCGATATTGGCAAAGAATTATTGAATGCGGGCGTACCTTATTACTTCATGGGCTTGGGCTATTACGATGCGGGAAGCCGCAGTTTTTATACGACAAAAAAACCGGTCTACCAGCCTGATGACCTAGAAGGAATGAAGATCAGGGTCATGAACAGCCAGTCTGCAGTGAATATGGTCAATACAATGGGCGGCTCGGCAACACCTGTATCTTGGGGTGAGCTTTATACCGCTCTGCAACAAGGCGTGGTCGATGGTGCTGAGAATAATCCTCCAAGCTTCTATTTGAGCAAGCACTACGAAGTGGCGAAGTATTATTTACTGGACGAGCATACCTCAATCCCAGATGTTTTAGTGTTTAGCACCAATGTTTGGGACCAACTTAGCAATACAGAGCAGGCGTGGGTGCGCAAGGCCGCCGCAGATTCAGTTGAGAAACAAAAGGTGTTATGGCAAGCCTCAACCGAATTAGCTTTAAGCGAAGTGAAAAAAGCAGGCGTTGAAGTTGTGAAAGCTGACAAGTCTCAATTTGTTAGCAAAACAGCAAGTCTGCGTGAGCAATATCAGGATACTAAGATTGGTTTACTCATAGACAGAGTTGTCGCCGAAGATGCCAGTGCTAGTGATACAAAGGGAGATGAGTAATGGGGACATTTCTGACCTTCGTGAGCAAGCTCGATTTGGCGTTAAAATACTTACTGATTATCTTAATGGCCTTATTATTAATAGATGTAAGTTGGCAAGTACTCACTCGTTTTTTGCTTCCTAAACCAAGCTCCTTCACAGAGGAACTAGCTAGGTTCCTATTGATCTGGATTGGCCTATTAGGAGCCTCTCATGCTTATCGTCACCGAATGCATCTAGGTGTCGATATCTTTGTTAAATCAATGTCGGCACGCAAGGCAAAAGTCACTACGCAAATCGTACAATTGATGACCTTAGCGTTTGCTATTTCGGTACTTATCTATGGTGGTTCAAAGCTCGTGTTATTAGCGTTTCACTTAGAGCAACGCTCAGCGGCGATGCAAGTTAATATGGGAGTGGTTTATATGGCATTACCGATTAGCGGCGTTTTATTCGCTTTTTTTGCCATTGAGCGACTTTTTGGACATTACCCAGGCGACGCGGAACAAATGATTAGTCACACTAGCAAAAGCAAAGCCGTCAAAGCGGAGGTGCAATAATGGATTTAACGATTGCGATATTGTTAGTGAGCTTTGTTGTACTACTAGCAATCAATACCCCCATAGCGATAGCAATTGCAGTGGCAACGGTTTTAACGATGCTCGCCACTATGCCTGCTGATGCCGCACTAACAACCGTAGCACAGCGTATTGCGAGTGGTTTAGATAGTTTTGCTCTGCTTGCGATCCCTTTCTTTATATTGTCCGGCTACTTAATGGGGCAAGGCGGAATTGCGCGTCGACTGATTAACTTTGCTATGGTCTTAGTGGGCAGGTTCTCGGGTGGTTTGGCCCTCGTGAACGTGATTGCCTGTGCTTTATTTGGCTCAATCTCAGGCTCTGCAGTTGCAGCAACATCGGCGATCGGTGGTTTCATGATCCCGGCAATGAACAAAGAAGGTTACGATAAAAACTTCAATACTGCTGTAACCGTGACTGCCTCCACTACGGGTATGCTCATTCCACCCAGCAACATACTCATAATATATTCCTTAGCCAGTGGTGGCGTGTCGATTGCAGCACTCTTTATGGCAGGCTACATCCCAGGTCTATTGGTCGCACTTTCCTTAATGATTGTGTGTGGTATCTACGCAAAAAAGCATAATTTCCCTGCAGGCTTGAAATACTCTTTCGCTGAAGGTGTTCATCACTTAGTAGCCGCGATACCTTCATTATTGCTTATCGTCATTGTCATAGGTGGGATCATCGGAGGCTATTTTACGCCAACCGAAGCAGGCGCCATTGCCGTCATCTATGCACTGGTTTTGTCCTTGGGTGTGTATCGCGAAATCGCACTCAAAGATCTGCCTAATATCCTGTTAAAATCAGTTCAAACCACAGCAATAGTCATGTTGTTGATTGGCGCTTCCGCTTCCATGTCGTGGATGCTCAGCTATGAGTTCATCCCACAAACATTTACAGAATTAGTCTTAACCTTATCTGACAACCCCATCATGATCTTAATACTAATTAATATCATGTTATTGGTGGTGGGGACCTTCATGGACATGACACCCGCGGTATTGATATTCACACCTATTTTAATGCCGGTTATGGCAGCAATGGATATCTCGCCTTTGCACTTTGGGATAATGATGATCCTAAACCTGAGTATTGGCCTTTGTACACCGCCAGTCGGTAGCGTGTTGTTCGTTGGCTGTAGCATTGGTAAAACCAGCATTGGGGCGGTAGTAAAACCGTTACTCCCTTTGTACGCTGCAATGTTCATCTGCTTGCTATTAGTCACTTTATTCCCACAAATCAGCGAAACATTACCCCGTATGATGGGGTTGATAGAGTAGGGAAAAACGCTATAGTTAAATTACTGATTACAAGGACGGACGAGCGGCAGTGACCCACGATGAATTCAATGCGTTTTGCAGAGCAAAAGCTCACACAACTTATGTCGTACAATGGGGTGGCTCGCATGTTTGGAAAGTGGCGGGGAAATTGTTTGCCTTGGGCACAACCAACAAGGAAGGAGGGCCCGCGTATACCTTCAAAACCTCAGAAATGAACTATCACTTTCTTAGCCAAGCACCGGGGTACAAGCCAGCGCCTTATATGGCTTCTCGTGGTATGTTGTGGATACAGCAACATCAAAGTCCAGCCGAGAATGATGAAGAACTACGCTATTACTTAAACGAGTCTTATCGTTTGGTGACACTTGGTTTCAGTAAAAAGAAGCAACGGGAGTTGGGTTTCAATCAAATTTAATGCGACCGTTGCTAATTATCCTCGCGCAAAAATGTGCTCGGCAGGGTTGAACAATACCCAAGAGGTAAGAATGTATTTATCGTTCGAGATAGGAATGTTGCCGCGGTGTGTGTGGGTGAATCCACTCGGTGCAATTACCATTCTTCCGGTTTTCGCTTGGATCTTTTTATCCTGATAATAAAACTCAGTTTCTCCGCCTTCCTCTACATCATTGAGATAAAACATAAACAAAAGATTGCGATGCAATGCATCGGTTGAGCCTTGCTGAGGATAGTTTTCCGAATGCCAATAAGGGTAACCACCTTCACCGGCAGTGTATTTTTGCGCATTAATTTCACCAATCCTAAATAGGTAGTTCACTATTTGTGGTAGGCGCGGCAGGGCTTGTTCGTCGAAGTTGTCAGTAGTGAGTTTCACTGGCTCACCGGTCTGAATGTCGGCCATGGTGAGCCCGATTGGACCAATAAGTGCAAAGTGATACTTTTTGAAATAATCCACCAGGTGCTTACCGGTTATTGTCGCAACTTGTGGATAAAGAGACTGAAACTCTTCATGCCGAGATATTGAAACATCAAGTGACCTTTTTTTACTTTCATCAAGGCCGCCGCCCGTTTGACCGGGAGCAAGGTGTTTGCTGCTTTCTATGGTGTCGATGATTTGTTGGCATAGTTCAGGAGACAGCACATCATCGATTACGCTGATGAAATCCGAGTGAATTGCGTCTGCTTCCGTCGCCATTTTATGCCCCTTCGTCTTTCTCTACTTGTGCTCGCTCAAGTCTATCAAATGTTCGCTCAGCATCGCCCGCACTTCATCGGCGATTGGCGTTGCTTTCTTTGTTTGGTAATCAAAGCGCACTAGCGTAGTTGTACCTTTTGCTTTTCGCTGCTGGTTTTGCCACACTTCTTGATAAACTTCAAATGAACTGTTGCCAATCCGACTGACCCACGTTTTCACTTCGACTTCTGGGCTAAGATAAATTTGTTCAAGAAAATCTACGTTGTAGTTAGCCAAAATCAGTGGCCAATTTTGTAAATCAAGCTCAGGCGTAAAGTAACGAAATATAGGCAAGCGAGCAGTTTCAAACCAACCAACTAGTACCGTATTACTCACATGCTGAAGAGCATCAGTTTCATAAAAACGAACGTCGAATTTGATACTTAGCATCTTACTCTCCCTGTTTTACAGCTAACATCGGCTTGAGAAAACGTCCTGTATGAGAGCGCTCAACGGTACAAATCTTTTCAGGAGTGCCTTCAGCTACAATTTCACCGCCGCCTGAGCCACCTTCAGGACCAAGATCAACAACCCAGTCTGCAGTCTTAACAACGTCTAAGTTGTGCTCAATGACGACGACTGTGTTGCCGTGATCTCTTAGGCGATGTAAGACTTCAAGCAGTTGCTTGATATCATGGAAGTGCAAACCTGTTGTAGGTTCATCCAGAATGTACAATGTCTGCCCTGTATCTCGCTTAGATAGCTCTTTAGCAAGCTTGACACGTTGTGCTTCACCGCCAGACAAGGTCGTTGCAGACTGACCCAGGCGAATATAGGACAAGCCCACGTCCATCAAGGTTTGCAGTTTGCGATTAATGGCTGGAATGGCATCGAAAAATTCACGCGCATCTTCAACGGTCATTTCTAGAATTTCATGAATGTTCTTATTCTTATAGCGAATTTCTAGGGTTTCACGGTTGTAGCGTTTACCTGCACATACATCACAAGGCACATATACATCGGGTAAAAAGTGCATCTCAACTTTGATTAGACCGTCGCCTTGGCATGCCTCACAGCGTCCGCCTTTTACATTAAAGCTAAAGCGACCGGGTTTGTATCCGCGAGAGCGTGCCTCTTGCGTACCTGCGAAGATTTCACGGATCGGTGTGAAGATCCCAGCGTAGGTAGCGGGGTTTGACCGTGGTGTTCTGCCTATTGGACTTTGGTCAATATCGACCACTTTATCCATGTGCTCCAAACCAGAGATACTTTTGTAAGGTGCTGGTTCATTTGTGGTAGCTCGGTTTAACTCGCGTTGAGCAATACGATAAAAAGTATCGTTGATCAGCGTTGATTTTCCTGAACCAGACACACCCGTTACACAAGTCATCAAGCCCATTGGAATTTTCAATGTGACGGATTGAAGGTTGTTGCCTGTCGCTCCAGTCAAGGTGACCCACTCACGATCTTTCGTGCTTGTTCTTACTTTTGGTATTTCAATGAACTCTCTTCCTGAAAGGTACTTACCTGTAAGTGAGTGTTCACTTTCCATGATATCTTTCAGTTGGCCTTGGGCGATAATTTCACCACCATGCACACCAGCGCCTGGGCCAATATCAACAATGTGATCCGCTTCTTTGATCGCGTCTTCATCATGTTCAACCACAATAACGGTGTTGCCTAAATCACGCAGATGACGCAGCGTTTTTAATAGACGTTCATTATCACGTTGGTGCAAACCAATACTGGGTTCATCGAGGACATACATTACGCCAACCAAACCGGCGCCGATTTGGCTCGCGAGTCTGATTCGCTGCGCTTCACCACCAGATAGGGTATCGGCGCTCCGAGAAAGTGAGAGGTAGTTCAAACCAACATTCACGAGGAATTGCAGTCGGTCTTTTATCTCTTTTAGGATCTTCTCTGCAATAGCAGCGCGCTGACCGCTGAGGTTTAGACTATCGAACAAGTCTAGCGATTCCGCAATCGACATTTCAGCGACTTGCGGTAGGTTGGTACCTTCGATAAACACGTTTCTAGCTTCTAAGCGAAGTCGTGTGCCTGAGCAAGTCGAACAATGCTGATGGCTCATATACTTGCCCAATTCTTCACGTACTGTGTTCGATTCAGTTTCACGGTACCGCCTTTCCATGTTGGGAATGATCCCTTCGAAAGGATGCTTGCGTTCCATGATGTCTCCGCGCTCATTGATATATTTAAACTTAACTGACGTGCCTTTACTTCCGAAGAGCACAATGTCTTTGGCTTTTTTATCTAACTCTTGGAATGGCTTGTTCAAGTCGAAGCCATAGTGGTCAGCGACAGACTGCAACATTTGGAAATAATAATAACTACGTTTATCCCAGCCGCGGATTGCGCCGCCTGACAAGCTGATTTCATCATTGCCAACGACACGATGTGGGTCGAAGAATTGTCGAGTACCTAAGCCATCGCAGGTTTGGCATGCACCGGCGGGGTTGTTAAACGAAAATATGCGAGGTTCTAGTTCAGTGATGCTGTATCCACAATGAGGACAGGCAAAATTTGCTGAAAAAACAACTTCCTCTCTGTCAGGTTCATCCATGTAAGCGACTTTAGCTGAACCGGAAGACAAAGTTAGTGCGGTTTCAAAAGATTCAGCAAGGCGCAATTGTAAGTCATCACGCACTTTGAAGCGGTCAACAACCACTTCAATAGTATGCTTTTTGTGTAAGTCTAAGGTAGGGGGATCAGATAGATCACACACTTCACCATCTATTCTCGCTCGAATAAAGCCTTGAGCCGACAATCCTTCTAAGGTCTTTACGTGCTCACCTTTTCTGTCTTGAACGACAGGAGCCAACAGCATGAGTTTGCTACCTTCGGGCATTTCTAACACTCGGTCTACCATCTGGCTGACGGTTTGGGCGTTCAGAGCAACATCATGATCCGGGCATTTGGGCGTTCCCACGCGAGCAAACAGCAAGCGTAAGTAATCGTATATTTCAGTGATGGTACCAACTGTGGAACGTGGGTTGTGCGATGTCGACTTCTGTTCAATAGAAATAGCCGGCGATAAACCCTCGATATGATCTACATCGGGTTTTTCCATCATTGACAAAAACTGTCTTGCGTAAGCCGACAGTGACTCTACATAACGACGTTGGCCTTCTGCATATAAAGTATCGAATGCCAAAGATGATTTACCTGAACCTGAGAGCCCGGTAATAACAACTAGCTTATCTCGGGGGAGTTCAATATTGATGTTTTTTAGGTTGTGGGTTCTAGCCCCGCGAACTTCAATTTTATCCATAGTACTTTAGAGAGATGCCTTAGTGATGTGTATGCCAAAAACCAATCGCGTATTATGACACAAATTTGCAATGAAATATGCGTTTGTTACGCAAATGGCTGTAATGGGATCAAGCACTGGTGAGTCTGCAGATTTCTTGTGTTAGAATCGCGCCCCTGTCTCACGGACTAACCCCAATAACCGAAAACTTAGAACGGAAACTGAACGATTGAACGCTAGTGAAGTAAGGGCTGCCATTACCTTAGCATCAGTATATGTACTGCGTATGCTAGGTCTTTTCATGGTCATTCCTGTATTGGCCATCGCGGCTGTCGAATACCCAGACTATTCTCCATTATTAGTCGGTTTAGCCATTGGTGGTTATGGCCTGACACAGGCTATTCTACAAATTCCGATGGGGATACTGTCAGATAAATGGGGTCGTAAACCGGTTATTTATCTCGGACTAAGCTTCTTTGCGCTGGGTAGTATTATTGCTGCAACAGCCGATACGATGACCATGCTAACAGTAGGCCGGGTTCTTCAAGGTGCCGGAGCGATCGCTGGGGCGGTAATGGCTCTCGCTACAGATGTTACGCGAGAGTCTGAAAGAGCCAAAGTGATGGCAATTATCGGTGTGTCGATAGGTTTTTCATTCTACCTTGCTTTGCTTGTTGGGCCAGTGATCGCAGGTACGTTTGGCCTTTCTGGTATCTTCTGGATCACGGCCGTGCTGACGATATGCTGCATACCTTTAATTCAATTTGGTGTTGTGACCCCCGCACAACAAACGCCGGCTGGCGATACCATCCCTCGTCGTAATCAACTTAAATCATTGTTGATAGATAGCAATCTTTGGCGTTTGAATCTTAGCGTGTTAATTGTTCATATGCTGATTACTTGTTTCTTCGTGCAGGTGCCCACTTTATTGAGCGAGGCTGACTTTGGTCTGAATGAGCATTGGAAGATCTATACGCCAATTCTTCTCATCTCTGTACTGTTTCTGGTAGTACTGATGAAGCTAGGTGCACGAGTGCCCACCGGTATCGCTTTCATTTTCTCATTGCTATTGATGTCTTTTGGTTTCGGCCTTTTCTTATTGCCTGGCCTTGATTGGAAATTGATTACCCTAGCTGGCATTCTGTTTTTTGCAGGCTTCAACTATATGGAAGCGCATATGCCGGCATTAGTTTCCAGTATCGCGCCTGCAGGACGCAAGGGCAGTGCAATGGGGATTTATGCGAGTCACCAATTTTTTGGTGCGTTTTTAGGTGGCGTATTATCAGGGGTATTAACTCAGTGGATGGAAGCCGACACTGCTATCTACGCCTGTTTGCTCGTCATATTTATCGGTATGATTTTAGCTGCAGGTATTCAAAGCGCAAAACGAGTCAAGCGAGTGACCTTAAAAATTCCAGCAGGTGCAGCATGGACGAAAGAAACTGACTACAGCAACATCCAGCAAGAGTTGAGTAGCATTGAACAAGTGCATGACGTGTCTATCGATTTGGTCGAACAGGCAATTTATCTTAAAGTCGATAGCAAAGGTTTTGACTTGAAGCAGGCTAAGGCATTGATTCAATAGTTAAGTTTTTGAGCCGGTTTCATCCAATACGACTCAGGCAACAAAGCACTCAGCAAAAAGCTGAAAACTTACCATGAATACAGGTGCAAATTGTTCCTGTAAAGAGTATATTATTAGCGGAAAAATGCTGTGCTAGCTTCTGGGTATTTATCGTCAACTTTGGCATAAATTAAGCGGCTATACAGTAAACAAAAATTTGAAAACAGGAGTTAGCATGGCCTCTAGAGGTGTAAACAAAGTCATTTTGGTAGGTAATTTGGGTAACGACCCTGAAGTTCGTTATATGCCAAATGGAAATGCCGTTGCCAATTTAAGTATCGCCACTAGTGAGAGCTGGAAAGATCAACAAGGTCAATTGCAGGAAAGAACGGAGTGGCACAAAGTCACAATGTATCGTCGTTTGGCTGAAGTTGCAGGTGAGTACTTGAAAAAGGGTTCACAGATTTATCTTGAAGGTAAATTGCAAACACGAAAATGGCAAGACCAGCAAGGTAACGACCGTTATACAACTGAAGTGATTTGTGATCAAATGCAAATGCTTGGCGGTGGTGGTAACGGCGGTGGGCAAAGTGGCGGTCAAGGCGGATACCAACAGCGTCCACAGGGCGGTCAAAGTCAAGGTGGACAACAAGCCGGTTATCAACAAAACCAAGGCGGCGGTCAAGGCGGTTATCAACAAGGGCAAGGCAGCCAGTCAGGCGGGCAACAGGGTGGTTATCAGCAACCAGCTCAGCAGTCTCCGCAACAAAAAGCGCCGCCAATGGCTGAGCCAGATTTCGACTTTGATGATGATATCCCATTTTAAATGATAGAGAACTAGTTTGATCTAGATTAGTAAAAGTCTCTAAAAATGTTAAAACCCAGCCTTCGCGCTGGGTTTTTTGTTTTCTTTTTTCTACACTGACTAAGTTCGTCTAATTTTTAATCTATGGTGATGACAATGGAGGAATCGATATGACGTTTAATCGCGTTCTATTTGTGAGCAGAGGCCTAGGAAATGATGAGGATGCTTTGCGCAATGCTATGACACTAGCGCAGGAGGCGGAGTTTGGTTTAGATGTTTTAGTGATCGTACCTACACTTCCAGCAAAACTGCTTTCTTATTCTCAACAGCTTATTGATAACGCGCTAGAGGCTTATCAACAGATGTTGGAAAAGGTGCAAAGAGATCTACCTTTGGCCTCGCGTGTTTCGGTGAGCAGTATGCAAGCTCATGATGCTTCTACAACAGCGATCAAAAGAGTTCTGCAGGATGATTATGACTTGCTAGTTAAACAAGCTGAGACGAAAAATAACGAGATAGGATTTATGTCTGTAGATCTGGACCTTTTGCGAAAGTGTCCATGCCCTGTCATGTTATGTCGACCCGGTCATCAAATTAACCAAGGTAAAGTGGCAGTAGCCGTCGATCCTAATGCTAAGGATCAAGTCGAGTTATCATTGTCGAAAAAGCTTCTTCGCTTATCAACTGCGCTTACTTCAGCGTCGCAGAAACCGACAGAGCTCGTTGCTT
Source organism: Alteromonas sp. W364 (assembly GCF_031846205.1). Taxonomy (NCBI): domain Bacteria; kingdom Pseudomonadati; phylum Pseudomonadota; class Gammaproteobacteria; order Alteromonadales; family Alteromonadaceae; genus Alteromonas; species Alteromonas sp. W364. The sequence continues at coordinate 52,528 of NZ_JAVRID010000003.1, read as the reverse complement.
GTTGGGACTTTACTTTAGAAAATACCTTGACCAATGGTACTTGGCTAAGCATGAGTACCACTCAGTTAAGTAATGAAAAGCGCGAAGCAGAACAGGAAAGTTTAGATAACTTAAAGAGGATGATTAAAGCGTCTGGCTGCAAGCAAACGTTTAATATTAATCATCTAGAGGGGTTTCCTTTCGTGAAGGTGCCTGAGTTTACCGAACTTGAGACAATCGACTTACTTGTAATGGGAACGGTTGCTCGCACCGGCATGTCTAGTTTCTTTATTGGTAATACTGCAGAGAATATTCTGCAATCCCTTTCTTGTTCGCTATTGGCGGTGAAGCCAGTAGGTTTTGTTTCGCCGGTGACTGTTGATTAAGTGACACAGTTAAACTCGTTGCAGTCAATTCTCGAGACAGCACTGAAAGTGGTATTTTAACAATCAGCTGTTTCCAGACCTATTTCGGGTTGACTGCCATCGGTACGGTTGATGAAGTAAACGCCGCATTCATCGTTATAGCTGTATCCCCTAGGGTAGGCTTTTGCCACGCGGGCTGGCAGAGTGAGTGTCACTCCGCTTGGAATAGCAGTTTGATTACCTTTTCCACACCAATCGTTAGTACAAATTTCTACAAAGGTAGAAAATGATTCATTATCTAGTTGCACAAGATAGCGCACCGAGTTGTTCCAATGCGCAGATGGAAAGCCACTTTCTAGTGCCATTGTTGCTCCGCCTACATCAAGAGAATCTGTGCCTTCGATTTTGTTTGCCAAGATAGCTTTTGCATTCACTAAGCCTACTCCGCTCTCCATTGCGCCTGCCATTGCCTCAAGTTTGGCGACAGTCGCATCCTTTTGTAAGTCGATAAATCGAGGTGTGGCGATAACCGCGAGGATGCCAATAATCACGATCACAACAATTAATTCGATCAGGGTGAAGCCTTTTTGCACTGCGTAAACCTTTTTTACGTTCTTATTTGTAGCTTAATGGTGATTATCGGTGATTCGATAAACATAGGGTTATTGGTTTCTATACCTACATATTGAAGCTATCTGATTTAACCGCTCTTTGCAGTGCCTTAAACCGGTAGGCTCCCAATATTATTGAGGTTGACGTTAGTATTAAACTAAAGTTTATTTTTTGTATCATAGTTAGTATTTTACATGCATTTTGCCATGTGAAGGGAATAAGTTGGCTAGATCGTGTACAGCAAGCTTAGAACAAATTTGATTTATTAATAGACAAAGCCTACCCGATAATAGACGTCCTGAGCAAAACCATACTGGAGTCGCAAGTTAACACCTTTTTATCTCATCATTTACCAGAAGCCTTTAAAGGAAAAAAGGAGTAAGTAAAGACTCACTCCCTTTTTGTGCTATGCAGCGTCTTCTAATATCTTTCTCGCAACCTCTGGGTTGATGTCTTTGTGCTCGCCAATGGCATGCAGTTTATGCTTCTCCATTTGGGCAACAAGACCATCAATGGCATCGGCAGCGATACCATAACCTGAGAGTTTGGTAGGAACCCCCATTTGCTCGAAGAAAGCCGCGGTTTTGGTGATTGCTTGGTCTATTACTTCTTCATCGGATGCTGATTCGATCCCCCAAACTCTACGACCATACTGTACTAATTTAGCCGCTTTTTTATCACGTTTATGTTGCATCAACGATGGCAAAACAATCGCTAAGGTTTGTGCGTGGTCAAGACCATGTAAGGCTGTTATTTCATGACCGATGGCGTGCGTTGCCCAGTCTTGAGGCACACCAACACCAATCAGACCATTAAGCGCCATCGTTGCCGCCCACATGATATTAGCGCGAACGTCATAATTGCTTGGATCCGATAAGGCTTTTGGACCTTCTTCAATCAAGGTTGATAGCAAGCCCTCAGCAAATCGGTCTTGTACCGGCGCATTGACGTCATATGTGAGGTATTGCTCCATTGTGTGTACAAAAGCATCGACCACGCCATTTGCGACTTGTCTTTCTGGCAAAGAGAAAGTTACGCTAGGGTCTAACACAGCCACTCTTGGATACACTAATGGGCTTGAAAACGGCAGTTTCTCTTGGGTGCTGCGTTTGGTAATAACTGAATTACCATTGCTTTCAGTACCTGTAGCCGGAAGCGTCAATATGCAAGAAAGTGGTAAAGCGGACCGGACTTTTGCGCCTTTTGCCAAAATGTCCCATGCGTCACCTTCATACTTAACTCCCGCTGCAACTAACTTTGCACCATCGATCACGCTGCCGCCACCAACGGCCAGTATATAGTCAATATTCTCTTGCTTTGCGAGGGTGATAGCTTTACTCAGTGTTTCAATAGATGGGTTAGGTTCAACACCAGAAAACTCAGTGATTTTATGCTCTTTAAGAGAGTCGATAACTTGTTGATATACCCCATTTTTCTTTATTGATCCGCCACCATACATCAATAAAACGTGATGCTGATTGTCGATTTCCCGACCAATCGTTGCAATTTGTCCGTCGCCAAAGACGATTTTGGTAGGGTTACTGAACGTAAAATTATGCATGTTTACTCCTGTTGAAAACGCTTGAAGGCCTTGTAAATATTGGGTTGGCAAGGCCTTTGTCTTATAGGTGTGCTGATTTATGCGTATGAGACCGACAGCACTGTGTAGGTTTTTACATACCTAAAGCCCTTTTTTGATCACATAGAATCAATCTCACAAACTGCTATTGAATTAGTTAAGAGATTTATGTGGGGGTCGATACTCAAATAACAAGGTCTCTAAACGAACAGAGTAGCACCATTAACTTATAGGTACGAATAACTTATGCGCTTGAGTTGGCGACAACTTATAAAATCAAAACTTCAGGGAAAGTCGAAGTACTTCTCTGTGGGGATCGCGTTTTCTGGTGAAAGCGTGCTTTTATGTGTGCTAGAGAAAAAAGGCAATAAGATCGAGTGGGTTCTGGATGCGAGTTTTAGTCATTCGAACTGGAGTACTCAGCTTGCCGACTATGTACAACGGCATAAACTGAACAACACTGATTGCTACGTTTCTCTTACCTCCCATTGGTATCAGCTGTTGCAAGCAGACCAACCACAGGTTGAAGAAAACGAGATATATGCATCTCTTGCATGGCCTTTGAAAGATTTGTTGCCACCGAATGTAGATTACGTTTATGACTTCATGAATCCGCCTGCACAGGTTGCTGGCCAGTCTAAGCTGAGTGTCGTTGCTATCCCTCACAAAGATATCGACAGTATTAGTAAAGGCATTTACAACGCTCAACTAAAATTGAAAGGCATCTCGATCGAAGAGACTGCCTCTGTTGAGCTCACACCGCAATCAAGCGACGCCGTTATGAGCCTAGTGCAAGAACATGGCGAAGAAATCGTATTGAACATCGTTAAGAACAACCAGTTATATTTTACTCGACGTTTGAAAGGTTTTGAAAACTTGGGTAGTTATAGTGCAAACGAGTTATCAATGGGTATCACAGAAAGTTTGTGTGTTCAGATTCAACGGTCTATGGACTACTTTGAAAGTCAGTTGAGACAGCCTCCAGTTAAAAAAGTATTGCTGAAATTAGATACTACACTCACTGATACTCTCGCTGAACAAATACAAGACAATATGGGGCTACCAGTGATTAACTTTGAGCCTGAAATTCAATGTGGCTCTGGTTTTAACTTCAAAATGGCAAGTTTCTCGTGTTTGGGTGCTGCCTATACGAAGCAGTCTTTAAAGTTAGAAAAAGCGGCTAAAAGTGCTGAACAAAAATCATCTTCTGCAAGCGCAGACAAGAAGGTGTCAGCATGAAGACTAGAATTAATTTATACAGAGACGAATTCAAACCTCAGTTTGTGTGGTTGACTGTTGCTAATATGTTGTTACTCAGTTTTATTGTCTTACTGGTACTTTCGGGCATTTACTACACCGTTTGGAAGACAATGGAAAGTCGTACAAATGACCTAAATGAGCTACGCGCAACAATACAGCAACGACAAGCCACGCTCGACGAGTTAACTAGCAGCCTAACTCAGCGTGAAAAAGACCCCATTCTATTAAACCAACTAGCAATGCGCAAAACGCTGTTAGTGAGTAACCAACAACTTGCCACTAAACTGGATAGCTTAAATACCCTGCAGAAAACGCCATTTTCAACTGCGTTTGACTCTTTCAGCGTTGCGGACAGAAATGATGTCTGGTTAAGCTCATTCAAGATCAATGAAGACTTGGTGCGTATTGAGGGGAATATTAGCCGTCCCGAAGCTCTCCCCGCTTGGCTACAAGCAGTAGGTAAGACGGAATACTTTCACGACAAAAGCTTTCGAACTGCCAGCGTAACAAGAGAGCAAGGTCAGTTGAGTTTTGTTATCGAAAATACACAGTCGAAGAAGGATGCTGAACATGAGTAGTTCTTTAGACAACTTAGAGAAAAAGTTTAGTGCGGTTTCTGCTCGTGAACAACGCTTGGTTTTTTATGCACTGCCTTTCGTTATTTGTTTTGTATTCATACTCAGCTTGATAGAGCCAGCGATTACCAAAGCAATGAAAACTCGCTCAGAAATTCAGAGTACCAAGTTACAACTGAGTTCTATTTCCGAAAGCTTAGATGCGGTTCAGCGAGAATTATTACAAGATCCTGATGTAGAAACTCGTGATCAGATAAGAGCAATCAATCAGCAGATCACTGCGACAGAAAAGCGCTTTGCGAGTGAATTATCCAAATTAGTGCCACCTAGTATTATGCCAATGGTACTCGAGCAATTATTTAATAAGGCGAACAAATTAACGCTTATTGAGATGAAATCTATACCACCTAGCAATATTTTTGCTGAAGACAACGCACTAGCCGAAGCAAAAGCACAAGCAGCGCAAAAAGACGGTGAAAAGGTGCAAGCAAAAATGGCCGCACCAGTGCTTTTTCAGCATGGTCTACGCGTGACTTTCGAAGGCTCATATTTCGATACACAAGCATTTTTGGCAGAAGCTGAACAGCTAGATTGGAAGATCTACTGGCAAGAAGTTGCTTTCTCAGTCAAAGAATATCCGACGGCCCAGATCGAAATAGAGTTATTTACACTCAGCACAAGTGAGGCATATCTCAATGTTAAATAGAGCATGGTTACGCCCAACTGCACTGCTGGCGATATCTACTGTTAGTTTACTCGCGCTCAGTGCGGCGAGTCAGGCAATGCAAAAGTCAGATCCAACCAGACCACCGGGTAAGATTGAATTATTTTTGGAAGAAACAAAAACAAGTGACCGCACAATTAATGTCACTGCGGTACTGAAAAAGAACCAAACGTTCTATGCAGTGATTAATCAGCAATGGTTGAAAAAAGGCGAGTCAATTTCTGGCTGGCGCATCACCGGTATTACTAACAGTGGTGTGTATCTACAGAACGAAAATGAACCAGGGGCAAAGCCGCTCAGGTTTTTAGTGAATGAAAACAGTGATTTTAAGAAGCAGGCAAATGATGAATAGTTTACGAATCGGTAAGGCCCTAAGCCTATGTTTTATCGCGATTTCAATGGCAGGCTGTCAAACGACGGACAATAGTCACGTTGAAAAATCATTGGCGGCGGAGTTGGACGCTCAACTGCAAGTACCTGAAAAGAAAGTGGAGCCAGAACTTGAAGCAGCGGTTTCTGATTTCCTTCTGGCAGGTGACGCACCAAGTAAACAGAGTGATATGTTCATTGCTGAAAAGTACGATATTAATGCTCGCCAGATTGACGCTGTGAGCTTTTTCTCTGGGCTCGTTAAAGACACGCCATTTTCAGTTGCTATTCACCCTGAAGTAACGGGCTTGATTTCACTCGATTTAAAACAAGTTGAGCTAGATACTATTTTTGAGCTGGTTTCTGACCTTTACGGTTTTCACATAGACCGCACGGGTAACGTATACAAGGTTTTCCCTGCAGGCATGCGTACTGAAACATTCTCGGTTAATTACCTACTAATGCAACGCGATGGCAATACGCAAACCAGTATTATTTCTGGTGGTGTGGCTCAAGCAGGCAATAATCAAAACGGTAATAACAATAATCAAAATGGCGGTTTCAATAACTTCAGCGGCAATTCTCAAGTGGGTAATAACTTAGGCGGTAACTCATTTGGTAATAACGGTAACGGCAGCAACGGTACATCGATTACCACTCGCACCGAAACCAACTTCTGGGAGAACCTAGAAACGAGCTTGAAAGATATGTTAGGTAACGAAAAAGGTCGCTCAGTGATGGTGAGCCCTCAAGCCGGTTTGGTTACCGTTCGTGCCTTACCTGATGAAATTAAGACGATTAGAAACTTCCTTAATATTTCAGAAGAGAGTTTACAGCGCCAGGTTATTATCGAAGCACGCATTCTTGAAGTCGTGCTGAACGATGAATATCAGCAAGGTATCAACTGGAATCAAGTGCTTGCGCACGCAGGCAGCACCGATTTGGGTTTCTCGACCTCAGTTGCTAACTTGGGCAATGAAATTACGGCTTCTTTAGGTGGTATTACAAGCTTATCGTTTTTGAATAAAGATTTTAGCGGTGTGGTCAACCTACTAGATACGCAAGGCAATGTACAAGTGCTGTCTAGCCCACGAGTGACAGCTATTAATAACCAAAAAGCAGTGATTAAAGTCGGTGATGATGAATACTTCGTCACAGATGTGTCGAGTCAAAGCACGATAAGCAATAGCTCAACGTCAGTCAGTCCTGACATTGGCTTAACGCCTTTCTTCAGCGGTATTGCCTTGGATGTGACACCTCAAATTGATGAAAATGGCAGTATCCTGTTGCACATCCATCCTTCGGTTATCGAAACGGAAGAGCAAGAAAAAGTCATTACCTTAAACGAAGAACAATACATTTTACCTTTGGCACAAAGCACTATTCGTGAGTCGGATACTATTATTCGCGCAAGCTCAGGTGAAATTGTCGTTATTGGCGGATTGATGCAATCGGTAGTCACTAATGAAGAGTCAAAGATTCCTTTATTGGGTGATATTCCTTTCATGGGCAACTTGTTTAAAAACAAACGTGAAAAGGAAACGAAGAAAGAACTCATTATTCTACTGAAACCAACCGTTGTTGGCGAAAACACTTGGCGCACTCAAATTGAAGCTAGCCGTTCGCAAATGGCTGACTGGCTGTACGTGGAGTAATTATGTATTTGTATCACTTCGGTATTAAAGAGTTACCTTTTACTTTAACCCCTAACACCTCTTACTACTTTGGGTTACCCAGCCATAAAGAAGCAATTGAAGTGTTATCAACGGCACTTCGTAGTGGTGAGGGTTTTATTAAAGTGACAGGCGAAGTTGGTACGGGAAAAACCTTAATTTGCCGAAAGTTACTTAACGAATTACCCGATGGATTCGTGACAGCTTATATTCCTAACCCTTATTTGTCTCCTGCTGAATTACGCAGAGCTGTTGCGGCAGAGCTCAGCGTGGAATTACCCGAAGGCAGCGACCAACAAGAGTTTACTCAACTGATCCAGCAACGGCTCATTGAGATCCACAAGCAGCACAAAAATGCGGTGTTGATCATCGACGAAGCACAAGCCTTGCCTGATGAAAGTATCGAAGCGTTACGCTTAATGACGAACCTTGAAACAGAATCACAAAAGCTATTGCAGGTGGTACTGTTTGGGCAGCCAGAATTAGACCAAAAGCTTCGTCAGCCTAAGCTTCGCCAGTTGCTCCAGCGTATTACCTTTTCATATAAGTTGAAATTAATGAACGCTGATCAGCTTTATCAATATGTACGTCACAGAATGGCAGTTGCGGGGTATCGTATTGAGGGCTTGTTTAGTCCTGAGTGTTGCCAATTAATGCATAAAGCCAGTGGTGGCACGCCTCGTATCGTGAATGTGTTGTGTCATAAAGCCTTAATGCTAGCTTATGGCGAGGGTGTACAAAAAATCAGTGTTGAGCATGTAAAAGCGGCAATTGAAGATACTGAAGCGGCGAAAAAAATGAATCGTAAGGGCTGGTTTTCCTGGTTTTCTAATAGTTTGTTTACTGCCGCCTCGGTATTCGCTGCAGTATGTACTAGCATTAGTGCCAGTCACACAGGTTGGTTGCCATGAGCGTCGTGAATAAAATGCTCAAAGACCTTGAGCAACGTGAAGGTAATCGGATATATGAAGCTGACTATGTGCCCATTGAGTCGAACAGTGCAAAGTCACGTCGATTTTTTGTGGGTGGCACATTGGTTGTTATTGCGACAGCAATCGCTGTGTGGTTATTGTTGCCTAGTGAAGAAAAAGAGGCCACGATATTAGCGAAAGCGCCTTTGAGCAATCTTACGATCTTGCCTCCAAACGCAACGCTAGATGCAGAAAAAGTGGAAGAAAAAGCGGATACGGTGAATATGCAAGATTTGGATGCTAACACTGTAGCCAGTCTATCAAATTCACCTCAAGTTGTGCCGACAGACGCAAGTGCAGAAGCGGTGAAAAAGAGTGTGCCAGAGTCTGCGCCAGTGACGCCAAAAGTTATTCAAACTGCGGCCGTTAAACCGGCAAAAGTCAGTCCTACCAAAGACACTGAAGTAGAAATCGTACAAACCAAAACTATCCAAGCGGCAATCATAGCTGAGTCTACACAAGAGCCAGAGCCAGTCATTCGGGTGGCAAAAGAAACCAAACAAGCAGAAGGTGTGTTTAGCGTTAGTTCAAATATGAAAAGCACGTCTAACAATAGAATGTTGGAACAACAAATACAGTTGTCTCTACAAAATGGTGATACGCCTGCCGCCATAAAAGATCTTAATGAACTCATTTCACTAGAGCCAAGAAATGTATCTGCCAGAAAGCGTTTAGCTAGCTTGCTCTTCGCCAATGGTGACCCAGTGCGCGCAGCAATGCTTTTACACCAGGGGCTACAGTTAAACCCAGAAGATAGCAGTATGCGTTTGATGCAAGCACGACTTTTATTTCGTGAAAAGAAAAATATACAAGCCTTGGCTTTGTTGAAAGAGCATCCACAGATGGTCATTGCTGACGATGAATTATTAAGTTTCCGAGCAGCCCTTGCCGAAAAACAGAGTGATTATCAGACCTCTCACGAAGATTATTCAACCTTACTTCAACGCCAACCTAACAATGCGCGTTGGATATTGGGTCTCGCGATCAGTCAAGATAAGCAAAAAATGCATGAGCAAGCAGTATCAAATTATAGAAAAGTAAAATCTTCAAATCAGTTGTCAGCACAAGTGCTCAGTTTTGTAGACGGACGACTAGCAGTTTTGGCGGGATCATAGAATATGAAAATTAGATTAGGCGACTTATTAGTCCAAAACAATTTAATTAACGATGAACAGTTGCAACAGGCCTTGTCCGAACAGCGTCAATCAGGTCGTAAACTCGGTGCCACATTGATTGCAATGAATTTGGTGACCGAAGACCAGTTATTATCACTACTGTCTACTCACTTAAATGTGCCCTTGATAAATATTGATGATTACCGTGTGGATCCTGAAGCGGTTAAATTACTGCCAGAAATACAAGCTCGACGTTATCGCGCATTGGTGCTTGATGATAAGGGTGAGAAGCTCTTAGTCGGCATGAGTGATCCGGGCGATATTAACGCTGTGGATGACCTTAGTAACCGCTTGCCGAAACCTATCGAAGTGGCGGTGGTCAGTGAAACTCAGCTGTTTGCGGCGTACGAAAACTTTTACCGTAAAACTGAAGAAATTGCCTCATTTGCTCAAGAGCTTGCAGAAGAATATGACGATTCTCAAGATTTTGAACTTGAAATGGGTGTGGACGGTGAACAAGACACAGCGGTTGCTAAATTATTGCACTCAATCTTCGAAGACGCGGTTATGGCAAAAGCCTCAGATATCCATATCGAACCTGAAGAGCGCCAATTGCGAATTCGTCAGCGAGTGGATGGCCAGTTGCAAGAAACGGTTATTCCAGAGCGTAATATCGCCGCGGCATTAGTACTTCGTTTAAAGCTGATGTCTGGCTTGGATATCTCAGAAAAAAGACTGCCACAAGACGGCAGAGCACAAATTAAAGTAAAAGGTCGCGCGATTGACGTGCGTGTCTCGACAATGCCAGTGCAAGCTGGTGAGTCTGTTGTTATGCGTTTGCTAGATCAATCACAAGGTATTTTAACCTTGGACCAAACGGGTATGCCGCCGGCTATTGTGAAGCGTTTCCGCAAGCTACTGGAGCGCCCACACGGCATGATTCTGGTAACCGGTCCAACTGGATCTGGTAAAACCACGACGCTTTATGGCTCACTCACAGAGTTGAATCGTCCACAATCAAAGATTATTACGGTTGAAGATCCGGTCGAATATCGTTTGCCTAGAATCAATCAGGTTCAGGTAAATCATAAAATTGATTTGAGCTTCTCACAGGTGCTCAGAACAACGCTCCGTCAAGACCCAGACATCATCATGGTTGGTGAGATGCGTGACAAAGAAACCGTAGAGATTGGTTTGCGCGGCGCGTTAACCGGTCACTTAGTATTATCAACACTTCACACCAACGACAGTATTAGTAGCGCAATTCGTCTCATCGATATGGGCGCACCTGGTTACTTGGTGGCAAGTTCTTTGCGAGCGATCATTGCTCAACGATTAGTTCGACGCATTTGTGAAAACTGTTGCGTAGATGAAGAGTTGAGTGATGAGGCGCGATTCTGGCTAAAAACCTTAAATGAAGATATTTCACAAGCCACTTTTAAGAAAGGTGCTGGTTGTCAAAAATGTAATCATTCTGGTTATCGTGGTCGAGTGGGTGTATTTGAGTTACTCGAAATGACTGAAGCCATGATGAACGCATTGAAAAATAACGATACCAGTGGTTTTTCGGTGGCAGCTCATGCGAGCCCAGATTATAAACCACTTGCTCATTCGGCCTTGCTTTATGCAATGCAGGGCATTACCAGTATTGACGAAGTATTGAAACTGGTTGAAATGGTCGGCGATGATTCACGAGATAAAGAAGTCGATACGAGTATAGAAAGCAATGTACCAGCGGCAATGGCGCCACAGGGCGTGCAAGCACCGTCGAAAGTAACTGGGAGCTTGCAAACCGGCTTCAGTGGCTCTGGCCTCTCCCTAGAGGATGACGACTAATGCCAGCTTTCGCATATAAGGGTAGAGAATCGGGTGGCAGTTTAGTAGATGGCACTATTGACGCGAGCGATGAGTCAACAGCAGCAAAAATCCTAATGAGTCGAAATATCATTCCAATTGATATTACCCAGAGCTTGAATGCGTCAGATAAGCGCAAAAGTGATGATGAGCTAGGACTTTTTGTACCGAAAGTGAGTATTGACGATTTAGTTATTTTTGCTCGTCAAATGTTTTCATTAACGAAAGCTGGGATCCCAATGATCCGCGCTGTTGCGGGCCTTTCGAATACGAACTCTAAGCGTATGCGCAAAGCCCTTATCAATGTGATTGAGCAATTAGAACGCGGTAGAAACCTTTCATCTGCTTTGGCTCAACACCCTAAAATCTTCAACCAATTATTTGTCAGTGTCGTACATGTCGGCGAAAACACCGGTCAGCTAGATGAAGCCTTCGCCCAGCTAGCCGAATACCTCCAACGTGAGCAAGAGACACGTAAACAAATCAAAGCAGCAACAAGATATCCGATATTTGTCGTGTTTGCTCTTGTGATTGCCTTAGTTGTCATGAACATTTTTGTCATCCCAGTATTTGCCGGTATGTTTGAGAAGTTCGATGCCGAATTACCTGCTATGACCTTGTTTTTAATAGGAATGTCTAACTTCTTTCTGCACCAGTGGTGGGTCCTTATTATCCTAATTAGCGTATGTGTTTTCATAACATCGCGTTATCTTGATACTAAACAGGGACGGTACAATTGGGATAAATTAAAGCTCGAGGTGCCTTTAGTGGGTTCCATTATAGAGCGCTCTTTATTAGGACGGTTCGCACGCAGCTTTGCAATGATGTTAAAAGCGGGTGTGCCGCTTACCACTGCACTGAATCTAGTCGCAGAAGCCGTAAGTAATAGTTATATGAGCAAAGCGGTCATTACGATGAGACAAAGCATCGAGAAGGGCGAAAGCTTGTCGAGAGTGGCGCAAAACAGTGGGCTTTTCACCCCTCTGGTAATGCAAATGGTCAACGTTGGTGAAGAAACCGGTCGCGTTGATGAATTATTGCAAGAAGTCGCGGAATATTATGAACGCGAAGTGGAATACGATTTGAAAAGTTTGACATCGAAGATTGAACCCATACTGATCGCAATAGTAGCGGCAATGGTGTTGGTCTTGGCGCTAGGTATATTTACGCCGATGTGGGACATGATGAGCGTTGTGCAGGGCAAATAATGGCGCAGTGTAACGATGGCCAGTAAGTTATATCAGTTCATTTGGGTGTTTCTTATTGTCATGATAGTTGGCGCTTTGCTGTATCGCAGCCTAATGACAGAAAACAATGAAGCTTGGGAACGCACGGGCTTTGAGAATTTAAAAGCGGGTGTGCAAGAGGGTTTAGCCCAGATGCATTGGCAGTGGCAGTACGAAGGTAGACCTAGCTCGATTACCTACGAAAGTAGTAATGCAGGACAAAGCGACCAAATCGAGATGAATCGAGAGGGTTGGCCAAAGTTAAATCGGTCTTTAGACGCTTGCCAAGGATTCTTGGCAATGTTCGCAGCGAAGAGTGCGGTTAACGTAGGTGGTTTGAGTGTCGAGGTTGACCTTCAAAAACAGTTAGAAGTACAAGTTGAGTTTATTGCTCAAGCAAAGGCTCAAGACTCTCAGAAAAGAGTCGATATATGTCGGTACAGCCGACCAGAACAAAAATTTGATTATTATTTGGGCACAGGAAACGTGTTTTGAATATGGTTAGCAACGAACACTTAGGAGACAACATGCAATCTGGTAATAACAAACAGCAACGCGGATTTACGCTTATCGAGTTAGTTATCGTCGTTGTGTTATTGGGCCTTCTTGGTGCTGTTGCTATTCCGCGCTTTTTAGATGTCCCAAGGGAAGCTGAAGACGCAACTGTTGAAGGTGTTGCCGGTGGTTTTGCTACTGGTGTTGGCCTGGTGAGAGCGCAGTGGGAAATTGAAGCGCGCCCTCAAGATAATAATGGTACGAATTTGAGTTCAGTGACTATTGAAGGGATCGCCGTTGGCGTGGACAGTGATACAGGTTATCCGACAGGCCAACTAAACAACGATGCGAGCACAGAAGACGACACAATGTCGCGTCTGGATTGTGAGAGCATCTTTAATTTGATTATGCAAAGTGCACCAACGATCACATCGACTTGGAGCACACAAGCTGTAGAAGATTTTCGTTACTTCACAAATGTGAATGAGAACGCTGGTTCGGGCGGCAATGACGTTTGTCATTACTACTTAACCCAAACCATAAAGAACAACGCTAGTGAGCCGCTTACCACGGGTGTAGGTAACGGCTTTGTTTATGACCCAAGGATAGGTCAAGTGATTGTGTTTAGTAATAACTAAGTGACTAGGTATTACTCGTATTTTTAACATTGTAAATTTAATAGAAACATCCACTTTGAGGGAATTATTATGAAAAACCAAATGACAAACCAAAAAGGCTTCACGCTTATCGAACTTATCATCGTGATCGTGATCCTTGGTATTCTTGCTGTTACTGCAGCTCCTCGTTTTATCGATCTTCAAACTGATGCTCGTGCTCAAACACTTGAAGGTGTTAAAGCTGCGCTTCAAGGTTCATCTCAGTTGGTTTATGCAAAAGCAGCCATCGCGGGTGTTCAAAGCAGTGCGACAGCGGTTAACGTAACAGTGAACGGTGCAGCCGTATCTACCGTTAATGGTTATCCAAACGCTGCAGTGATTACGTCTGCTGCAAACGTAGTTCCGTTCTTAGATTTAAGTACAGGTGACTTCGCAGTTATTAACGTAGATACAACTCTTGCTGCAGGTGAATTTATTATCGCTTTTGCAGGTGAGACAGCCACAAACAATTGTTATGTGCGATACGTCAACGCTGGGGCAAATGCTGCGCCTGGTATTACTACAGTCGCAACAGGCTGTTAATAGCTACTTGATTGTAGACGATAATGTTATGGCAACCTCTGGTTCCTAAACACCAAAAAGCTCAAGGAGGATTTACCCTTCTTGAGCTTATCGTCGTTATGATTATCTTAGGTGTACTGGCTGTTTATGCTATACCACGCTTTTCTGGCACCACGGGCTATGACGAATACGCTTTTCAAAACCGATTAGTGTCAGTCCTTCGCAATATGCAGATACGGGCAATGCAAGACTCTCGGCCCAGTTTTTGTCACCGAGTTAACTTCATCAACACCAGCACGCAAACCGCCTTTGGGCCATCTTCAGCATCCTTCGCTAGTGGCAATGAAGCAGCAACATGCACAACTACCATTGATTTTAATACCGATAGTTTCCTCAGAACCACCGCAACTGAAATACAGGATGCAAACGTATCTATGTCTGTCTTAGATGGCTCAGTTGCGATAGGCTTTATACAGTTTGACTCTTTTGGCGCACCGCAAACCACGTCTTCCAACTGCAGCAATGGGTGTACCGTCAGTTTCAGTGGTGAAGCCACTGCAAGAGTATGCATTGCTTCTGAAGGGTTCATCAATGCCTGTTAGAAAGCATCGAATATGCATCACAAAAACTGCTAACCAAGGTTTCACACTGATTGAGCTGATCGTAGGTATCGTGATTTTTGCGGTTGCGATGGTATCAGTGATTTCCTTTTTACAGCCTCAAGTTAAGCAGGGTATCGATCCAATATGGCAAGTCAGAGCGACTTCTTTAGGGCAATCCCTCAGCAATGAAATTCTAGCTAAATCATTTGATCAGAATTCGAATCAAGTGGGCGGCTTACAACGCTGCAACGAGGCGCTTGCATGCACTCGTAGCGGTAATTTAGGTCCTGAATCTGGCGAAACACGTAGCTTGTACAACGATGTTGATGACTACCATGGTTTGGACCTTAGCGATTTTAATATACTTAATTCTATTGAAGCAGGAAGCGCAGTGAATGGTGTGAGTATTTATGCTGGGTTTCGCGCTCAAGTAAGTGTTTTTTATGACCAAAATAGTGATGGCATCAATGATGACGACCTGGATCAGGATGGTAGTTTAGATTCAGGTACGCTCGTTGCGAATAAGAAACTAGTCACCATTACGATCACTACGCCAGGCGGAGACACAATCACCGTCGCCGGTGTTAAGGGGAATTTCTGATGAAATATTCTTCTTGCACATTATCACGATCAAAAGGTTTCACTTTGATTGAATTAGTAATGGTCCTTGTGGTGTTAGCTATTGTCTCGGTAGGCATCACACAGTTCATCCGCTCTTCTACTCAAATTTTTATTGATACAAGTGAACGCGAGCGTTTACTAAGAGATGGCAGTTTTGCCGTTGAACGTATTAATCGCGAGATTGCCAGCGCCATACCAAATTCAGTGCGTTTAGCCGGAAATTCAGGTGTACATTGTTTGCAGTTCGTGCCGAGCAAATGGAGTACTTTCTATTTGGAATTGCCTATTGAACCGACTTCCGATGTCACCATTTCAGTCACTGAAATGCATGATATTAATGGCAATATTTTTGTGCCAACGGCAAATAGCGACCTTGCGTTTGTTTACCCAACAAGTTCTGTGGATATCTATTCTGCTAGTAGCGCACAAAGACAAGTTATCAGCGCTTGTGCAGACGATGGTGATGGAAATTGCGCGACAGATGATGATAGTGATGGCGTCATCGAATTAACTGTCGTTGATGGTTTTGAGCAATCAAGTCCCGCTAAACGTTTATATGTGGGGAGTTCAACGATAAATTATTGTGTCAGAAATAACGCCTTGTATCGTCATGAGTCATCCATAAGCGAAACACAGCCAGTGTTTTCCAATGGTGGTGTGTTAATGGCTGAAAACATGGGGAATCAACTTTCGTCGAACCCGAACGTACCAAATGCCAATGATCTCAATCCGTTCAGGATTGTCGACGCATCACTGCGCAGAAATGCGTATACCCAAACACAGTTTATCTTTGTGCGAGACGGCGAAAGTATGACATTCACACAGGAGATACATATTCCTAATGTGCCATAAATCGGATGATACGCGCTTCATTGCGCATAGTTTTGACGGCCTTGATAAGACAAGTGCTCTGCCGAGTCGACAAACTGCTGGCTCCCGAAAACAACGCGGCAGCATGATCGTAATGGCGTTGTTTGCAATTATTGTGTTAGCACTGTTAGCTGGCGTCTTAGTGAATATGTTGAGCACATCGTCCAATACGCTGTTGTATGAAGTATATGGTGTGCGTGCGAAAAATGCCGCACAAGCAGGTATACAAGAACTCGCACTCGCTTCATTTCCATTATCCAGTGGACCGCAGATATGTAATCAAGTGATCTCGAGCCCTGCATCATTTTCGTCAATCAATGGCTTCCAAGCCTGCCAATTTACTGCAAGATGTTCCACAAGTGATATCAACTTCAATGGTGAAGACTTCCGGCTGTATCGATATTCGAGCACTGGTACTTGTGGCTTTGATGATATTGTTGTCAGCAGAACTGTTTCTGTTGACGCAATGCAAGAGAATTAAATTATGAAGTACCGTCATTTACGCTTCGGACTCCCACTTTTTGCGAGTGTGTGTTTCCTATTTTTATCCTCCAGTGCGTTTGCAGCAAAATTGGCAGAGTATCGCTTTGATGAATCTGTATATAACGGCACTGCAGGTGAAGTGATTGATAGTCATGGTAACTTTCATGGAAGGGCGGTGAATGCTCAGCCAACAGAAGGAAAAATTTGTACTGCGGTGGATTTGTCGGCGAGTGGTATTTCAGATTACGTTATCTTGGATCCAGCGACTTTTGACAATCGAGATGATTTCACCGTTTCTTTATGGGTGAAAACGACAAAAACAGGTAACCAAAGTTTGCTATCTGGCGCTGCGACGGGTCAAGATAATGAAATGCTGATGTGGTTTCCTAGTCATACTAGTTTCCAACCGTACCTTAAGGGGGGGACCTTAAATACCATAAGCGTGACTTCATTTGCTGACAACAATTGGCATCATTTATTATGGACACGTACCAACGACCAAAACTGTCTCTATCGAGATAGTGTCTTTCAAGGTTGTACCACACTCACAACAGACTCAGTCACTGTTGAAAGCTTACTTTTGGGTCAAGAGCAAGACTCCGTCGGAGGAAGTCTAGTTTCATCGCAGGCTGTTGAAGGCTTAATCGACGAGTTAGTGATTTATGACAACGCCTTAACTCAAAGCGAAATAAACACTTTATATAATAACCAAAATGCAGGCTTGAATGATGATGGCTCTTCACGCACCTGTCCTCTACCCGAACCCATCGCCGAGTTTAGATTTGAAGACCTAAGCTGGAATAATGTTGCTGGCGAGGTTACAGACAGCAGTGGAAATGGGAATGACGGTAGGGCGCTACGCGGGTCAACATTGGCCGAAACTTCTCCTGCGCTGACGGGCAACCCTGGTACCTGTGGATATGCTTTTCAAAACGACGGTTCTATTCAAGTGACAGGTCTCCCCGTAGATACTTCAACTATAGGGGCAAAAACAACCGTCACATTCTGGATGAATTGGGATGGAACAAATAATGTTATGCCGATAGGTTGGAACTTCCATGACATTTGGATGACCAGTGGACTCATGGGTTTTAATACTTGGAATAATGACTTAAGAGGAATATCAACCAGTGGCTTTGCAAACACTTGGAGACACGTGGCTGTGGAGTTCACCAACGGAAGTGTAGATAGCAATAAAATTTTCATTGATGGCATTGAGCAGAGCTTGACACAATACAATAACGCTAATACCAGCAGGGCTTATGTCAATTCCGAGCTTCGAATAGGTGGCGTATCTAATAGTACGCAGTACGATTTTCATGGCTCTATCGATGAGGTCAGAGTCTACAACGGCGCGCTCACTAGCGCTCAAATTCAAACTATTATGGCCGAACGTCATCCGTGTACTGTTGAAGAGGCGGTACTTGAATATCGTTTCGATGAATTTTCTTGGAATGGCACTAGTGGCGAAGTTATCGACCGTGCTCCAAATGCCATTGACGGTGTGGCCGTGGGCGATGCAGATACGATATTTGATGGCCAAGTTTGCGGCGCAGGGACGTTTGATGGTACCGGTGATTATGTTGATGTAACTGGCTTTGACACCTATTTAAGAGATACCGCAAGTGTTGCGTATTGGTTTAAAACTACTCAAACAGGGAGCAACACAGCTTGGGTTGCGCCAGGTATCCTAGGTTTAGAAGTTGCGGGTAACGGCGATGATATTTTCTGGGGGTATCTTGATGCCTCCGGACACCTGAGAATGCAAAAGGGCAATGGCTCATCTACGCGCTCAGATTCGCCCGTAAATGATGGTAATTGGCAGCATGTTGTCATGACCTGGAATGCTGATTCAGGCGCGACTCAAATGTTTATTAATGGGGTGTTAGAAGATACTGCGAATTCCGAATCGGGTATCGTGACCAGCTCATTTTCCAGTATTGGTCGAATTGATGGCAGTAATAGCGCATTGAACTTTATTGGTGAAGTGGATGAGGTGCTCGCCTTTGATTCGATTCTGTCAGCCACAGATGTAAATGACATATATACCAATCAACTCAACGGTCGAAACTACGACGGCACTGAACGAGAATGTAAAGTTCCTCTGGCTGAATATCGTTTGGAAGAAAGTTCTTGGACCGGGGCGGCAGCTGAAGTTGAAGATCAATTGGGTAACTTTGATGCGCAAGCAATCAATGGGGCTTTCACTGCTACTGACACACCTGCGATAGTGGGTAATCCTGGTACTTGTGGTTTTGGCGAGTTCGACGGTAGCAATGACTATATTGCTCTGCCCAACAGTTTCCCTAATCTAACGGATAGTTTTACGGTGACAGCTTGGATCAATCCAAGCAATTTGAGCGCAGGCTCTCGCATTTTTATTGATGATGAACAGGATAATGGTCAAACGCGTGGTTATGGTTTCAGTTTAGGGGACCCCGGCAGTGGCCGTTTACGGTTCTATTCACGAAACGTTAGCCCGATTTCTGTAGATACTCCTGCTGTAATATCTGCCGATACATGGAGCTTTGTCACCATCGTGCATGATGCTGCGAATAAAACCAGACAGATATACGTAAATGGGGTGGCTCAAAGCTTAAATGGTGGTAGTTCAATTAGCACTTACACTGGTTCATGGGGAGAGGATGATGGCCCTGCAACCATTGGTGGCGAAACCGACTCAGGTGAAACCAACAGTCGATTTACCGGTAAAATTGATGAAGTGAGAGTGTATACCGGCGCGTTGACGCAGACTGAAATTGCTTCTGTCTATGCTGAAACTCATGCGTGTGCCATCCCGGTGGTTCATCACTATGAAATTAGTCATGACGGACAAGGATTAACCTGCGATGCGGAAACAGTGACGATTAGAGCCTGCGCGGATGCAAGTTGTTCATCACTGAGTGCCCAAGCGACTTCTTTAAACGTTCTAGCTGACGGTGCCATAGTGGCTACCCCCACTTTTGTTGGTAGTACCACAATCAGTTTTAATAACACCGACGTTGAAACAGTCACGATGTCGATAAGCAGCCCATCAATTGCTGCGAGCAATCCTACTGTATGTGATGATGGTTCTGGAAGTTCGTGCGATATCGTGTTTGCAGATGCTGGATTTAGATTTTTATCGGGCACTTCAAATAGCACAATCATACCAAATCAAACATCTGGTATTGTGTTTGGTGAAGCATTGAAAGTGCAAGCGGTAGAAAACACGGATGGTGTGTGTACTGGCATTTTTAGTGGCAATCGTACGATTGAACTGGCCCAAGAAAACGTGAATCCTGGTGGGACATCTGGTTTAAGCTTCAATGTAGATGGCAGCCCAATCGCTAAACATAGCGGATCCACGAGTGTTACCTTGAACTTTGATTCAGATAGCATTGCGACAATTCCAAACCCAGCCTATTTAGATGCTGGCCAAATTCGTCTGCGTGCAAATTACAGTGTGGGCGGGGTTAATCTCAGCGGAAGCAGCAATGCGTTTTGGGTGAGTCCTGCAAACTTCGTTATTAGTGCAGAATCTGGCGGTAATGCTTTAAATGGTGCAAGTGCATCAGCGTCGACAACGCATCCTGCTGGCGATAACTTCGACTTTGTAGTAAGCGCCTACAATGGTGCATCGACACCTCAGATTACGCAAAACTACTCGCCGGGACAGCTCCAATTGCGTTTGAGCCGCACGGGTCCAACTTTGTCTGTTAGTGAAAACGGCAGGCTAAACTATTCTGCCAGTGGCTCTGTCATTAGCAGCGTGGGTGCAAGCTTTGAAAATGTTAACCTGACGAATTTTGTTTCAGGTGTGTCCTCTTTCAATGGGGCTCGTTATTCTGAGGTCGGCCTGATAAACGTCGATATACAGGATAATAATTATGGTAATGAAGGTATTATTGTGCCAGCAAACGCCATTGATATCGGTCGATTTGTACCAGCTTACTTCACTCAAACTGTGGTTGATAATGGAAGCTTAGTGGCAAATTATGCCTCAGGGACCGATTTTACAGCCTACATTGGTCAAATGGATGAGTTAGACGCTACGAAAGGTGCAATTTCGTACCTTTCCAAACCTACTTATGCCATCACTGCCTATAATCGCCAGGGTGAAATTACTCGAAATTATTACCAAGATAGTGAAGGTAGTGTTAATGATTTTATGAATCTGACTAGTGCGAATATCAGTGTCACAGTGCCCACTGCAGACGAAGCTGCGCTTGGTGTGGACTCTACAGCGTTGGCAGTAAATGCGACTATGAATGCCGGGACGCTAAGTCAAAACGATTTAACCGTGTTACCGACCGTCACGGCCTTACCAAAAGGTGTTTTGCACTATCAACTTGCCGATACTGATCACTTTGTCTACCCGCGAAGTGCCAATTCGCTGGTCGCACCCTTCACATCAGATATTGATTTTGCCGTATCCGCTATTACAGATGGCGACGGTGTCAGCGCTACAAGTGTAAGTGCAGCCTCGCCCACAGGTGTTGAATTGCGTTTCGGGCGAATGAATATTGAAAATAGCTTTGGACCGGAAACATCCGACTTCCCTCAACAGATGAAAATTGAATACTTTGATGGTGATACGTTTATTGTCAGTACAAGTGATAGCTTAAGTAGCTTCGATCCTGCTCGTATTGTGTTGAGCAATATCAGTTTAGACCCCGCTCTGAGTGACGTTTTAGGAAGTTCAGGCACCTTTATTGGTGGTAAAGCACAATCCATTCTATTGGAAGCTACGGGCGCTGGAAACCAAGGCGAAATTGGTGTGACCTATGAGGCCCTCGATTGGTTTACCTATGACTGGGATTCTGATGGTAATTTTGGCGACGATCCTAGTGCCGTTGCAACCTTTGGGATCTACCGTGGAAATGACCGCACAATTCACTGGCGAGAAGTGTTCAACGACTAATTTTATTATGCATTGCTTGCCCTTATGACAAGGCGTTGGTAAAGTTACAGGATTATTCCTATAATCCTGTGATAAGTGGGCGCGAGTGTTTATAAAAACACCTTTTGTAGCCGCAAATAACAACAAAAATAACCTAAAGGCATTCCATGTTTAAAAAGCTTAGAGGTATGTTCTCAAACGACCTTTCGATCGACTTGGGAACAGCGAATACGCTGATCTATGTAAAAGATCAAGGCATTGTTCTAAACGAACCCTCTGTTGTGGCGATACGCCAAGAGCGAGCTGGCGGCCCAAAAAGCGTCGCCGCGGTTGGTCATGAAGCAAAACAAATGTTGGGTCGAACACCGGGTAACATTAAGGCTATTCGTCCAATGAAAGATGGCGTTATTGCCGACTTTTACGTCACTGAAAAAATGTTACAACACTTCATTAAGCAGGTGCATGATAATAACTTCTTGCGTCCAAGCCCAAGAGTTTTAGTCTGTGTGCCTTGTGGTTCTACTCAGGTTGAACGCCGTGCTATCCGTGAATCAGCTTTGGGTGCCGGTGCGCGTGAAGTATATTTGATTGATGAGCCTATGGCGGCAGCGATTGGTTCTGGTTTACCGGTATCCGAAGCAACCGGCTCGATGGTTGTTGATATCGGTGGTGGTACAACGGAAGTTGCTATCATTTCCTTGAATGGGGTTGTTTACTCATCTTCAGTGCGCATTGGTGGTGATAAATTTGATGAAGCGATCATCAATTATATTCGACGTAACTTTGGTTCACTCATTGGTGAAGCGACCGCTGAACGTATTAAGCATGAAATTGGTGCAGCCTACCCGGGCGAAGAAGTCAAAGAGATTGAAGTGCGTGGCCGAAATTTAGCCGAAGGTGTGCCTCGTGGTTTCAATCTTAACAGCAACGAAATTTTAGAAGCCCTGCAAGAACCTTTATCAGGTATTGTGAGTGCGGTGATGGTTGCTCTCGAACAATCCCCACCTGAACTTGCATCGGATATTTCTGAGCGAGGAATGGTACTCACAGGCGGTGGTGCATTACTCAAAGACTTAGATCGCTTACTAATGGAAGAAACCGGTATTCCTGTGGTAATCGCTGATGATCCACTGACTTGTGTGGCTCGTGGTGGCGGTAAGGCTTTCGATATGATTGATTTACATGGTGGCGACCTATTTAGCTACGAATAGCCTCAACGAGTAGTCTATTTTCTATCATGAATGAAGTTTTCGCCAGAGGCCCAAGCCTCCCAGTTAGATTAGCCATCGTTCTAGTGTTTTCACTGGCTGCGATGCTTATCGATACTAAGGTTGAAAACTTCGCCACTGCACGTACTTATCTGAACTCAATGGTCAGTCCTTTGCAATATATCGCCAATTTACCTGGCGCTATGATGAGTTGGAGTGCTGACCGTTTCAAATCAAGACAAAAGCTCCTAAACGATAACGAAGACTTAACTTATCAAATCACTTTGATGAGTGAGCAGTTGCAGCGCTTCAAGATTTTAGAGCAAGAAAACAATAACCTTCGCAAGCTACTTGACGCTCCTGTGCGTGACAATATGCATAAAATGATCACCGAGCTAATGGCGGTCGATACAAACCCTTATAGTCATCAAATTGTGGTTAACAAGGGGGCAATTGACGGCGTGTTTCTGAACCAACCTGTACTTGACGACAATGGTATTGTGGGCCAAGTGTCAGAGGTTGGCACAACCAACAGTCGTATTTTATTAATCTCGGATGTTACTCACGCAATTCCGGTGCGCATTGAACGCAATAACGTGCGCTTTATTGCGATTGGTGATGGCAGTCTGGATGCGATAAATCTACAACACGTTCCCCACAGTGCTGATCTTCTCGTAGGTGACGTATTGGTCTCTTCTGGTTTAGGCGATGTCTTCCCTGAGGGTTATCCGGTCGGTATTATTACGTCCATCATTCGAGACGAAGGCCGCCCATTCGCACAAGTCCAGGCGACGCCCTTAGCGCAATTAGACCGTTTAAAATATCTTTTACTCTTATGGCCAGCGGATATGGCGCCAGATGGTGCTATTGCGCCAGGTGATGAGCGTTTTGAACAATTAAAATCCGGTATGACTGACAGCGACACTTCTGAGCAACAAGATCTGGAACAGGAGAATGCGCGATGAAGGGGAAGCAGTTTTTAATCCCTGCAAGCATTATTGTTGCCTTCATTTTGCAAATTATGCCGATGCCGGTGGCTATTGATTTATACCGTCCTGATTGGCTTCTTTTAATTCTGTGTTATTGGAGTATGGCCTTACCTAATAGGGTTGGTGTTGGCGTGGCTGCAATTTGCGGTATCGTGATTGATATTTTATATGGCACTGCGCTTGGCGTACATAGCTTTGCGATGGCAATCCCTGTTTACCTAGTTGCTGCAAATTATCAACGATTCCGAAACTACAGTGTAGTACAGCAAGCGGTCATGATTTTTGTGCTTGCGACGTTGTACCACATGCTGGTTTATTGGCTGCAATATTGGCTTACAGGTATTCAATTTCGATTTGAGTTGCTATGGCCTGTCGTCACTTCTGTATTTATTTGGCCTTGGCTTTTCTGGTTGCTTAGACGGTATCGCAGATTACTAAGAGTGACCTAAGATGTCTCTTTGTCGGGTTATTTTGGCCTCCGCGTCGCCGCGACGTAAAGAGCTTCTGCAACATCTCATTCCTCACTTTGACATCATCAGCGCAGATGTCGATGAAACGCCGCTAGCGGACGAGAGTCCAGAGCGCTTAGTCGCACGCTTAGCTGAAGCAAAAGCCACTAAAGTAGCCACTCATCATCCCGATAAATTAGTTATCGGTGCAGATACCATCGTGACATTTGGTGATCAAATATTTGGCAAACCTGAAAATCAAAATGATAGTATAAGAATGTTGTCTATGCTGTCTTCTCAAACCCATCAAGTGATCACAGCAGTGGCATTTCGTTATCAAAATAAATCTTTTGTAGAGCAAGTGAAAACTCAAGTCACTTTTGCCTGTCTTAATGAACAAGACATGCGCAATTATTGGCAGAGTGGAGAGCCACAAGACAAAGCGGGAAGCTATGCTATACAGGGGATTGGTGGCCAGTTTGTCAAAAGCATTAAAGGTAGTCATAGCAATGTTGTTGGACTGCCTCTCTACGAAACCAAAGTTATGCTGAACAAAATCGGGTACTTGAACTAGGAAATCACATATGAGCGCAGAGTTGCTAATCAATGTTACGCCGTCTGAATCACGGGTTGCGCTGATAGAAAACGGTATCTTACAAGAAATTCATATCGAACGGCACACCAAGAAAGGCCTCGTTGGCAATATCTATCGTGGCAAAGTCAGCCGAGTATTACCTGGTATGCAAGCCGCCTTTGTTGATATTGGTTTAGATAAAGCGGCTTTTTTACATGCTTCCGACATTGCTATGCATGACGAACTAGTAGATGACGTTAGCGATACGCCTATTGAGAAAAAAGACATTCGTGAATTGGTCCGTGATGGTCAGGATATCGTCGTGCAAGTGGTGAAAGACCCCTTAGGTACAAAAGGCGCCCGCCTTACCACTGACATCACTTTGCCATCAAGATACCTGGTATTTATGCCTAGCGTGACTCATGTCGGTATTTCACAACGTATAGAAGATGAAGCAGAACGTGATCGTTTAAAAGGGCTAGTAGGTGGACATTGCGATGATCAAGGTGGCTTTATTGTGCGCACAGCGGCAGAAGGCGTCTCAGAAAATGAATTGAAGCAAGACGCTGCATTCCTTAGACGGCTTTGGGCTAAGATCCAATCGCGTATGACCAAGAAGATGTCTCATGTGTTGTATGAAGACTTGCCGCTTGCGCGCAGAGTATTGCGTGACTTTGTTGGTACTGAGCTTGATCGTATTCGCATTGATTCAAAACTGTCATACACAGAATTACAAGAGTTCACTAAGGACTACGTCCCTGAGCTGAGCGAAAAACTAGAGTACTATAAAGGTGAGCGTCCAATATTTGATCTCTACGATGTAGAAAATGAATCCCAGCGAGCGCTCGAGCGTCGTGTCGACCTAAAGTCTGGGGGCTATCTAATTATTGACCAGACCGAAGCAATGACGACAATTGACATCAACACGGGTGCATTTGTTGGTCATCGAAACCTTGAAGAAACCATTTTCAATACGAACATTGAAGCGACCGTCGCCATTGCACGTCAACTGCGTTTGCGCAACTTAGGTGGCATGGTCCTAATTGACTTTATAGATATGATTGAACCTGACCACAAAAGACGTGTCTTACATAGTCTAGAAGTGGCAATGAGCAAAGATCGTGCGAAGTCGAACATTCACGGCTTTACGGCACTCGGCTTAATTGAAATGACACGCAAGCGCACACGCGAAAGCCTAGAACACATTTTGTGTGGTGAATGTCCCGCATGTAAAGGTCGTGGGAGTATTAAAACCGTTGAAACCATCTGTTTTGAAATAATGCGTGAAATAGTGCGTGTGAATAGGGCGTATGATGCTGATAAATTCGTCGTCTACGCTTCTCAAATTGTAGCTGAAGCGCTTATGGGTGAAGAATCTCATATGTTGGCCGAATTGGAAGTATTCGTGTCAAAACAAATCAAAGTACAAACGGAGTTGTTGTATCATCAAGACAAATTTGATGTGGTAATGATGTGAACAAATTTTCCAGCGTAGCAACCTATTTAGTCCGAAAGTTATGGACAGTAGTGGCTATCAGTTTAGTGGTTTTCGCTTTACTGATGAGCTTGTTACGCTATTCCCTGCCCTTACTGAATGACAAAAAGCATTTATTCGAAGAGTTTGCGCAAACTGAATATGGTGTAGCGCTGCAGATAGAGTCTATATCGGCTTCTTGGCAAGGTATCGGGCCGGCCATTGTGCTGAACGAGGTCAGCCTTGAACAAAATGAAAAGTCCCCCCTTTCCCTGAATATCGAAAATATTTATATTGAAATAGATTTTTGGGATTCATTACTCACTGGCCAAATCTCCTCTAAAAACTTCAGCCTAGATGGCTTGCTATTAGACCTAGACTTACAAAGAATACAAGACGACAGTAGCACTGACTTTCCTATTATGGACGCACTTGAAGGCTTATTCCTAGAGCAGCTACAAACCTTTTCGTTGGTGAATAGCGTGGTCAGTATTAGCGGTGAAAATAACCGACAGTCTTTCAATATTCAAAACCTTTCATGGCTGAACAAAGGTGAGCGTCACCAAGGTTCAGGCTTAATGAAAGTATCTGAACTTGCTAATAACTCTGCCGTATTTGTGATTGATTTAGTGGGCAATGCGAATAACTTTGATGGCACTATTTACGCGAAAGCCGATGAGCTCGATTTATCACCCTGGGTAAATGAGTTTTCCGCACTGGAAAGTGAGCTTTTAGAGGGGCGCGCCAACTTTGAATTCTGGGCGGATATTAATCGTCGTAAAATCACGAAGGTATATGGAAAGATAAAACCAACCCGCTTTATTTGGAAACAAGAGTCTGTAGACCTGAGCAGTGGTATCGATTCGGGAATATTTGTGGCCCAGCCGAAAGGTGGTCGCTGGCTGTTCAATATAAAAGAACTCAAACTTTCAGTGTACGACCAAGTATTAAGTACAGATTGGAAAGGCTCTCTGTCGAAAAGTGGTGAGTTGCAAATTCAAAGCGCCAGCGCATTCCCAATCAAACCTTTGCTACCCTTAACCGGGCTGTTTAGTAGTGAGCTCAATAGACAATTGCGCGATATGGACCTTTCAGCACGCTTAGATAAATTAGCCATTCAAAAACGACCTAATGGCATATCAGCATGGGCTGAAATTAATCAATTAGCTTGGCAACAAAATAAAAACGTCCCCGGCATGTCCGACCTTGCAATGACCTTCGCTTGGCAAAAAAATGTGGGCGCAGTGACGCTCGAGGGTAAGGATGTGAATGTTGCAGTGGGGGAAGTCTTTGACGATGATCTTGTGGTCGACAATCTGTTACTTCCTCTGCAATTTTACCAAGATGATGATGCGTGGCATCTGGGTGCTAAAGGCTTTGACATTGAGCTGCCAGAAACGTCAATGGGTGGCAGTTTTGAGTACAACTTTAGCAATCAAGTGCTGAATTCTGTGAGCACGGTAAAAGCCTTAGATGTATCACAAATCCAGCGCTTTTTGCCAAATGAGCCGCTTTTAGGAAAGGAAGTTAAGTCCTTCTTGAGCCGAGCATTCTATGCTGAAGGTCAGGTGGAAGAGGCGCGCATCTTGTGGAGTGGCCGCTTTGCTGACTACCCGTTCACAAATAATGAAGGTGTGTTTCAAGCACAAGTAGATATCCGAGACGCAGATTTTTTATTTGACAGAAGCTGGCCATCGATTACAAATTTAGATTTAGACCTGCATTTTGAAAATTTGGGTTTAACAATGAAGAGCAAAGAAGCCAAGTTGGGCGAAATCGACGTGCGTGATATCAATGCATACATCCCACTTCTGACCAAAGGCGCCGATTTGATTATTGAAGCGGTAGGTGTTGGCAATGGCTATGGGATTTCACAGGTTTTTGCGCAGAGCAGTTTACAAGATGGGCTTGGTCGTACACTGAGCAAAGACGTGTTAGTGAGTAACGAAATAGAAGCACAGCTGTCAATTTACGTTCCCCTAGATGATACAAAAAGTACTTCGGCGAGTGGAATCGTCACCCTAAACGATAATTTTGTGCAAATCCCAAGTTTGCAATTAGCTTTAGAAAACACCAAAGGTCGACTCATTTTTGACAATGACAAAATTTGGATTAATAGGCTGAAAGCAGAACTTTTAGGCCAGAGTATCGCTGTTGATTTTAAGGGCGAGCAAGCTAACGATGAGTATGTATTAGATATTGATGTTTTGGGAGAGAACTGGGACGTCAGCCCCTTAGTTCCTTATATTAGTGAAGAGCTAGGAAGCTACCTGAGCGGTGAGAGTAGTTGGCAGTCGAGTATTGATGTGGCTTTGGGGAAAGACGCATATGAATATACAGCAACGGTATTTTCTCAGCTAGATAGCATAGACTCTGTGTTACCAGCCCCTTTTGATAAACAGTCGAGTGAATCCAAGCGCTTATCGGCTGATATCAGCGGCAACAAACAAGCATCAAATATTAAAGTGACTTTAGGCGATGAAGTCACGTTTGATGGTATTTTACCGCATAAAGAAATGCAGTTTAGCCGTGCGCATTTGGCCATAGGTGCAAGCGATTTTGTTGGGCGAGGTGTTGGTTTTAGCATCAGTGCGAACCTGCCAGAAATACAACTCTCTACTTGGTATCAGAGCATCGCGGCACTGCTAGCTGGAGTGCCCAGCGGTGATGAATCTGAAGACGCAAAGAAGGCTTTATTTGAAGCTCCGCAGCGTATTTTTATCGAAACAGATAACTTGGTAGTTGCAGGCCAAAGTCTATCGGATGTGGATGCAACTGTGAAAACAATCAATAAAGATTGGATTATTGATTTGGTATCCGACCAAGCCAAGGCACAAATCACCTTTCATCAGCGCTGGGTCGAAGAGGGTATTGAAATCAATGCTGATTTTGTACGATTCAACGACTGGCTCGCTCAAGAACAAGATTTAGGCCCTGAAATTGAACCTCAGTCTTTACCTCGGATCCGTTTGAAATGCGCAGATTGTGAAGTGTTTGGTAATGACTTAGGAGCTATTAGTTTTGAAAGTTTTCCGAATGACGATGGTTTGCGTTTTGAGAGCTTCAGCCTAGAAGGCCCCAATGGCAAGATTCGCGCTAGTGGACAATGGTACAAGCGCAACGGTGACCACTATACATTCATTAATGGCGATATGAATAGCAGTGATTTTGGCGCATTCTTGAAAGACTTCCAATTTGATTCAGGTATCAAGGACAGTGAAGCCAGGATGAATTTCACAGCCACTTGGAAGTCGTCACCTTTTG
Source organism: Alteromonas sp. W364 (assembly GCF_031846205.1). Taxonomy (NCBI): domain Bacteria; kingdom Pseudomonadati; phylum Pseudomonadota; class Gammaproteobacteria; order Alteromonadales; family Alteromonadaceae; genus Alteromonas; species Alteromonas sp. W364. The sequence continues at coordinate 23,137 of NZ_JAVRID010000003.1, read as the reverse complement.
ATTTTTCTTTCGAATATCTTGATGGCGAAATCGATTGGCAGTTAAGCGATGGTTATATCACCGAACTGAGTGATAAAGGCTCCCGTATCTTTACTTTGTTAAGCTTAGACTCACTAGTCAGGAAGCTCAGCCTCGATTTTCGTGACGTCTTTGCCAAAGGTTTCTTCTATGATGAAATGCAAGGGACAGTGCAAATAACTGAGGGTAAGGCAGATACTCGCGATACAAGAATCGATGGTGGTGCGGGCGAGATGGAAATTTATGGCTACACAGATTTAGTATCCAAAGAGCTAAACTACAACGTCAGTTTTACACCTAACGTCACGGGGAATTTACCGGTATTGGTATACTTTATGGTAAACCCGCCAACAGCGCTCGCTGCACTTGCCTTGGACCAAATGCTGACATCAGCTAAGGTTATTTCAAATGTGAATTACAGCGTGACCGGCACCATCGCTGACCCCATTATGATAGAGACGGGGCGGGAAAGTACCGAGGTTGAATTACCGGCACGCCGAGATGCCCTGCCTGAAGAAATTGATGAATTCATTCCACCGAGCCCGGAAGATACCTTGATGATGGAGGTGAATGATGGATGACCTTATTGCGATTCAGATCACGTCTGGTCCCAATATTAATGCTAATTTGGATGCTATAGAAACTGAGTTAGTAAAGCTAGACCATGACTCCGCACTGGTCGTTCTGCCTGAGTGCTTTGCCTGCTTTGGCGCCGGTGATAAGGTGCTGATGTCGATAGCCGAAGAGATCGATAATGGACATATCCAAACGCGTATTGCGGCACTGGCAAAACAATATAACAAATGGATTGTAGCCGGCACCATTCCTGTCAAAGCGCAGCAAGGTGAAGTAGGTTACGGGGAAGATCGCTTTTACGCCGCTAGCCTTGTGTATGATAATCAAGGACATCGCGTCAGGCGCTATGACAAAATCCATATGTTTGATGTTAGCGTAAATGATAACACCAACGAATATCGTGAGTCGGCGAGCACACTGCCAGGCCAGCATGTTGTCTTTTTTGAAAGTCCATGGGGCAGGGTTGGGCAAATTGTATGTTATGACTTACGTTTTCCGGAGCTTGTTCAGCGAATGGGGCAAATCGACGTTTTAGTGGTTCCAAGCGCTTTTACCTTGAAAACAGGAGAGGCTCATTGGCATGCATTACTCGCTGCTCGCAGTATTGAAAATCAATGTTATGTGATAGCGGCTAATCAGACTGGCGTGCACAGTAATGGCAGAGAGACCTATGGTAACAGCTGTATCTATTCTCCTTGGGGAGAGCTACTGGCCAATTTACCTGAAAATCAAGGAAAGGTTGGTGCTCGATACCAGCATGACTTACTATCTAGTATTCGGCAGTCAATGCCCATTCAAACACACAAAACACATAGGACAGCATTTTGAGTCATTCAGTTGAAGAAAATTTATTAGGCGCGTCGGGTATCGATAGAGCGCAGTTAACTGGTCTACTCGATGGTATCTTGTCCCATCAAACTAATTTTGCTGATTTGTATTTCCAATCCTCCCAGCATGAAAGTTGGGTTTTAGAAGACGGCATCATTAAAGATGGCAGCTATAACATTGAGCGTGGCGTTGGTGTTAGAGCTATTTCCGGTGAGAAAACCGGTTTCGCCTACTCCGATGAAATTTCGTTTGCTGCGTTAAATGACGCATGTAAAGCGTCTCGAGGCATCGCGCCAAGCGGTGGCACACTGAAAATTCCTCAATTTGAAGGGTTAAGCAATACACCGCTTTATACCGCTCAAAACCCTTTATTGGCAATGCCAGATAACGAAAAGATAAGTCTATTGAAAGCCGTGGATACTTATATTCGAAAGCAAGCTCCACATGCAAGCCAAGTCGTCGTTAGCCTCAGTGGTGTATATGAAGAAGTCTTGATTGCAGCGAGTGATGGGACCTTTTCTCAAGATATTCGCCCATTGATTCGATTGAACTGTTCAGTGCTTTTAGAAAAAGACGGTAAGCGCGAACGCGGAAGTGCTGGGGCTGGAGGTCGACGAACTTACGACTACTTCCACACTAGCTTGGCAGATAATAAACCTCTATTTGAACAGTTGGCAGATGATGCTATCCATATGGCTGAAGTCAACTTAGCTGCAGTGCCAGCACCAGCTGGGCTGATGCCTGTTGTGTTGGGTAGCGGTTGGCCAGGCGTGCTATTGCACGAAGCGGTTGGTCATGGGCTCGAAGGGGATTTCAATCGCAAAGGTGCATCTACATTTAGTGGAAGAATAGGTCAGCAAGTTGCCGCAAAAGGCGTGACTGTCATTGACGATGGTACCTTAGCGGATCGTCGTGGATCATTATCGGTTGACGATGAAGGTGTAAAGACTCAACAGAATGTGCTTATTGAAGACGGCATTTTAAAAGGGTATATGCAAGATAAACACAACGCTTCTCTAATGGGCGTGGCGCCTACAGGAAACGGTCGTAGAGAGAGTTATGCTCATTTACCTATGCCAAGGATGACAAATACCTACATGCTAGGTGGCGAATTTGCGCCTGAAGAAATTATTCAGTCTGTCGAAAAGGGTATTTATGCACCTAATTTTGGTGGTGGGCAAGTTGATATTACCTCAGGCAAATTTGTATTTTCTACATCAGAAGCTTACTTAATTGAAAATGGTAAAGTAACAACGCCAATTAAGGGGGCTACATTAATTGGCAATGGCCCTGAAGTGATGCAAAAAGTATCCATGATTGGAAACGACTTGTCCTTGGATATGGGCATTGGCGTTTGTGGTAAGGATGGTCAATCTGTTCCGGTTGGTGTTGGCCAGCCTACACTGAAAGTAGACGAACTGACAGTTGGTGGAACAGCTTAAGCTGCCTTTTAACTCATATTAACCTTAGGACTTGTTCCTAAGGTTTAGTTTGTTCTTCGACACATATCCTTTCAACATCTGTTTAATTGCCATTTGGTTGGTTTCTGGTGTCTCTGGCGCTTTAGTCAATAAAGACTCATAGTCTTCAGCATCCAATGAAATTTCTTCTGCATGCGCCATCAAAACCGAATTAGGCTGCATTCTTTCAAGTTTTTGCAATGATGCTTTGTAAAGGTGAGGAATGTGGACCGGAAAGGGAGGCGACAACTCTTTTTTTACTCTAACGATTAAATCGGCTACATAAATTCGCTTACTTGGCATGTGCATTACGGACAAATCTCTGTCGGTATGACCCGGCGTCTCAAAAACGCTCCACTCGTCGAACTCTGGAATCTTATCTCCGTCGTTCAGGTGATAATCTGGCTGTAAATAGGGAGAATACCAAATGTTTCGCTTAGGTCGCTTCATTTTGTTTGCCACCCAGTAAGCTAAACCGATATCCATCAGGTGAGAGAGTCGACCTTGTAAACCACGATACCATTGCGTAGTTTTGTTCGCGCTAACGATCTTACAACCTGTTGCAGTTCTGAAGTGGTGTGCACAACCAGCATGATCGGGATGCATGTGAGTCACTACTACAATGCGGAGATCACTTAGCGGTCGTTTTAGGGTGTTGGCAAAAAACGCTTTCACCGTGGTAAAATCTGCTCGAGAACAGCCGTCGAGAAGCATGCACTTATCGGGATATTCGACCAAATAGATATTTTGGATAAAGCCTTTAATGCGGTGAATTTTCACTGACGCAAGATACCTCTAATGGTGTCAGTAATCGCTTACTATTTCTTGGCGGCGCTTAATTCAACTACATCAGCTGACTCTACTTCTAATATACTATCCGCTTCAGCACCTTTCATGATCTTCATCACTGAGTCTTTGTTCTTAGATAATAAAATACCAAGCTCTTCAGAAACGCTTTCCGTTAGCTCAACACCTTTAGCTGCTAAGTAAGCGCTAAGGTTGTCGGCAACCTCTAACATTTTGTCATACTTGTCGGCTTCTTTTTTGTCCGTTGTCACCAATTTCTCAACTCCTTTATGCTGAACTACATACTGAGTGATAACTGCCATATTGGCCTCCATTATTTATTTAATATTTTAGTGACCATGAGAGTTACTACAAACACAATCTTCTAAAAATCGACACTGCTTTTAATACAGAATACATTAATGCACTGTATAAATAAACAGTTTGTTAATAACTTTGGTATGCTCTACAAAACTGTGTATAAAACATTGCAATACGAAACAACATTTTTCAACTAAGCGCACACCCAACTTAGTTCCATTGTTAGAAAATTGAACCAAAATAAGACTACTCACGTTATCTTGGTTGATACACTTATTGCAAAAACTCAAGGACATCTTATTTTTTCTTTCGATAACGTCAGCGGGATCATATTCGACCTAGATGACACTTTAGTACAAACCCAGTTGAATTTTGCTGCAATAAAGAAGGACATTGCCTGCCCACATGATGCAGATATTTTAACATTTGTTGAGACTATCGGGTGTATGGAAACAAAAGCAAAAGCGCATCAAATTATTTTGGAACACGAATTGGATGACGCGCTCAGTTCCACATGGATGCCTGGCGCTGAGAATTTCGTTCAACAGGCGCGAGCAAAGCAACTTCCACTTGCGATTGTAACGCGCAATTGCAAAGCCGCAACGAACACCAAAATAGATAAAAATAAGATAGACATCGAACTCGTCGTTACTAGAGAAGATGCCCCTCCTAAACCAGATCCTAGCGCATTACTCCAGATTGCTGAGCAATGGCAGTTGCCATGTGAAGAGTTGGCGTATATTGGTGACTATAAATATGACATCTTTGCAGCACATAATGCGAACATGCAGGCTTGGCTGTATACAAATTGTGCAGAATCAAATAAGTTTGAAGATTGCTTGCGTTTTATATCTAAGAATAACTTATTGTTTCAACAAGCATAACTATCACTTGCCTGGTATCAAGCAAAATTCATACTTTCGTTTAATGTCAAAACTGTTTACTCTTTGCGCTCTCGCTGTATATATACACGCCTTAAGGCCAGTTGTTTATGTAAGGAAAAGTGAGCACCATAGCCTAAAGGATTAAGTTACACACACAGGAAGTACCGTGTTTTTGCAGTTTATAGATATTTTTCAACACCCATTGAGCAGTGTTTTATTCGACACTTTTCTCCTTGTATTGCTTGTCATCACCTTGTTTCGTGCCCAGCGCTATCGGCTTGCTTTGTATAGGGCCAAGAATCAATATACAAATGTTATCGAGCAGAAGAAATCTGCATTGGAATTAGTCACGCAGCAACAATTAAGCATTAACGCTATTGGCAAGCAAATGAGGGTAAGCTTGTCGCAAGAATTAGGTAAGCAAAGTGCATACCTTACGCAGCCTTTTGTTGACCAAGATCGTAGGCAGAGTAGTCGCAAAAACTGGAACAATATTGTACAACTTTCAGAACGTCTGCAGCACTTTTCACTCCGCGAACTTAGCCGTCCCATTAATCGAACTACAGTAAGCACCTCATCTGTGTTGCAGGCGAACACAGATTTTTTAAAATCAATTTGTTGGTCTTACAATCAAACTTTATTGTTGAACAATGGTAAGCAAGCGTACTTGGATCTTTCGGTTGGCGTGCTAGATAAAGTGCTTCGGGGTTTACTTCATGCAGTTGCAAAAACCTCTGATGCCAATACGGAACTGACTCTTACTACTCAGTGTGACGGCACTCACTATCATATCCGATTGACCGGTTTTGGTGCTGGTTTAACTGACCTTGAGGTCAAAAAGATTGGTTTTTCAGCGAAGGCGAGTCCAAATCTGCACTACAGTAAAAGAGCTTACGATGCAGAGAATGATGTGAACTTAGCCAGTGCACAGCGAATGATAGAATCTAATAATGGCAGTATTAAACTCGTCAGTGCAATTAACTACATGACCACGGTTTTCATTACCCTGCCAATCAACGCGTGTGACGTAGTTTCCTTTAAAGATGCCATAACAGCGAGAACGGAAGGTCTTAATAACGATGCATCTCAGCTCTCTATTACGAGTGCCGCGGTGGCAAAGCCGACTATATTGATAGTAGATGAAGACCAACAATCCCAGCGCTTACTACATCAAAGTCTTCAAGAGCATTTCATTTGCTTGGCGTGTACGCGTGCCTTGGACAGTTTACAGATGATTCATAATACCAAGCCGGATGTGATTTACATTGAGCAATCAACGCCCACCCTCGGTGCTATTGAACTGATTCGTTTGATTCGCAATAACCCGCAAACCCACGATTTGCCAATACTGGTGGCTTGTAGCCTTTCTTCTCAAAGCTTCAAGTTATCAGCCTTAGAGGTGGGTGCTTCTCAGGTCATCAGCAAGCCAATTGTGCAGCAAGAATTGCAACTCATCTTGGCTAGCTTGGTGCAGCAGAAACAAATGTTAGAAGATCGGGTTGGCGAAAAGCTCACTGAGTATCACCGCCAGCAATTATCTACACCGGCGCCATATGACGCCAGTGATGAAAAGGAGCAAAGCTTTATTGAACGCTTTAATGCCATGATCAGTGAAAATTATTCAAATGAATGTTTTACTCGAGAGATAGCCGCAACCCATATGAGTGTCACGGAGCGCACCTTGAACCGCCGATTAAAAGACGTCTATTCTCATAACTTCAATGAATATTTAAAAAAGTATCGACTAGAAACGGCCAAAGTCTTGCTAAATAAAGGTTATCAAATTAACGAAGTGGCTTTTGATGTTGGCTTTAATTCACCCTCATACTTTAGCACTTGTTTTAAGGCTGAATATAGCATTTCACCTTCTCAACTAGTGAGCAATTGCGCTTAACAATTTACAGCCGGTGGACTAGTGCCCACCGCCACTGAGGATTTGTACTTGAGCAATATCGGTATCGCCTTTGATGACTTTCAAGATAGCATCTTGGGTCAAGGTTCTCATACCGTCTTTGTCAGCTTGCTCCTTCATTTCTGGAACCGACGCCTCTTTATAAACCAGTGAGCGTAACTCTGACGACATGCCCAGTAACTCATGTACACCGGTTCTTCCTTTATAGCCAGTGCCACCGCAGTTCTCACAGCCTTCACCTTTGTGTAACTCTAGGTCTTTATCAAAGTCAATTCCAAGCTCTTCGATTCGCGCTTCACCATACTGACGGCGAATAAACGCCTTGTCGTCATCACTTGCCATATAAGGCTTTTTACATTCTTTGCAGATTGTTCTGATCAAACGCTGAGCTAGGATACCCACACAGGCGTCTGCGAAGTTGACTGGGTCAAGGCCTAAGTCTAGCAAACGAGTAATGGTCTCAGGCGCTGAGTTAGTATGCAGTGTTGACAATACTAAGTGACCCGTCAGTGACGCTTCGATACCAGCGTGTGCTGTTTCTTTATCACGCATCTCACCAATCAGTATAATGTCAGGGTCAGCACGCAAGAAGGCACGAAGTGCATTCGCGAACGTAAAACCGATCTTAGGTACTACCTGCACTTGTTGTAATCCAGGTTGCGTAATCTCCACCGGATCCTCGGCGGTCCAAATTTTCTTGTCAGGCGTGTTTAGGTAACCTAACACGGCGTGCAGTGTGGTTGTTTTACCCGAACCTGTTGGTCCAACAACCAGCAAGATACCATGCGGTCGTTTTATCATTTCCTCTATCATGCCCATATTGCGCGGCGATAGATTCATTTTTTCTATTGGCATCGCGCCACCGGTGGCAAGAATACGCATTACCACGCCTTCACCTGCTACAGTCGGGATAGTCGCTACCCGCACTTCAACAGGCTGTCCGGACATTCTAAACGTTAACTTACCATCCTGTGGTACGCGCTTTTCTGCGATGTTCAAACTTGCCATAATTTTGATACGTGCGATCACCGCATTGTGATGGGACGCTGGCACTTGATTAATATCTCTTACAACACCATCAACCCGCATCCGCACTCGAGTCGGCGCGCCTTTCTCTGGGTCAATGTGTATATCGGAAGCGTTTAGCCGTTTTGCGTCATGAAGTACTCGGCTAACCAGCCTAACAACCGCTGGTGCGTCATCTGATAACTCGTCACCGAGTTCATCGTCTTCTTCACCTGATGTGCCGATTTCGTCAAGAATCTCATCGAGTTCACCAGGGCCCGAGCCCCCCACGTTCTCACCGAGATATTGTAGGATATGATTTGGCAGACCGACGGCTATTTCATAACTATCGATACCTAATGCACTCTCTATTTCCATTAATAGCGTTGCATTGTTTGGTTCTGCCATTAAAACAATTGGACTATCGTTAGCGTCAGAAACAACCGCGACATGATTACGTTTTAAATATGAGAGGTTTAAGCGACTGTCACTTTGGTATAAATGATATTTGTCTGGCAAATAGTTAATAAACGGGACTTGATAATGCACAGAGATCGCGTTGCCAATTTCATCTTCCGCAATACGGTGTTCAGAAACAAGTCGTTGAATAATTTGTTTAGTGGTTGCTTCATTTTCTGATAGCTCATCAATGGTCTTCTGAGATGTTAAGCCGCGATGAATGAGATATTCGAACTGATGCTTTGTACCACCTAACTCGTATCTGAATTTGTCGCCTAATATTTCGGCAACCTGCACAGCCACTTGCACATCTTTATCTGAGAAAGGTTCATCGATTTTATTGATGATTTGCATGACACCCATTAATACATCTGCATTAATAACTGGCACACAAAGTATATTTTGTGTCGTGAATGTCCCTGATTTATCAAACTGACCTGCAAAACGTAGTCTAGGATGCACAGCAGCAAGCGCTTCTGCATTGTATGGGTCATCGATGACAAGAGGCCGTTGAGCTAGCGCAACGTAGCCAGCGATTGATAGTGGGCTGATCGGTACCTTTATAGAACGCGTTTCTTTACCCGTCTTAAACCGGGCGACAAGATCTTGATGTTGACGGCGGCGTTGAAATAAACTCATACGCTGAGCGCCGAAAATTTGTAGAATAATCGGCTCGACTTGGCCATAGGCATCCATTAGCGTGGGATGCGCGGCTAGCTGCGTTCTTAAATTTTCAATCGCTGGTTGATGCGCCGTACTTTCTATCATAGTTAAATCTTTAATCCTGATTGAGCTGCTATCATAGAATGATACAGCGTATTGACACAGACTAATTTTGAATACATAGGTATACCAAAGGTATCGGCAAGAATATCAAAAAACCTGATGTTTTCGTAATTCAAGCTGTTTTATGGCGAGTTTTTGCACTCAAGCTTCATATTTTAATGCTTTTTACCGTCGAATTTAATGCGACTATCAGGACAGAATAGTTCAGAAATAAGGCTATATGCAAAGAAAGCTATTTAGCGCTTGCCTTTTCCTCTCTCCTCTGTATAATTCGCGCCCACTGTCTTACAGATACTTTGAAAAAGACACTCGTTAGTTGTTCGAGTAACTAGGTCAATAAGCATTAGCTTCTTTAGTTACACGGCGCGCTCAATAGCTACTTCGGTAACTCCTGAGCAAACTGACATATGAACAGGACCTCAATTGGAGGTCAATGGTTTACGCACATCTTTTCATCCACGCTTTTTAAGAAAGCAATAGGAGTGAAAAGGTGAATTTTTTTGTTCTTTCGATTGGAGCTTAATCGATGCCAAATCAAAGAATTCGTATTCGTTTAAAAGCGTTTGATCACAAGTTGATCGATCAGTCTACTGCTGAAATCGTTGAAACTGCGAAACGTACTGGCGCACAAGTATCGGGTCCTATCCCTTTACCTACACGCAAAGAGCGTTACACAGTTCTAACATCTCCGCACGTTAATAAAGACGCACGAGATCAATACGAAATCCGCACACACAAACGTTTAGTAGATATCATTGAGCCAACTGACAAAACAGTTGATGCTTTGATGAGATTGGACTTGGCTGCCGGCGTTGATGTTCAAATCAGCCTGGGCTAACAAGAGAGGGTAATAACAATGTCGATTGGTCTTATCGGTCGTAAAGTGGGTATGACTCGCATCTTCACAGAAGATGGTGTTTCAATCCCTGTGACTGTTATTGAAGCGACCCCAAACCGTGTTACTCAGTTACGTACTGAGGAAACTGACGGTTATCGTGCACTACAAGTTACCGCTGGCACTAAGAAAGCTAACCGCGTTAATAAGGCTTCAGCAGGTCATTTTGCTAAAGCTGGCGTGGAAGCAGGTCGCGGCTTGTGGGAATTCCGTCTTAATGAAAATGAAGGCGGTGAAATTGAAGTGGGCAGTGAAATCACTGTTGAAATCTTCAATGACACGAAGAAAGTCGATGTAGCAGGTACATCAAAAGGTAAAGGTTTCCAAGGTGCAATCAAACGTTGGAACTTTAGTTCACAGCGTATGACTCACGGTAACTCACTATCTCACCGTGCTCCAGGTTCAATTGGTCAAAACCAATCACCTGGTAAAGTATTTAAAGGTAAGAAAATGGCTGGTCAGCTTGGTAACAAGCGAATCACCACTCAATCTTTAGAGCTTGTACGTGTTGATGCTGAAAACAACCTTTTATTAATTAAAGGTGCCGTACCTGGCGCAACTGGCAGTGACGTTATCGTCAAGCCGGCTGTTAAAGCGTAACGTCTGGGAGTAATCTGATGGAATTATCATTGAAAGACGCGAAAGGCGCTCTTGAAGTATCCGACACTACCTTTGGACGTGAATTCAACGAAGCACTTGTACATCAAGTGGTTGTTGCATTCGGTGCAGGTGCTCGTCAGGGTACTAAAGCGCAGAAAACGCGCTCTGAAGTACGTGGTGGCGGTAAGAAGCCATGGCGTCAAAAAGGCACAGGTCGTGCTCGTGCTGGTACTATCCGAAGCCCAATTTGGGTTGGTGGTGGTCGTGCATTTGCTGCGAAACCTCGTGACTTTGACCAAAAAGTTAACAAAAAGATGTACCGTGGAGCGATCAAAAGCATCCTATCTGAATTGGTACGTCAAGAACGCTTAATCGTTGTTGAAAAATTTGGTGTTGAAGCACCAAAGACTAAAGAACTTTTAGCGAAATTGAATGAATACGAATTAAACGACGTGTTAATTGTTACACCAGATGTTGATGAGAACTTGTTCTTAGCCTCACGTAACCTTTATAAAGTTGACGTTGTTGACGTTCAAGGAATCGACCCAGTAAGCCTAATCGCATTTGATAAAGTGTTGATTACTGCTGAAGCGGTTAAACAACTTGAGGAGGCACTAGCATGAACGAAGAACGTTTATTAAAAGTCATTTTAGCACCTCATGTTTCAGAAAAGTCTACAATGGCTGCTGAACTAAACAATACAGTTGTTTTTAAGGTTCTAAAAGACGCGAACAAAGCAGAAATCAAAGCTGCAGTTGAAAAATTGTTTGAAGTTGAAGTGAATTCTGTTCGTACCGTAGTATGCAAAGGTAAAACTAAGCGTCACGGTCAGTTTTTCGGCAAACGCAGTGACTGGAAAAAAGCATATGTTGTGCTTAAAGAAGGTCAAGACATCGACTTCGTCGGTGCGGCTGAGTAAGGGGATTAGAAATGCCATTATTGAAAGCTAAGCCAACTTCTGCCGGTCGTCGTCACGTCGTTCAGGTTGTTAACCCAGATCTTCATAAAGGTGCACCACATGCTCCTTTGCTTGATAAATTAAGCAAGTCTGGCGGTCGCAACAACAACGGTCGTATTACAGTTCGTCATATTGGTGGTGGTCATAAGCAACACTACCGTATTATTGACTTCAAACGTAATAAAGACGGCATCCCTGCGAAGATTGAGCGTTTAGAATATGATCCAAACCGTTCGTCTAATATCGCTTTGGTATTATACGCAGACGGTGAGCGTCGTTACATTTTAGCACCTAAAGGCGCTAAAGCTGGCGATGCAATCCAATCTGGGTCTGATGCACCTATTAAACCAGGAAATGCAATGCCAATGCGCAACATTCCTGTAGGTTCAACAGTACACGCGATCGAAATGAAGCCTGGCAAAGGTGCACAAATTGCACGTTCTGCTGGTGCATACGCACAAATGCTTGCTAAAGATGGAGCGTATGTAACATTACGTCTTCGTTCTGGTGAAGTGCGTAAAGTATTAGCTGACTGCCGTGCAACAATCGGTGAAGTGGGTAATGCTGAGCATATGCTTCGTTCACTAGGTAAAGCCGGTGCTACACGCTGGCGTGGTGTTAGACCAACAGTTCGTGGTGTTGCCATGAACCCGGTTGATCACCCGCACGGTGGTGGTGAAGGTCGTACTTCTGGTGGTCGTCATCCAGTATCACCTTGGGGTGTTCCTACGAAAGGTAAGAAAACCCGAAGTAATAAGCGTACCGATAGACTTATCGTACGTCGTCGAAATAAATAACAGCGAGGATTCACCATGCCACGTTCTCTCAAGAAAGGTCCTTTTATTGACCTGCACTTGCTGAAGAAGGTAGAAGCTGCAGTGGAAAAGAGCGACAAGAAACCAATTAAAACTTGGTCTCGTCGCTCCATGATCATCCCAGATATGATTGGGTTGACCATTGCGGTCCATAACGGTCGCCAGCACGTTCCTGTATTCGTCAGTGACGAAATGGTCGGCCATAAGTTGGGCGAATTTGCTCCAACGCGTACTTATCGCGGCCATGTCGCAGATAAGAAAGCCAAGAGATAAGGGGAATAAAATGGAAGCATTAGCTAAACACCGTTTTGCTCGTACGTCACCTCAGAAGGCACGCTTGGTAGCAGATCAAATCCGCGGATTGCACGTTGAAAAAGCTTTAGAAGTTTTAGCGTACAGCCCAAAGAAAAGCGCTGCGTTGGTCAAGAAAGTTCTTGAATCAGCCATTGCTAACGCTGAAAACAACGAAGGTGCAGATATCGACGAATTGTCGGTAACTAAAATCTTTGTTGACGAAGGCCCGACTATGAAGCGAATCAAAACACGTGCCAAAGGCCGTGCTGATCGTATCTTTAAGCGTAGCAGTCACATCACTGTGGTTGTGGCGGATAACTAGGAGTAGATTATGGGACAGAAGGTTCATCCTACCGGTATACGCCTGGGTATCAGCAAACCATGGACATCTACTTGGTACGCTAATACAGCAGAGTATGCAGATAACTTGTTTAATGACCACCAGGTCCGTCAATATTTGACGAAACAGTTAAAGAGCGCGTCACTTTCGAAAATCGTTATCGAACGTCCAGCTAAGAGTATCCGTGTGACTATTCACACTGCTCGCCCTGGTGTTGTTATCGGTAAGAAAGGTGAAGACGTAGAGAAGCTTCGCAATCATGTTTCTAAGCTAGCCGGTGTGCCAGCTCAGATCAATATTGCTGAAGTACGTAAACCTGAACTTGATGCACAGCTTGTAGCTGACAGCATTTCAAGCCAGCTTGAACGCCGTGTTATGTTCCGTCGCGCTATGAAGCGTGCTGTTCAAAACGCAATGCGTTTAGGTGCACTTGGTATCAAAGTTGAAGTTAGTGGCCGTTTGGGCGGAGCAGAGATTGCACGTGGCGAATGGTATCGTGAAGGTCGTGTACCACTACACACTTTCCGTGCAGACATCGATTATGCGACGTCTGAAGCACTCACTCAATACGGTATCATTGGCGTTAAAGTGTGGATCTTCAAAGGTGAAGTATTGGGCGGTTTGCCTCTTACTCAAGAGCAACCAGCTCCAGCACCTAAGAAGAAAGGCCGCAACGCTAAACGAGAGGGCTAATCATGTTACAACCAAAGCGTACGAAATTTCGTAAAATGCATAAAGGTCGTAACCGTGGTCTTGCTATTGCTGGTAGCAAAGTAAGCTTCGGGACATATGGTCTTAAATCGGTAGGCCGTGGTCGTATGACTGCTCGCCAAATCGAAGCAGCTCGTCGTGCCATGACTCGTCACGTTAAACGTCAAGGTAAAATTTGGATTCGAGTTTTCCCTGACAAACCAATTACTGAAAAACCTTTAGAAGTTCGTCAAGGTAAAGGTAAAGGTAACGTTGAGTACTGGGTATGCCAAATTCAACCAGGACGCGTGTTATATGAAATGGAAGGTGTTCCAGAATCATTAGCTCGTGAAGCGTTTGCATTGGCTGCGGCTAAATTGCCATTTAAAACAACCTTTGTAACTCGGACGGTGATGTAATGAAAGCGACTGAACTTAAAGAAAAAAGCGTAGAAGAGTTGAACGCGGAACTAATTAACTTGCTTCGTGAGCAATTTAATCTTCGCATGCAACACTCTACAGGCCAGCTTGAAAAAACTGACCAATTGAGAACAGTACGTCGCAGCATCGCACGTGTTAAAACTATCTTAACTCAAAAGGCTGATTCGTAATGACTGAACAGAAAATTCGTACAGTACAAGGCCGTGTAACTAGTAACAAAATGGATAAAACCATTACTGTTATGGTTGAGAGAACTGTTAAGCACCCAATCTATGGGAAGTTTATCAAGCGCTCAACCAAGCTACACGCACACGACGAAGCTAACGTGTGTAATGAAGGTGACGTAGTTACAATTACTGAATGTCGCCCAATTTCAAAGTCTAAGACTTGGAAGTTAGTTGACGTTGTAGTTAAAGCTTAATTTAAGCTATTTGAAAAAGGCGCAACCCCTCGGGGTCTGCGCCTTTTTTGTTTTTAATTCCGGAAGAATTTTGCTACATTAAAAAAGATGACCATGTAAGGTCGCTTAAATTAATTCAAGGATGAATATCATGAAAAGACTCTTTTTCATTTTTGCTCTGCTGTGCACAAGCCAAGTCTTTGCAACTATTTCCGCCACAGATATCTCAAAGTACTATACCTATACTAACGCTGACCTTTCTCCCGATGGCAGTAAACTTGCTATCAATATTACTCAAGACGGTTTAGGCCGCCTTGTCATTATGGATTTGAGTACCTTCAAACCTGTTGGTACTGTTTCTTTCGATGGACGCTACGAACCGGGTAATTATTGGTGGGTAAATAATGAACGGCTGGTTATTCAAGTGCTAGAAAGAGAGATTGCCAGTGAACAGCATGTTAACTACGGCGAACTCTATTCGGTTAACTATGATGGCAGTAACGGTCTCATGATTTTTGGTTACAGAGCCGGAGGTACAAAGACCGGTAGCAGGCTCAATCGGAAACAATCAACTCGTGGTTGGGGTGAGCTCTTAGACGTTTTACCTGACGACGAAAAACACGTTCTTATCATGTCAACACCCATGTCTTCTGATGGTAGTAAGCTCCCAACAGTACACAAACTCAATGTTTATAACGGTCAGATGTCAAATACCATTGCCCAGTCTCCAGTACCGCAAGCTGAGTTTATTACTGATAGTGACGGTAAGGTAAAATTAGTCGTGGGTGCCGGTGAGAACGGTTACGCTGCTGTGTTCAAGCGCATTCAAGAAACTAACGATTGGCAACAGCTTAGCAATGAAGTATTGGGCAAGAGTTTTAATCCCATTGCTTTAGACAGCAAAAACACTAGTTTGTACGTTACAGATAGTGGTGGTAAAGATAAGACGGGTTTGTATAAATTCGACCTAGAAACCGAAGAGGTGAAGCACCTGTTTACCGATAAGGTAGTCGATATTACTAGTATTGTTTTCAGTGCTGATGGTGGCACACCCTACGCTTTGCGTCTGGATGATGGTAGGCCTGACTATGTCATGTTCGGCAAGAACACTTATGAGGTGAAGCTTTACAAGCAATTCCTACAAACATTCCCCGGTAACAAGGTTGAATTGATCAGTCGCAGCGAAAATGGCAACAAATGGATACTCTATGTTAGCAGCGATATTTCGCCTGGTACCTTCTATTTGTTCGATAAGGCGACCAATTCCCTCCAGTTTTTGTTCAGGAACTTAGATTCTATTCCCATAGAACTGATGTCTGAATCCAAACCAGTCACTTTTGCTGCAAGCGATGACGTGCTCATTCATGGCTTTTTAACGCTACCTGTGTCGGTGCCTAAAGATAAAGATGCGCCTTTAGTAGTGCTGGTGCATGGTGGTCCTCATGGTGTTAGAGATTACTGGACGTTTGATCGAGATGTTCAATATCTTGCCTCTCAAGGTTATGCCGTGTTGCGTGTCAATTATCGAGGCTCTGGTGGATATGGTTCAGACTATCGCTATTCCGGCTACCAGGAATGGGGCAACCGGATTCAATTGGATATCATTGAAGGCGCACAATGGGCAATGAATCAAGACAGGGTCAGTAACGATAGAGTGTGTATTATGGGCGCTAGCTTCGGTGGCTATTCTGCGGTTATGGCAGCGACCATGGCACCTGAATTATTCGACTGTGTCGTGGCGAATGCTGGGGTTTACGATTTAACGCTGATGTTCGAAGAGGGGGACATTCCAGACATGCTCTACGGAAAAACTCGCTTGTTGGAATACTTAGGTGATGACCCAGACATTTTGAAGACGTTTTCGCCTATTAATTACATTTCCCGAATAGCCGCACCCATACTGATCGGCCATGGTAAAAAAGACAGACGAACACCCTTTATTCATGCGGAGTTACTCAGAGATAAGCTAATTGAACAGGGAAAACCATTTGAGTGGTTTGTAAAGGGTACCGAAAGTCATGGCTTTTATGATGAAGAAAATAGAGCAGAATGGTACGAAACCGTTGCTGCGTTTCTAAAGGAAAACTTATAGTTTTAGAGCCTCATGCGGTATGTCGAGATAAAGCGTAATCAATCTACCCGCTCTGTTTACCTTAAAAGTAAGTGTTTGAGCAGAGCGTATTTCCTTTTGAAGGTCACTTAATTGTTTATCGTCATCTATTTCGAAACCATTTACCTCTAAGAGTACGTCACCCTCTTGAAAACGTACTTTAGAATAGAGGTCTGGGTTCATACCAGGAATAATGACTTTACCCCCATCATTAAACAAGTTAGGAAGTGTTTTCACGATGTGTTCTAACTGTCTTGGTCTTGAACCTATTTCTTTCGCCGTCATCTCGTTGAATCGTTGTTGAGTCTGCTCTTCAATTAAGCTGTTTGTCTCGCCCAAGAAGAGCTCATAGTCTCTCGACTCAAACTCTAAAATAATTGACGCTTTATTGATGCGTTTAACATATACATCTAAGTTGTTAATGTTTTCGTCAACAAAGTACTCACCGGCAGCTTGGTCAACTAACAGAGCAGTAAAGCTTTCAGCAACACTCTGACTATACACAATGCCACTAAGCACAAACTTGGCAGGCAGATCGGACAGATCGTCGCTCACAGAAAGCACAGTAGGCTCTTCATCAACGACATTCTCCTTCTCTTGGTTAAAGTTTTTAATTTCTTGGTCGATACTACGTTTGTTAGCTTGCTGTTTTGGTATCTCAGTAAATTCACTGCCAGTGTCAGCAAGAGGCTCTTCGTTGATACTAAATACCGCGTAAGCGGCAACAAGCGCCACAACTACAATTAATACGACAAGCAATTTGTTCATAAACACTCCTATTATTTGAGCATTGTAATCAACAACCGCATAGATAACCATCTAACTTTTTGCAAGCCTAAGCTGCGACTTAAAAAATGACTCTATAAATGACTAAACCATAATTTAGTTCATAAATTAAGTCATATTGTTATTCGAAATTAAAATTTACATACCTTCCAAATAAATAGTCCAATAAAAACAGTGGGATACGATTTTTTGAAAGTTGGCATACACTGTGCATTATCGGCGACAGAGAAAGTATATTTTTATTTGGAGTTACACATGTCTATCAGCAACACTTTAAAGACGATGATGTTCGCCTCTGTTGCAGTAGTCGGTTTCGCCGGCGCTGTCGCAACGAATGGATACGGTGATTTTTTATCGACTGACGCTGGCAACGGTGCGGTAAAGAAGGCTAAAGAACAGCCTAAATCATACATCGTCCAAGGTAAAGGTTCAGAGACATTAAAAACAGCGGTAACAAGTGTTGGTGGGAGTATTTCAAGAGAGTTTCCAATCATCAATGCAGTTAGCGCAGTGCTAACTCCGTCACAAGCAGAAGTGATTGCACAGCTCGACGATGTAAGAATTCAAGATGATCGCTCGGTAGCTACAATGAGTGCGGGTAACGGCCAGAACAAAAAGTTCATCATTGATAACTACATTTCAACACAGACTGGTGCTGACCAATTGCACGAGCTCGGTATCACAGGTTTGGGTGTAACCGTTGCTGTACTAGACAGTGGTACTATCATGGCTGGCCAACACGGTTTCAACCTATTGGTCGATTCTGAAGGTTACTGGCGTGTTCCTGCTAAATACGATGCAATTAAAAGCCGTCGTACTTGGTGGTTGAACGATGATAAAAACGGTCACGGTTCACATGTGTCTGGCATTATCGCTAGTAGCCTGAAAGCTGACAACGGTAAGTTTAACGGTATTGCACCAGACGTTTACCTTTTATCAGTGAAAGCATTCGATAAGAATGGTCAAAGTAGCTACTCAAAAGTGTTAGACGGTTTGAACTGGATTTATCACAATCGTGAAACCTATCGAATTCGCGTTTTAAATTTATCATTGGGCGCTGATGTCCAATCTAACTATTGGGACGACCCAATAAACCAAGCGATCATGAAGCTTTGGGAAGCCGGTATTGTAGTGGTTACCTCTGCTGGTAACAGTGGTCACGAAGATATGAGTATTACCGTTCCTGGTAATAACCCATACATCATTACGGTTGGCGCGATTACAGATAGCTACACACCATTTGATTATTCTGATGACCGTGTAACTACGTTCTCTTCAACAGGTCCTACCGTTGAAGGTTTTGTAAAGCCAGAGGTTGTTGCTTATGGTGGTCACATTGCCGCTAAAGTAGATAACCGATATGCCTTCGGTCAGTTCTTCGAAAGTGAGACAGGCCTGGGTTACCAAGAAGTTTCTGGAACCTCACAAGCGTCAGCAGTGGTTTCTGGTATTGCAGCATTAATGCTTCAATACAATCCCTACTTGTCACCAGATGACGTTAAGTGTCGCATCATGGCAAGCGCAAAGATGGCGCATGACGAGTCTGGTAAAATGAAGTTTTCACCGTTCGAGCAAGGCCACGGTATGGTCAATGCTTACGCCGCTGTTGCGAGTAACAAAACAGGTTGTGCAAACCGTGGTTTAGATATCCAAGCTG
Organism: Alteromonas sp. W364; assembly: GCF_031846205.1. Lineage (NCBI taxonomy): Bacteria > Pseudomonadati > Pseudomonadota > Gammaproteobacteria > Alteromonadales > Alteromonadaceae > Alteromonas > Alteromonas sp. W364. The sequence goes on along the minus strand of NZ_JAVRID010000003.1, from coordinate 4,117 downwards.
ATTTAGCCGGTACTGCGCACTTTATGGGCCCCGTAACAAAAACCACAGGTGGTGAATTTGCTATCTTAGTCGGCGACAAATTAGTTACTGAAGGTCATCAATGGGGAGACTCTAGTATGTTGGCTGAAGGTCATCAATGGGGCGACTCTGGTATTTTTGCAGAAGGTCATCAATGGGGCGACTCAGGTATTTTCTCTGAAGGTCATCAATGGGGCGATTTAGGTATCTTAGCAGAAGGTCATCAGTGGGGCGACTCAGGTATCTTCGCTGAAGGACATCAATGGGGCGACTCAGGTATCTTTGCTGAAGGACATCAGTGGGGTGATTCAGGTATGTTTGCGGAAGCTTGGAATAACCGTGACCTATTCTCTGAAGTTGCTGATTCGGTAGTGACTCCATCAGACCTTGCGATTCAAGATGAAGATGGTGAAGAACCAGTCCAAGAGTGGGAAACCACTGAAAGGTCTGCTCCAGTCGCACCGCCACTCAACTAAAAAAGTCCAAAATGACTTTAAAATCAAAGGCCATCATCGATGGCCTTTTTTATGTCAGCATTAAAGCAACTTAGTATAGAAAATAATACCTAAGCTAACTGATTTCTATGCAGAAATGACTTATTATGGGCCAGTTACTATCAGTCCCAGTACTTGCAGCTTGGAAACGCAAGCTTCTTTCATCGACAATTGCGGCAACAGGATATTATGAAAAATCGTTTCTCCATTGGTTTTAACATCGGAATAAAAGCACTGCTGTTTAGTGTCGTCCTATTCCATGGTCTATTGCAGGCCGGCCAAGATAATATCCGTTTTGAAACTTTTGGTCTTACTGAAGGTTTATCGCAAGAGAATGTAAGAGCGATTCACCAAGATAGCGAAGGCTTTATGTGGTTTGGCACGCAAGAAGGCTTAAATCGCTTTGATGGCTATCAGTTTAAAGTGTTTTCAAGCAGCTTAACCTCGCCTAACACAATGAGCTCTTCGTATGTGTATTCCATTGCTGAAACCTCTGACGGCCTAATCTGGCTTGGTACCGATAAGGGTGTGAATGTTTTCGATAAATCCACGCAGAGTTTCAAGAGCTATCAAAGTAAAGATGGCGGTGGGGAAAACAGTTTATCAGTAATTAAAGTCGTCTATGTTGATTCCTTCGATACCGTTTGGGGGGGCACAGAAGACGGGCTTGTGCGATATAACCGTGCAAACGACCGTTTTGAAACGGTCCAATTGGATCCTGTTTTTGATAACCCTTCTTTAATGGTCGATTCAATCACTGAAGATATTAGCAACGGTTTATGGATAGCGGTAACTTATCAAGGCTTATACCGATATGATAGAAGCACAGATACTGTAGAGTTATTTACCGATCGTTTTGTTGAATCAGAGAGCGAGCTTACAGTGTCGCCTCGGGCCCACCAACTCATGATTGATCAAGAACAGCGCTTATGGATTGGCACCTTAAAGAATGGCGTTCATGTTCTTGATTTAAAACAGCCAGTAATTGACGGAAAATTACCAAATTTTGTTAGACAAGAAAGCTTTGATGATATTAACGTTAAAGCAATATACGAAGATCAGATCGGCAATGTATGGATAGGTGCTGAAACCGGTCTATTCCTTATCGACAATGCGACCAAAAAAATAGAGTTACTGCAATACAATCTAAACGATCCTACCTCAATTTCTGACAACAATATCACTAGTCTTTTCCAAGACAAAGGTGGGGTCTTTTGGGTCGGAACGTATCGAGGCCTGAGCAAGTGGAATACTGCAACCGCGAAGTTCGACTACTATCGTGTTCAAGCTGACACCAGCGTTAGTTTGAGTGACCCTAAAATAAATGCTATTCACAATGCTGGCAATGACAAAGTATGGATTGCGACTCAGGGAGGTCTCAATTTACTCGACCTTGATACTAACTTAGTCGAGCAGTCTTTTTACAATGAAGACGATAAGAATAGCTTGCGAGAAAATAACGTCACTGCCTTACTGGCAACGTCGAAGTATGAATTGTGGATCGGTTATCGTTATTCTGGTATGAGCCGCCTAGATCGAAGAACAGGCGAGTATATTCACTACAAATCATCTAATTCTGACGATAAGACGATTGGTTCAAACAGTGTGACATCTATTATCAAGTCAAAAGCGAATGATTTGTGGGTGGGGACTTTCAGCGGCGGTCTCAACTTATTCGACAAAGAGACCGAAACGGTTAGACGCTATCAGCATGACCCTAACAACGACTTCACTATCAGTAGCGATAAAGTGGTTGCCCTTTTTGAAGATAAACAAGAAATGTTATGGGTTGGCACTATTGATAAGGGCCTAAACCTATTCAATCCTGCGCTAGGTACCTCGACAAGGATTCAACAAGAAAGTAATAACCCTAAAAGTCTTGGGAGCAATACCGTATTTACTATTCATGAAGATAAAAAGGGGAATATTTGGGTAGGAACAGGAGGTGCAGGATTAAACCTCTTGTCAGCCAAAAATCGAGCAATCGGCAATTACGAATTTGAAGTCTTTAGCCGGGAACACGGACTGCCGAGTAGTTCAGTGTTTGGTATCTTGGAAGAGCATGATGGGATGCTGTGGTTAAGTACCAACCGGGGCTTAACTAAATTCGACCCTGAAACAAAGTCTATTTTGAACTACGATAGTTCGCACGGTTTGCAGGGCAATGAATTTAACTTTGGTGCCTATCATGTCATGCCGGATGGAAAATTCTTCTTTGGCGGTACAAATGGCGTTACGGCTTTCTATCCAGACGATATTGCCCCTAATAACCATGTCCCACCAGTCGTTCTTACCCGATTCCAACGCCTCAATGAAGTGTCTTCGATGAATTATGCTCGTAACACAAAGAACAAAATTGAAGTGTCTTACAAGGATTACTTGATCGCCTTTGAGTTTGCAGGATTAGACTTTGCCAGCCCCGACAATAATCGTTATGCATATAAGCTAGAAGGCTTTGATGCGGACTGGATTGAAGCCAGAGATGTGAGAAAGGCAACGTACACTAACCTTCCTGCTGGTAATTACATTTTCAAAGTGAAAGCCTCAAACAACGATGGTGTTTGGAATGAAGAGGGCGCTGATATTCCGCTGACAGTTTTGCCTGCTCCTTGGTTCTCTTGGTGGGCATACTCAATGTACACCTTCGTTTTCCTAGCTATGGCGTTTTGGTTGTATCGTTCATACCTGAATAAAGTGAAGCAAGAAGAGATTTATCGCCTGCAGTTGGAAAATGAAGTACAGAAACGCACCATGGAACTCAGTGCTGCCAACGAACAACTAATGAACGCAAGTGTGACAGATCAATTAACGGGTCTACACAACCGCCGTTATTTAGCGAACGTTATCAAAGACGAATGTAAGAACATCTCTCAGGAGTTCAATGCTTACCTGGCTGATCACGATGCTGAATCTAATGAAGGCCCTCGATTATTCTTTTTGATGTTCGACTTGGATGGTTTTAAACCTATTAATGATACCTATGGGCATGACGCTGGAGACCGCGTTATTGTTCAAGTTGGTGAGTTATTACAAAGCGTTTGCCGAGAAGATGACATTGTTATCCGTTGGGGTGGTGATGAATTTATGGTGATCGGTAAAGTACATGACCAAGGTGAAGTTTCCTTCCTAGCTGAACGTATTCGAGAAACGATAGAGAAGTACGGTTTTAATATTGGCTTGTCTCAACGGATGCACTTGTCTAGCTCAATCGGCTACGCGATGTACCCTTTTGCACACTTTAGCCCTGATTCCTTGAGTTGGGAGCAAGTGCACTTGCTAGCAGACAAAGCATTGTATAAATCAAAAGATAACGGCCGAAACACTTGGGTGGGTATGGTTCAGTGTCCTGAAATACCGCCGGTGGGTGTTATGAATACGTTGACTCATAACGTTGATAAAGCCGTTGAATTAGGCCATATCATCCTAGAAACCCCGGACACTATGCGCGCAATGCATCAAAGCCGAAACAACGTGAGCGCATTAGCAGACCGTAAGTAGTGAGATCAGCCGTTGTTTGCTAAGCATCTATTGTCATCGCCGCAACCACGTCATCCCCGCGAAGGCGGGGAACCATGTTTTATCGCCATCCCCCGAACCACGTCATC
>NZ_JAVRID010000029.1:0-725 GCF_031846205.1 Alteromonas sp. W364 | reverse complement strand
TAACACCCCGCATAACGGGCAGTTTTTTGGGTGGGCATAGTCCCAACCAGAAAACTGTCCTGCGCGAGCGTAGCGAGGTTGATGCGTTTGTTAGCACCGGTTGATTTAACTTGACCTTGATAAAACACTTACTGCCTCCTTGCGTTAACCATTTAGGTAAAAATATACTCGTTTGACGTTAAAACAACAACTGATGTCGACTAGCGAAGACTAAACAGCAAATGCTCGCGAACCCGAAAGTAGCTGACTAACGACCGTTGAGGATAACTATTGAGAGACAGAGCGACGCTAGGGCTTAATCTTCTATATGATCCAAAATATATGTAAGCACCTTTTCAACATCAGCCGCAAAATATAGGTTTAGTTGAATATTTGCTTTATTTCCATTTGCGTCAACTAAGACCAATGCGCTCTTAGTTATTGTGCTTTTTTCAGCTACTAGTTTTGATAAGTCTACATCTGCCAAGCCACCGAATTCAGTTACGTAAATTACGTGACCATCAGTAAATTCTATCTCTGACAATAATCCTTTGAACAGTGAAATTATCGCTAAGCAAAATGAACCTAAAGCAATTGAAAAAAATGCACCATACTTGAAGCTATCTGATAGCCCAAACTGACTTAAAATAAGTAAGGCTATTGCAAAAGCAAAGTTTGGCAGTAGCGTGTAGTAGGTAAGTAAATGAAGCCTTGGCTTTACTTTAAAGCTCAATTAAACATCACCG
>NZ_JAVRID010000028.1:0-799 GCF_031846205.1 Alteromonas sp. W364 | reverse complement strand
ATAACACCTTGGATAAGCGGTAGCTGGCCGCTCTTGCCAGATACCCGTCTTCATCCTTTTGTTAGCCAAGTGCTCGCATGACCGCTTGAGGTTCTTTTGCAACAACATTGAGCAAAGCAAGTGCTGGGCCATGTGGATTGCGATCCCCCCTTTCCCAGTGACGCAGAGTTGAAACGCTAATACAAAATTTAGAAGCAAACTCCATTTGAGTTAGTCCAAGATTTTGTCGTATTTCAGCAACATTAACTTCTGGGGCTCTATGAATTCTAGCTGCTACCTTTTTACCATCGTTAAGATCTATTGCTTCTTTTAGACCTTGAGCAATACTTTCAAATGCACTAGTCATTGTATTTCTCCAAAGCTTTTACTACCAATATTTTGACAAGTTTCGAAAGTGAGTTTCTATCGGCTTTCGTCAAATTAGCCTGTTCATTCTTCCCAAACATCGTTAATAAATAAAGTGGAATTCGTTCATCATGATAGTAGTAAATTACCCGAACGCCACCACTCTTTCCCTTATTACCTTTACTCCAACGCAATTTCCGAATACCACCAGTACCTTCCATTAGAGTTCCCGCTTTGGGGTGCTCCGATAAATAATCAATAACATCCTTGCGCTCTGATTCAGTTAAAAGAGAATCAGCACGTTTTATGAACTCTGGTAGTTCGGCTATAGTATTTTGCATCCACAGAGTATAATCCAATGGATTACTTAAATCAAAGAGAGAATTGAATGGCTAACACCCCGCATAACGGGCAGCATTGCGTGCACCCGCACGTAATGATGTCCCAGCGACCG
>NZ_JAVRID010000027.1:0-914 GCF_031846205.1 Alteromonas sp. W364 | reverse complement strand
AAGTTTGAACGTAATAAACCACACGTAAACGTTGGTACTATCGGCCACGTTGACCACGGTAAAACAACTCTTACAGCGGCAATCACGTCGGTATTAGCAAAGACTTACGGCGGTGACGCTCAAGCATTTGATCAAATCGACAACGCTCCAGAAGAGCGTGAGCGTGGTATCACAATCTCTACATCACACGTAGAGTATGATACTCCTACACGTCACTACGCACACGTAGATTGCCCAGGACACGCCGATTATGTTAAGAACATGATCACCGGTGCTGCTCAAATGGACGGCGGGATCTTGGTTGTTGCGGCAACTGACGGTCCTATGCCACAAACACGTGAGCACATCTTGCTAGGTCGCCAAGTTGGTATTCCTTACATGATCGTTTTCATGAACAAATGCGACATGGTTGACGACGAAGAGCTACTAGAACTAGTAGAAATGGAAGTTCGTGAGCTACTAACAGAATATGAATTCCCAGGTGATGATTTACCAGTAATTCAAGGTTCTGCACTTAAAGCGCTAGAAGGCGAAGAAAAGTGGGAAGCAAAAATCATTGAGTTAGGCGAAGCATTGGATTCATATATTCCAGAGCCAGAGCGTGACATCGATAAGCCATTCATCCTTCCAATCGAAGATGTATTCTCAATTTCAGGCCGTGGTACAGTTGTAACAGGTCGTGTTGAGCAAGGTATTATCAAAGTAGGTGAAGAAGTAGAAATCGTTGGTATCAAAGATACAACTAAGACGACTTGTACTGGTGTTGAAATGTTCCGTAAGCTTCTAGACGAAGGCCGTGCTGGTGAGAACGTTGGTGTTCTACTACGTGGTACTAAGCGTGAAGACGTAGAGCGTGGTCAAGTATTGGCTAAGCCTGGTTCAATCAACCCACACACTAAGTTCGAAGCTGAAGT
>NZ_JAVRID010000026.1:0-920 GCF_031846205.1 Alteromonas sp. W364 | reverse complement strand
ATAGACATAATGACTCTTCATTAGGTACTGACCTCCAGATGTCGTGGGTTAGTTGCGTATAAAACGAGACCAGAGCCATAATTAATGTTCGAACCATTAAATACTGGAGGTCAGCATGACTAAAAATAACATAGTTTTTGTAGGATTGGATACCCATAAAGAGTTTATTGAAGTCGCTTCGCTTGAAGACGGTTTTCAAGGTAAAGCTACCCAACAGGGCAGAATATCCACCACAAAAGTATCCATTAAAAAACTCATTCGACAATTTGAATCGAAATTTCCGCACGCCACTTTGCACTTTGTGTACGAAGCCGGCCCTTGTGGATATTGGATATATCGCCTCATTACATCGCTCGGCCATCCTTGTTACGTAGTCGCGCCGTCTCTTATTCCCAAGAAACCAAGTGATAAGGTAAAAACGGATAAGCGCGATGCCTTGAGATTGGCATACGCTATTAAGAATTGTGATGTATCGCCTATTTATGTGCCTGAGCCCGAAGATGAAGCAGTAAGAGACTTATCTCGCATTCGTGAAATAGCGATGCGTGACTTAAATGATGCCAGGCGACAATTAAAAGCCCTTCTGCTACGCAATAACATCAATTATCCAGGCACCGCTAACTGGTCAGCTAAGCATTTACGTTGGCTAACCGAACTCGTGCTACCTCACCCCGCTCAACACATTGTCTTACAAGAGAGCCTCAATACCATTAGTGAGCGGGTTGCTCGCCTTGAACGGCTAAACAATCAGCTTGCTCATCACATTATGCAGTGGCGATACTTCCCCGTGGTGAAAGCTGTTCAAGCTATGCGTGGTGTCGCCTTACTCGTGGCCGCCGGTATGGTTGCTGAGCTTGGAGACCTAACACGATTTGAGCATCCAAGACAGTTAATGAGCTTCTTAGGCTTGGTTCCTAGTG
>NZ_JAVRID010000025.1:0-961 GCF_031846205.1 Alteromonas sp. W364 | reverse complement strand
TGCCAAGGAGTATTGATTGAATTTTCCGAGCGATGCTGATGGTGATGTATTGAGGCGACTGGAAAGCACAGGGTTTGATTTCAGTAGCCAGTGTGAAATAGAGTTTAACGTTGATTTTGCAACATGGCCGCCATCGAAAAATGCGTTAAGTGAACTTGAAAAAGAATTTGGCAATATTGAGATATACGAACCAGAAGATGAGTGTGATGGTTACGTGGTTTTCAACGTTAAGTCTATATTGTCTTATGAGCTTGTTACTCAGGTTCAAAAAACAGCTTCTGCTACTGTAATTGAGCATGGTGGGATTTGTGAGTCATGGGGACTGTTTAGCTAATGGCATATAACAAAACGTTGAAGACGGATAAAAACAAGAGCGGTTTTTACCGCTTAACTTGGTGTTAGTGTGCTAGAAAAGCACGCAACAAAAAGCTAATAGCGCACAAACTAACTAGCCAAGTTTCGACTTCAACAGGGCCAATCGTTCTTCGTCTTTCTTCGTTAGTATTTTGATTCTAGGGACGCGAGCGTACTTTTGTTTGGTCATTGCCTCATTAGTATTTGCTAAAGCTCTCCCTTTTTCCTTGCTCTCTGTTTAATCAATCGGAAACTGTGCTCCATGTTCGCGAGCATTTGCTCACCGGTCTTCGCTAAACAGCATCTGAGTTCGTCGCGACACATTTGAGCAAGCTCGTTCTTTCAAGAGTCACTCTCATCTTTTTGTCAGAAACTTCATCTCGTGTTCGCGAGCGCATCATGTTTGGTTTTCGCCTAAGATAAATCAGTTGTTGTCTTTGCTCAAAACGAGTAATGTTTTACCTAAATGGTTAACGCAAGGTGACAATGGATGTTGTTTATAAAGCGCGTAAAACATCACAAATCTAACAATCGCATCAACGCACTCCCTTCGGTCGCTGGGACATCATTACGTGCGGCTGCACGGAATGCTGCCCGTTATGCGGGG
>NZ_JAVRID010000024.1:0-997 GCF_031846205.1 Alteromonas sp. W364 | reverse complement strand
AAGGGAGGGCGTTTATGCGTTTGTTATGTTGCTTGGATTTATTGTGGCTTTGATAAAACATTCCATGTTTCCTTGCGATAACCATTTAGGTAAAACAATACTCGTTTGACATTGATACAGCAACTGAAGGTTGGTAGCGTGGACCAAACAACGAATGCTCGCGAACCCGAAAAAACGTTTCTGACAGGAAGATGAGAGTGATTTTTGAAAGAAAGAGCTAGCGCTCTAATCACTTACTAAAAGTTTTCTCAATTTAAATACAAGACCGAAATATAAAACACTAGCAATGAAGAATAATGCACCAGAAAAAATAACACTTATATACTCTAACGATAAGCCAATATCGAACCAAATTATTAACACCAGCACAGCAATTAACAAGGCTATAACTAAAGATACAACCCAAAGCATCACAACTAGCTCTACACTTTCTTTTACGTAACTTCGACCAATGAGCCTACAAGTCCATTTGAACAGCTTTTCAATCACACTCATAACGTTGCCATAAGGCGCGCCGTTTTTTGGCGTCGCTTTTGATGGCCTGGTTATACGATTTTCTAGTTAACATTTAATATTATATTATCCTGCATACCCTCCTGGGTTAACTTCACTGGTCTTTTGAGAGAAGACGCTACCCATTTAAGAAACACAATTAAATCAAGATACGCATGTTCATTTTGTACATCATACGGAGACAAGTCTAGCTCGATCTCAGAGTCTATAAAAAAATGGCAGTTGATTTGAATGCCTTCTTTAACCCATATATGAACCGTAGTTGGGTCTGTTTCTTGTAGCTTTTTTATAGAGCTTAGACTTTCGGGAAGCTTTAGCTTCTCATCACCATGAAAGAATTCAATTTTGTAACTCGAGCCCTTCAAGTAGCTTATAAAGCTATCCCAAACAGACGAATTAACTCCCTCAACGTAAATATCTCGAAGCGAACCGTCTGTTTCGAATTCTTCTTTAACTTCGTTCCAATTCTTCATTGTGATTTCGT
>NZ_JAVRID010000022.1:0-1501 GCF_031846205.1 Alteromonas sp. W364 | reverse complement strand
GTCCGCTTCATGCCCTGAGTCGTTCAACAAGTAATTTATGCTGCTAAAAGCGGAGAATTTCGTTCTCTCAGTACCTTTAAATATTTAGACTCATCATATGGCGTTTTGGTCTTCCAACACCTATATAGAATCCGAACCCACTTGTAAGCTAAAGACCTTACTGCTGATTGATGAGTGTTTCCTTTTGCCCTTTGCTGCGCATAATAAAGACCGGCCCAATATGATATGCCTACGCTTTTAGCAGCCCATTCAATAAAACTTTGCCTGATAAACTTTGAACATTGCCATCGCCAATGCACCCAGCTTTTTTGACCACTTCGCTCTGTTACAGGAGATAAGCCAGCATAGTTTTGAATTTCCTGAGCATTATTAAACCGAGTTCTATCCTCACCTAAAGCGGCTAAAAGTCTGGGCGCTAAACATGGCCCTGTACCTGGCAAAGATTCAAACAACTCAGCATCGGGAAGGCTCTTAAACAATAAAGCTATCTGCTTGTCGTACACTCGGATATTTTGGATAAGTGTCAATATCTGTTTGCATAGCGCTATCGTTAGCATCTTGTGGGGTAGAATAACGCTATTGTCTTCTGTTAATGGTACAGCGGAGCTAATCCCTTCGACCCGTTTAGTAATGTTGGAAAGCGAGTTACCGCCGCGCGCCATAAAAAACTTTTCAATCGTTATATTTCTTGCACGTTTGACTGATTCTAGCGTAGGCCATTTGATTAAAAAGTCGCAGAATAGCTCACTGTCTCTATGAGAGAACCACTCTAGAGGCTGCGGATAGTATTGCTTCAGCGCGCTTATAAGTTTGTTTGCATTGCTGCGCCTATCGTCGACGAGTGCGCGACGCTGTTCAACTAGCAAAGCCAACGCACGACAATCACCACTGCTCGGTTTAAGCGGTTTTACTTTATCGGGATAATTCAGCATCATATCCAATGCTAATTCTGCATCCATTGGATCATCTTTAGCGCCACTTGGATACAATGCTTTGCGATATTGAGACAGTGTCAGTCCATGAATAGGAAATACTGTAACGAAGCTGTGTTTTTGTAATGCGTATACGATAGGACCTTTCGTTAACTCAACTGCGACTGCTATATCGCCCTTTGTTTCAACATGTAACTTATGTAGCCATGTATCAATCGCTTCAGGTAAATGAGGGATGACTTCAAAACTACGTGTTTTGCTGTCACCTATCTGCACGCAAACATCGTGCTTTTTGTTTGCCCAATCTAGCCCTATATGAACTGCAAATTTACGTTTAATGTTGTTCATTACAAATCTCCTCGTAGTGAAATTTGTTATGTATTCCTTACCCTTCGAAGAGAATATAGACAGCGTTTTAAAGCAAGCCCTGAGTATTCGTTTTGAGTAAAGATACTCGATGCATCGAAAAGAAAGCGGAGTTCATAAAATGTTAACTGCCTCATGTTCGTATGCAAAGAGTACATAACCAAGCCAATCTAAGTATAGATTGAAAAGGTTGAACGACTATA
>NZ_JAVRID010000021.1:0-1686 GCF_031846205.1 Alteromonas sp. W364 | reverse complement strand
CCCAGTTAAGCGGCGAAAACCGCTCTCGTTTTTGTCCGTCTTCAACTTTTTGTTAGCTATCATTCGTCGGCTTACTGGAATTTCGATGAATAATGTATAAACAAGGTACTGCAATTATTGTAAGGATGTAAAACGACACTACTATGTTAGATATCGTTGCAAATCCTGCAAACCAAACAACTCCAACAACACCCGAAAACATACCAATCAGACCTAGAAGGTAGCCAACTGACTTTGCATAGGCTTTAGGATTGGAAAAATTCGATTCGTTTACGCCAGGCAATAATTCTAGTTTATTCCTAATCACGAGAAGATAGCCGAAAGTCATGCTTGGAATAGAAAGGCCAAGAATCATTATCAGGCTCAATATACGTACCATCGTTTCTGTATCCATCAATGCCTCCTTTTGATAGCTAACACTTTACATAACCGGTGATGGCCGCTCTTGCCAGCATCCGGTTTATGTTTTTGTTATGTGCGTGCACGCCAAGTCATTGTCTTTCTCGCACAATGCAGAACAGCAAACACGATAATGATATCGTTAACTTTTTTAAAAAATACAGCATAAGGAAAACGCCGAACTAAGATGCGTCTAATAGATTTGTAAACTAAGGGATAATGCTGATAATCTGAGGAAATCTTTGCCAATGCACTTTGCACACATTCCATAAAATCAGCCCCTAAGCCAATTCTGCATTGTTCGAAATAAGAATATGCATCCTGCAAGTCCAATTCTGCCTCTGGTCGTATCCTTACGTTTTCAAACATTATTTATTTAGAATCCTCGTTTTAACTGATGCCCATGGGTTTCCAGTATTTCCATCAGATTCAAACTCTGAGACTCTTCTGCCTAACTCAGCTTTCTGATTCGCTGAAACTTCCAAAGAGTCCTCATTAGCCACAACTGAATCCCAAAGCTGCTGCGCCAAAACAACCTTTTCGTTTGTAGTAAGAGAGTCGATTTTCATTAGCTCCTCCAATTAAATACATTACCGATTCAAAGTATAAACCAATTTCCACAGTGAAACACCTGTACCACTTAGCATATAACGCCCTATTAAGCGGCGATAAATTGTTGACTAAAATTGCGAGGTACGAAGCTAGCCAACTGTTTAGCGTCCGTCTTGAATAGCTTGTTATAAGTCACTTTGATGCAACTTTTCGATATTTTTTTGATAAGGAGAATCAACAGATACTCTTGAAATACTGTCTGATTTCATGATTTTCTCCATACGAGATAAAGAGCGCTTTGGTCCGAAAGTAGAAATATTTAACCAGTCATCATCATAAGAGTTTATTGTAGCAATAGAGAATGTGTCTTCATCATGATATTTAAAAATACAAATATTTGAATATAGTTTACTGAGTTCTATTACAGCATCGCTAAAAGTTTCAGAGTCAAGTTTTGGGATAACTACTGATATATCTTTATTTATTAGTGCAGCTATAGATTCGTGTTCTCGATTTCCCCAATATACTTCATCTATTTGGGTTGTTTCGAAAATAGTAAAACCATCAAAAACACCATCTTCAGTAATCTCTTGAAATAAAACAAATGAATCATTTGCAGATATTATTATTCCCGTTAATTCTTCATCATGACAATCTCGATCTACAGAAATCAATTTCTTCTGTAACTGTAATTGAGCTAGTTCTTTGATTAACACCTAACCTCTCCTTGTGACT
>NZ_JAVRID010000020.1:0-1876 GCF_031846205.1 Alteromonas sp. W364 | reverse complement strand
TGTATGAATTTATTTAAAAACACAACCTTTGGTGTTTGCTTATTATTCCTAATTAGTTGTACTTCAACACCAGTCGGAAAGCTTGAAGTTGATACGATATCAAAGCCTGCTAAGGGCTGGGTAACAATGATGTTTGATATAGACGAGAGCGGACACCCGATAAATATAAAAGTTATTGATGCTTCTCCTGATAAAGTTTTCAATAGGTCAGCGATAAGAGAGGTAGCAAGCTGGAAGTACAAACCGAAATTTGTAGATGGAGTAGCGGTTGTGCAAAAAGACTTAGAAGTTAGGCTGGACTTTAAATTAGACGAATCTCGAGATGATAAAAATTAGTTAAAGCTCGTTCTCTCAAGAGTTACTCCCATCAGTTTTTAATGAGTTAATTTCGGATTCGCGAGCATTGGCTGTTTGGTCCACGCTACTAACCATCGGTTGCTGTATCAGCGTCAAACGAGTATTGTTTTACTTAAATGGTTAACGCAAGGAAACATGGAATGTTTTATCAAAACCTCAAAAAATCCAGGCAACCTAACAATCGCATAAACGCACTCCCTACGGTCGCTGGGACACCATTACGTGCGGGTGCACGCAATGCTGCCCGTTATGCGGGGTGTTAGCTGTGTATTTTATTAAAAGGATTAAAGTATGGTGAAAGGAAGGTCTAAAACGAAAATTTCCAGATTTAACTCAACCTTGCTTTTAATAGGTTTTGTGATCATGTTAATTTTTATAATCTCAATTGTATTTTTTTTCGACCCCCCAGAAATTATTAAAATTGTATTCATCATTTTTTCTTTCCTTGTTTTTGCGTTTGCTTACCAAGCATACAGAAATTCGATTTTCTCGAAAAAAGACCTTCCACATCTAGTAACGGTCCACGAATTGAAAGCAGAAAACAAGCTAATGGAAATTAACGAAAATAAACCCAAATACTATGGTGAAAGGTTAAGGGAAATTGAACAGCTATACAAAGATGAGTTACTTTCAGAAGAGGAATATGCTGCTAAAAGAAGAGATATTCTGGATGAAAACTGGGGCAACTAACAAATAACTATCGCTATAGCTCGTTCTCTCAAGAGTCACTCCCAACTGTTTTTAATGAGTTATTTTCGGGTTCGCGAGCATTGGTTGTTTGGTCCACGCTACTAACCTTCAGTTGCTGTATCAGCGTCAAACGAGTATTGTTTTACCTAAATGGTTATCGTAAGGAAACAAGGAATGTTTTATCAAAACCAAGTTAAATCAACCTGTGCTAACAATCGCATAAACGCACTCCCTTCGGTCGCTGGGACACCATTACGTGCGGGTGCACGCAATGCTGCCCGTTATGCGGGGTGTTATGTTTGTATCCATAACAAATAATGGCTAATAGTACTAAGTTTAAAGTACTGGAATTAGATGTGATTAATGAGGTTGCAATCGTATTTGCAAAACAGGTCACTTCCAAGGACTTTAAAATAACACCCACTTCACAACTAAGCGGAGTTGGGGTTAAATTCTTGACGCAACCAAGAAAACTAAATTCAGATGGAAATTTGATATACAACTATTGGGCATTTCATTTAAAAAACAAAAATGACTTAGCCAAATTTTCAACTAATTCAATAGTTGATTTAGTGTGTTAAATCTACTTGTTCTAGGTTAGCGACTGCGTAAGCTCGTTCTTTCAAAAGTCCCTTTCATCTGTTTTTAGTGAGTTATTTTCGGGTTCGCGAGCATCGACTGTTTGGTCCACGCTACTAACCTTCAGTTGCTGTATCAACTTCAAACGAGTATTGTTTTACTTAAATGGTTATCGCAAGGAAACATGGAATGTTTTATCAAAACCACATCAAACCGAAACAACATAACAAACGCATCAACTCACTCCCTC